>NZ_CP017077.1:0-320268 GCF_001742225.1 Novosphingobium resinovorum | reverse complement strand
CCCGAAGAGCACCCACGGCTGCCTGATCGAAGTCGCCTCGCCTTACGAAAGCCGCAACGACGGCAAGTGGCACCACGCGCCCGGCAAGTTCGCGTACAAGGGCCCGGGCGAGCACCCCTCGTTCGCCGAGATCGCCCCGATCGCCGCCGAATGACGCGTTGAGCCCGGCATGACGATGGCCCATCGCATTCGCCTACCGGGCGCGGGGCTCACCTTGGTCGCCGATGCCTATGGCGACCCGTCGGGCCCGCCGGTGTGCTTTTTCCACGGCGGGGGACAAAGCCGCCGGTCGTGGCGCGGCTCCGCCCGCCAGGTCGCGCGCCATGGCTATTACGGCCTCAGCTTCGACTTGCGCGGCCACGGCGAAAGCGATTGGGCGCGCGATGGTGACTACCTGCTCGAAGCCTTCGGCCGCGACGTCGAAGCGATACTGGCCGCGCTTGGCCGCACCGCCGCACTGGTCGGCGCCTCGCGCGGCGGCCAGGCGGCGCTGGTAGGGGGCTCGCGCCATCCCGATCGGGTAGGGCTCATCATGCTGGCCGACGTCTCGCCCTACATGGACGATACCGGGGTCGACGGGGTGCGCGCGTTCTTTCGCGCCAGCGAGGACGGCTTCGTCTCCACCGACGAGGCAGCGGCAGCGCTGCATGTGCACCTCGGCCGCCCGCTTCTTGCCGATTCGTCGGGTCTTGCCAGCGCCTTGCGCGAGGACCGTGGCAGGCTGTTCTGGCAGTGGGATCCACGCACCGCTTCGCCCGAATTCCTCAACCCGCCGTCGGAAGGCGAGACCCTGATCGCGGCAGCCCGGCAGGTCGCAGCCCCGGTCGTGCTGATCCGCGCGGAGCTGAGCGACATCGTCTCGCCCGACAGCGTACGGCGCTTTCGCGAATTGACCCCGCACCTCGAAGTCGAACAGGCCGACGGCGTCGGCCACATGTTCACAGGCGACCGCAACGATTCCTTCGCCGAGCGCCTGCTGCACCATCTGGCCCGGTACATGCCGGCATGAACGACGGCGCAGCCTTCGTCGTCGGCGGGACAGGCGGGCTGGGCAGTGCGATCTGCCGCCGCCTCGCCCCGGAGTGGGACGGCGTCGCGGTGGGCTACCGCTCCAGCACCGACAAGGCGCGCGCGGTGATCGACACGCTGGGCGAGCGCGCCGGCGATGCGCGCGCGGTGCACTGCGACTTGGCCGACCGCGCTTCGATCGCAGCGGCCTTCGACACGGCCGAGCGCGCGTACGGCATGATCGGCACGGTGATATTCGCCGGCGGCGTCGCCATCCCGCAACCCTTCGTCAGCCGCATCGAAGAGGACCAATGGCGCGAGGTGATCGAGGTCGAACTGATCGGCTTTTCCCGCATCGTCGCGGCCGCGCTGCCTTATTTCCGCAAGGCGGGGCGCGGCAACTTCGTGTCGGTCGTGTCGGTCGCCAACTACTGCTTCCCGCCGGGCGATGCGTTGTCGTCGGTCCCCAAGGCGGGTATCGAGGCGCTCGGCCGCGCGGTCGCCAAGGAAGAGGGCCGCTACGGCATCCGCGCCAACATGGTCGCGCCGGGGATCATCGATGCCGGGCTTGGTGCCGATTTCCTGGAAACGCTCTACACGCCCGAAATCTGGGAAACGCAGCGCAAACGCATCGCCCTGCAACGCTTCGGCAGCGGCGAGGAGATCGCCGAGGCGGTCGGCTTCCTGGCCTCCGATCGCGCGCGGTATATCACCGGCCAGACGCTGATCGTCGACGGCGGGTTCAGCTTGTAGGAGAGGCCTTAGTTAGGTGAGCCCTTAGTCCTCCCCCCTCCCCATCGCTGCGCGAAGGGGACGATTATATCCACACGCCCCCGGCCGGCTTCGCGCCGACCGGGTAGCGCAAGTAATCACTTGTAGGGATCGACCGGCTGCGGAACCTGAATGACTTCGAGGTCCTTGAGCATCGTCAGCACGTCCGAGATCGAATAGATGTGGTCGATCTTGTCGCCACGGAAGCGCAGCCACGAGAACCACAGCACGTTCAGCTCGTTGCCGGTCGGCTGGACGCCCATGTAGGGACCGCCGGTGTGCTTGCCGTGGTGGTGGCACAGCACGCAGATCTCGTCCTCACCGCGGCCCCAGGCCTTCAGCGTGCGGTAGATGCTGGGCGGGAACGTCGTGTAGAGGCCCTGGGGCGAGGTCTTCCAGACGTGATAGGTGCCGAGATCCGGGCGGTTCGGATTGTCGTAGGTCATCGTTTCGGTGTTGAAGAAGGCGTCCATGCCGTCCCAGTCGCCGCGGTTGATGACTTCGTGCAGGTCCATCCAGTGGTTGACCATGAACGCCTGGCGATCGGTCAGCCCATCGGTAATTTCCGCCCGCTTCTCCGGGGACAGAACGAAATCGGCTTCGGTGAATGGGGCGAGGCCCATAAATATCTCTCCTTTATCGTAAAATTGTCCGCAGCAGCGCCGTGGTACCGCTTTCTTCATTCGCCGTGCATCTACCGGCACCTACCCGACGGAAGGCCGCGAGACACTGTGCGCATGCGAGCCCCCGCTTCAGGAAACGGGAGAGAAGCCATGCCGCTCAGTCTGCAGGAAATGTCCGATCGGTTCGAGATTCAGGACCTGATCGTCAGCTATTGCTATGCGGTCGATTCGCGCGACTGGGACGCGCTGGACGCGGTGTTCACCGATGACGCGGTGATCGACTATTCCGAAATGGTCGGCGTCAAGGGCGGGCTGCCGGAGATCAAGCGGTTCCTGTCGGAAAGTCTGGCCCCGATCCAGGCCTTCCAGCACGCGGTGTCGACCACCCGCTACGAGATCGACGGCGATCGCGCGAAGACCCGCACCGCCTGCTACAATCCGATGACGGTGAACGATGGCACCACCATTGATACGCTGGTGTTCGGCCTGTGGTACCTGCACGATTTCGTGCGCACCGCCCAAGGGTGGCGGATCGCCCGCCTCTACGAGCAGAAATGCTACAGCCTGAACGTGCCCGACTGGCTCGCCGCGCAACTGCCCGGCTGATCGCCCGTCGGTGGACGAAAACGCTGCGATCGGCGCCGCCCCCTATCGTTCGGCGGGCCAGCCACTACACGGTACACGTATGGTGTCGGTCGAGGCAAACAGGAGCGACACCATGCGAGGACACTGCAGCCTGGCGCGGCGACGACCGATTTGCGCGGAGGACGAGCGGGAAATATCCAGGCTGCTGTTCCGCTACGCGACCAGCATCGACAATCGCGACTGGCCGCTGTTCAGGACCTGCTTCTCGCCCGATTGCGAAGCCGATTACGGCGCGTTCGGGCACTGGCGCGGCCTGCGCGAGATCGCCGAGTTCATGGAGGCGACGCACCGGCGGCTGGGGCCGACTCTGTTTCGCATCACCAACATCACCATCGAAAACCAGAACAACGAAGTTCTGGCGCGAAGCTATGTCGACGCGATCCTGACGCCGGTCCACTCGGGCGTCACGCACCGCGCAGAGGGGTACTACGATGATGCGCTGGTGCGAACGTCCGATGGCTGGAAGATCGCGCGCCGCCGCTTCACCCTCGTCAAGGCGAGCCTCGACGAATGACGGCGGGCCGTGTCGCCCGGCGGGGGACCGGCGCGGCCGCGCTTGGTGAATAGGCGCAGGACACGTTCGAGACAGGACATTCGATGACACAGGCGCCGCTTTCGCTCGACACGTATCGGTTGCTCGGCCGCTCCGGCCTGCGCGTATCGCCGCTGTCGCTGGGGACCATGACATTCGGCGAGGAGTGGGGCGCGCCCGAGGACGAGTCGCGCCGCATGTTCGACGCCTACGTCGATCGCGGCGGCAACTTCATCGATACCGCAGGCTATTACGCCGACGGCCGCTCCGAAGACCTGACCGGCGCTTTCGCCCATGCCAAGCGCGAACGCCTGGTCCTCGCCACCAAGTATTCGCTCACGCGTGGCGAGGGCGATCCCAACGCCGCGGGCAACAGCCGCCGCACGATGATGCAGACGGTGGAGACCAGCCTCAAGCGCCTGCGCACCGACCGGATCGACCTGTTTTTCCTCCACGTCTGGGACGGGACCACGCCCGGCGACGAAATCCTGCGCGCGTTCGACGATCTGGTGCGGCAGGGCAAGGTTTTGTACCTGGGCATTTCGGACACCCCCGCATGGCAGATCGCCCGGCTGCAGACCGTGGCGGAGTTGCGCGGGTGGACGCAGTTCGCGGGGCTGCAGGTCGAATACAACCTCATCGAGCGCACCGCCGAGCGCGACCTAATCCCCGCAGCGCAGGCGCTGGGCATCGGCGTGCTGCCGTGGTCTCCGCTGGCGAGCGGGCGGCTCGCCGGAAAATATGCGACCGGCGCGACGGCCGGGGAAACGGCCGAGGAACCGGGAGGGCGAGCGCCGCTGCTCGCGGCGACGGGCCGGGTGAACGCGCGCGCCGTCGCGATCGCCGATGCGGTGAAGGCGGTCGCGGACGAGATCGGCGTCACCTCCGCGCAAGTCGCCATCGCCTGGACGCTGCGCAACCCCGCCGTGGTTTCGCCGCTGATCGGCGCGCGCACCATGCGGCAGTTGGACGACAATCTGGGCGCGCTGGGCGTCGCCCTCGAAGCGGACCACGTCGCGCGGCTGGAGGAGGCGAGCCGGTTCGAACCGGGCTTCCCGCACGATTTCCTCGCCGCGCCCATGATCCGCCGCGGACTGACCGGGGGGACCACGATCCTGCCGCGCGGCGCGGGCCATGCCGCGCAACTTTGAACGATCGCAAGGACGATGGATTTCTCATGAACCTGGACGGAAAAGTGGCGATCGTGACCGGAGCATCCTCGGGCATTGGCCAGGCGACGGCGCGCGCGTTGGCCCGCGAAGGCGCTACCATCGTCCCCGTCGCACGCCGGGCGGAAAAGCTTGAGGCCCTGGCTCGCGCGCTAGGGCCCGACAGCCAGCCCTTCGCCATCGACATGGCCGAACCTAACGCGGCGCAGGCGGTGCACGATTTCGTCCTCGACCGTTTCGGACGGACCGACATTCTGGTGAACAACGCCGGCATCCTCCACGCCGCGCCGCTCGACCTGTTCGATCTCGACCAGTTGCGCCCGATGATCGCGCTGAACTACGAAGCGGTGGTGCGGACCAGCACGCTGTTCGGGCGCACGATGAAGGCGGCGGGGCGCGGCCAGATCATCAACATCTCCAGCATCGGCGCCCAGATCGTCGCTCCTGGCGTCGGCGTCTACGGCGGCCTCAAGCGCGCGCTGGAGGCGTTCACCGACTGCCTGCGCGTCGAACTGGCGGGCAGCGGGGTGAAGGTCGGCATCGTCGCGCCCGGCACGACCAGCACCGAAATCTTCGACGACATGAAGAGCCGCGGCGAACCGGGCTGGGACAGCTTCATTCCGCCAATGCAGCCCGAGGACGTGGCCGGCGCCATCGTCCATATGGCGCTGCAGCCGGAGCGGACCAACCTTGCGCGCATCCAGGTCTACGCTGCGGCGGATAGCCATTGAGCGGGGGGCGTCGTCCCGGATCAAGTCCGGGACGACGGATTGCTCGCGGGTCAGTCCAGCGAGCCGTAGGCTTCCAGCCGGAATGGATTCACCGCCTGCCCTTCGCGCGTGCGGCGGACCCATTGGGCGTCCATCAGCAGCGCCCGGCCGACGCCGACGAGATCGAACTCCCCTTTCGCAACGCGCTCGGCGACGAGGGCGAGGTTGTCGGTCATGACGGTGGGCTGCGCGAAGGAGGATTGCAGGTCCTTGTCGAGGCCCACTCCGCCCACCGCCATGGTGGGTTTGCCGGTGAGCTTCTTCGCCCAGCCCGCCAGCCCAAGGTCCGACCCTTCGAACGCGGGCCGGGTGAAGATGCGGGTGCTGGCGTCCAGCACGTCGACCCCGGCATCGACGAGCGGGGCGAGCAAGGCTTCCAGCTCGGCCGGGGTTGCGGCGATCCTGGCGTCGTAGTCCTGCAGCTTCCATTGCGAGAATCGGAAGACGATCGGGAAGTCCGGCGCGGTGGCCGCACGCACCGCGCGGATCACTTCGGCTGCGAAGCGCGCGCGCGCCGGCAGGTCGCCGCCCCAGCCATCGGCGCGGCGATTGGTCTGCTGCCAGATGAAGCTGTCGATCAGGTAGCCGTGCGCCCCGTGCAGCGCGACACCGTCGAAGCCGACCGCGCGGGCGTTGGCGGCGCTGCGCGCGAAGCCGGCGATGATGTCGCCGATCTCGCTCTCGGTCAGCGGGGCGGTATCCTGGCGGACCAGTTCGAGGTAGTCTGGCGGCACCATCGCCCCCTCGGTCGGCCCCCAGGTTCCCGAAGGGCGGGCAGATGGCGCTTCGGGGTGATAGCCGGTGCCGGGAGCGCGGATCACGCCCTGGTGCCACAGTTGCGGGACGATCTTGCCCCCCTCCTCGTGCGCCGCAGCGACGACCTCGCGCCAGCGCGCCAGTGCCGTCTCGCCGTGCAGCACGGGCGAGGCGCCGCCGCCCACCGATTCGCGGCCCAGCGCCGCGGGATGATCGACCCCGACCCCCTCCGTCACGATCAGGCCGACGTCCGCCGCTGCCCGCCGCCGGTAATAGTCGGCCACGCCTGGGGACGGGATGCCGCCAGGCGAGAAATTGCGCGTCATGGGCGCCATCACGAACCGGTTGCGCAGCGTCAGCCCGCCCGCATCGAACGGCGTGAACAGAATGTCGGTATCGGCGCCCACCAGTATCTCTCCCTTGTCGCGCATGGATCCTGTCCAGCGCGACAGGTCATAGGACCTATCCGAGGGCAGGTTTTTCCAGCGGCGATCGCGCGCAGCCAAGGGCGCGCGGCCGAGGGAGAGAAACGTCACGCATCGACCACCGCGAGCGCGGACTGAGGACAGGCTTCGGCGCCTTCGCGGGCCAGGTCCTCCATCCCCTCGGGGACGGTTTCGTCATCGACGTAGACGATGCCGTTGGCGTCCAGCTTGTACACGTCCGGGCATATTTCCGCGCAGACCCCGTACCCGCAGCACGCCGCCTTATCGATCACAACCTTCAGCGTCATCGCTTTCTCTCCTCTCCCACTGATATTACAGCTTGAACAGTTTTAGTTCAATATGTATCATGCGAACAACGATATTTTCCAAGGAGAGGAAAATGCTTCACAACTCGGGGCTTACGCTGACCGATGGCACGACCATCGACGACCTCATCGACCGCGACATGAACGAAGTCTCGCTGCGGGTGATGAACGACAAGGAACTCTACGAAGTCGAAATGGAGCGCATCTTCGCGCGCACCTGGCTGCTGCTGGGCCACGAGACCGAGATCCCCAAGGCCGGCGACTACGTCATGCGCGACATGGCCGAGGACAACGTCATCGTCTCGCGCGATCGCAGCGGCGAAATCCACGTCATGCTTAATGTGTGCCCGCATCGCGGGATGAAGGTGTGCACGGCGGAAGCGGGCAACGCCCACGCGCACCGCTGCATCTACCACGGCTGGGCGTTCCGCGCCGACGGCAGCTTCATCGGCGCGCCAATCGAAAAGGAGCAGATGCACGGCAACAAGCGGGGGAAGGACGAACTCGGGCTCAAGAAGGCCAAGGTCCACCTCTACGGCGGCCTGATCTTCGCCACCTGGAACGAGGACCTGCCTTTCGAGGAGTACCTGGGCGACGCCAAGTTCTACCTCGACCAGTTGTTCTGCCGCACTGACAGCGGGCTGGAGATGCTTGGCCCCCCGCAGCGTTTCGTGCTGCCGTGCAACTGGAAGATTCCTGGCGAGCAGTCCGGTTCCGACGGCTTCCACACGCTGACACTGCACCGCTCGCTGATGGAAGGCGGGATCATGGGCGGCACCGCCGAATCGATCTACGACACCGCGCCGGGCATGTACGGCGTCGACTTGTCGGTGCCGCAGGGCCACACGCTGCGCTGCCTCGAGGCGGCGCAGACCTTCAAGATGTTCGCCGACGTCAGCTTCGAGGGTAAGTCAGTCGAGGAATGCCTCCACCTGCTGCCGCCGCCGGGCATCACCAAGGACCTGATCCCGCAGCTATTCAAGAACCTGTCGGAAGACCAGGTGAAGCAATTGGCCACCATCCCGCCGCAGGTCGGCGGCATGTTCCCGAACATCCTGATCGCCTTCATCTTCGCCCCGCGCGCGGACGGCGGTGCTTCGGGGGCGCTGTCCTTGCACACTTACGTGCCCAAGGGGCCGGACCGGGTGGAGTTCGTGAACTTCATCTTCGCCGAGAAGGACGCACCCGAGGACGTCAAGCGCGACATGCTGCAGAACGCGATCTGGAGCACCGGCACCTCGGGCACGATCGAGCAGGACGATGCCGACACCTGGCCGCAGATCATGCGCAATTCGCGCGGCCACATGAGCAAGACCATCACGCTCAAGTACCAGGCGCTCCACGGCCACGAACGTCCCGAAGGCTGGGTCGGCGGCGGCGATCTCTACCCCGGCTTCACCAAGGACGACACGCAGTGGGCCTGGTGGATGGCCTACTACGACCTAATGACCCGCGCCTGAGCCGCCCGAACAAGAGAGAGGATACCATCATGGTGAACTACGCCACTGCCGCGGTCGAAAAGACCGGCGTCATGCGCGGCCTGGTCTCGACCAAGCGCGTTCCGCTCGGCTCGGAAGTCTACAACCGCCTGCTCGAAACGCTGTACGACGAAGCGGCCGCGCTGGACGAGCGCCGGTTCGACGACTGGGTCGCCTATCTCGAAAAAGACCTCAGCTACACCGCGCCGCTGCGCCTCACCCGCAACGGTCCCAACAAGGACCGCGACGTGGTGCGCACGATGAAGCACTTCGACGAGAACTACGATTCGATGCTGATGCGCACCGGACGCCTGTCAAAAAGCGCCTGGGCGGAAGACCCGCCCTCGCGCACCCGCCGCTTCGTCACCAACGTGCGCGCCGCCGAATGCGACACACCCGGCGAATACGAGGTGGTCAGCTACCTCTACGTCGAGCGCAGCCGTTTCGACAATCCGGACAACGAGACGATCACCGCCGAGCGCCGCGACGTCTGGCGGCTCGTCGACGGCGCATACAAGCTGGCCCGGCGCGAGATCATCGTCGACCAGTCGACGCTGGGCATGTCCAACTTCGCCATTTTCCTCTGACCGGGAGCACGGTGGTGACGGCATCCCCGCATATCGTGGTGATCGGCAGTGGCCTGGCCGGCTACGGCGTCGTGCGCGAGCTTCGCAAACTTGCGCCGGACGCGCGGTTGACGCTGGTGACGCGCGACGATGGGCACTTCTACTCCAAGCCGGCGCTGTCCACCGCGCTGGCCAAGGGCAAGGTCGCCGACACGCTCGTCACCACGCCTGCCGAAAAGATGGCCGCGCAGCTTCGCCTCGACTTGCGCGCCGGGCGCGAGGTCGAGGCGATCGACCGCGAGGACAAGGCGGTGCTGACCACCGGCGGGCCGATCTTCTACGACAAGCTAGTGCTGGCGCTGGGCGCCGATCCGGTGCGACCACCGATCGACGGCGACGCCGCCCATCGCGCGCTGGCGGTCAACAACCTCGACAACTACCGCGAATTCCGCGCGATCCTGCCAGAGGGCGCACGCGTTCTGGTGATGGGCGGCGGGCTGGTCGGCACCGAGTTCGCCAACGACCTTTCCGCCACCGGCTACTGCCCGGTGGTGGTGGACATGCTCTCGCATCCGCTGGCACAACTGGTCCCGGCGGGCGTCGGATCGGCTATCCGCGAGGCGCTCGCCGCAAAGGGCGTCGAATGGCACCTCGGCCGCAAGGTCCTCGCGATCCACAAGTCCGGCACCGGCATCCGTGCCGAACTGGACGGCGGCGAGACGATCGAAGCCGCGGCGGTGCTTTCGGCCGTGGGCCTGCGCCCGCATCTGCAACTGGCGGCAGACGCGGGGCTCGATGTCGCGCGCGGCATCGTGGTGGACCAGACCGGCCGCACCAGCGACCCGCACATCTTCGCGATCGGCGACTGCGCGCAGTATCCGCAAGGGCTGGCCGCCTACGTCACTCCGATTATGGCGGCGGCGCGGGCGATCGCGCCCAGCGTGCTCGGCACGCCGATGGAAATCCGCTTCCCGCCGCTTTCGGTGCAGGTCAAGACCACCGCGTGCCCCGTCGTCCTGCTGCCCGCCCCGCAAGGGGTCGAGGGTGCCTGGGAGGAGACGGCGAACGACGAAAAGGGCCTGAAGTACTTATTCCGCGATCGGCGCGGTTCCGTGCGCGGCTACGTTTTCACACAAGACTACTGCCAGGAGCGCATGAACATGGACCGCGCTCTGAGCGAGCAAACGACGGGACTTGCAGCATGACGGGTTTGGTAAAAGGCAAAGTTGCGATCGTCACCGGCGGCGCCAAGGGTCTGGGCTACGGCATCTCGCGCTGCCTCGCCCGCGACGGGGCGCACGTGCTCGTCACCGGCCGCGACGGGGCCGCCGCAGAAGCGGTCGCGGCGCAACTCACCGAAGAGTTCGGCGTGCGCGCGGCGGGCCTATCCGCGGACATGGGCGTGAAGGACCACGTCGAGGCGATGGTCGAACGCGCCGTCGCCGAGTTCGGCGGTCTCGACATCCTCGTCAACAACGCCTCGCTGCTCTCGGACAACATCCTGCTCGAACAGAAGACCGACGAAATGCTCCAGCGCACGCTGGAGATCGGCACCTGGGGCACCTGGTGGGCGATGCGCGCGGCCTTCCCGCACATGAAGGCGCGCGGCGGCGGCTCGGTGGTGAACTTCTATTCGATCGACGCGCAGACCGGCGCGTGGCTCCACGCCGACTACAACATGAACAAGGGCGCGATCCTGGGTCTCACCCGCAGCGCGGCGGTCGAATGGGGGCGTTTCAACATTCGCACCAACGCGATCGCGCCAACCGGCATGGGCCAGGTCTTCGCCGAATTGGTCGACACCGTTCCCGGCTTCCTCGACATGGCGACCGCCAGCAATCCCCTGAAACGCGCGGGCGACCCGGAAAAGGACATCGGCCCGGTCGTGCTGTTCCTAGCCTCGGAAATGTCCCGCTTCGTCAATGGCGAGCTTATCAATGTGGATGGCGGCCAGCATCTACCGGGCTATGTGAGCGTTCCCCACAATCTCGCCGAGATGGAAGCGCAAACATGAAACTGATGCCACCTCCGAACTGGAGCAATCTGGTCGAGACCGACCAGACCGGCAGCGTCCTCAAGATTCTCGACGGGACGCTGCGGGCGATCGGCAGCATGGGCGCGCGCCGGCTCTCGATGAGCGACATCAGCGAAAGCAGCGGCGTTTCGCGCGGTACGCTCTATCGCTACTTCGCTTCCAAGGACGAGGTGCTGGCCGCCGTCAGCGAATACGTGTGCATCAATTTCGAACGGGGCATCGTCGAAGCGGGCGAGTCCATTGCCGAGCCGATCGAGCGCTTCCGTTCGGTCATGCGCTTCTACGCCCGGTTCACCGTCGAGCGTTCGCCGGATGGCATCTTCGAGGTCGAGCCGGCCTTCCACCTCAATTTCCTGCGCACCCACTTCGCCCGGCACAAGGCCGCGGTGCGCCGCGCGCTCGATCCCGTGCTCGACCATTTCGAAACCGTCGTCGGCTGCCCGCTCGACCGCGACACGTTCTGCGACACCATGGTGCGCCTGCAACTGAGCACGCTCATCATCCCCGCCACCGACGACTGGCTGAACATCTGGAACGACGCTCCCGACCGACTGTACGAATGGGCGCTCAAGATCGCAAGAAATCAGACAAAATCAGAGAAAGGATGACCGATGGCGACTATGGCTGAAATCGAGGTCGGGGTAGACGGCGACTTCGCCGACAAGGCCACGGCCGACGCGTTCGTCGAAAAGGCCCGCAGCCTGCGCAGCTTCCTGCAGGGCGAGGCCCCGGCGGGCGAAAAGCGCCGCAGCCCGACCCCGGCGGTGCACCAGATGCTGACCGACGAAGGCTTCCTGCGGCTGCTGCTGCCCAAGCGGGTCGGCGGTTTCGGCCTGTCGCCCACCGACTTCTGCCGCGTCCAGATCGAGATCGCCAAGGGCGATCCGGCGGTGAGCTGGGTGATGCAGATCGTCAACGGCACGAGCTGGATCACCAGCCTCGCGCCCGATGGCGTGCAGGATGCGATCTTCGGCGAAGGCCCGCAGCCGGTCTGCGGCGCGTACAACCCGCCCGGCAAGGCCCGCAAGGTCGACGGCGGCTGGATCATCAACGGCCGCTGGCCCTACATGTCCGGCTCGCGCCAGTCGAAGTGGGCGCAGCAGGGCGTGGTGCTGGAAGGCTATGACGGTCCGGTCGTGCCCGGCATCAGCATGTGCTACCTGCCGATGGACGCGATGACGATCGAGGACACCTGGTTCGTCAGCGGCATGCAGGGCACCGGCTCGGACACCGCGATCGCCAAGGACGTCTTCATTCCCGACGCGCAGATGGTGCTGATGGACGAGCGCGCCGGCCAGATCGACCGCACCAAGCGCCACTTCGGCGCGCCCTCGGACCTGCTCCCTGCCGTCCCCGTGGTGCGCGTCACCGGCGTCGCCCAGTTGATCGGCGCGGTCGAGGCGATGCTCGAGATCGTCACCGCCGAATCGCCCGGCAAACCGGTGCTGACGACCTTCATCACCCCGCGCACCAATTCGGGCGCCTACATGCGCGACCTCGGCGAAGCCGCAGCGATGATCGACACCGCGCGGCTGATCCTGTTCGACGTGACCGCCAAGCTCGACCGCGTGGGCCTCGGCGAAGAGTACACGCTGCCCGAAAAGGCCCGCCACCGCGCGGCGACCGCGCAGATCATCGAACTGGTCCACGGCGCCAGCGAATCGCTGATGTTCCAGGCGGGCTCGTCCGGCTTCGCCACTGACAAGCCGATCAACCGCTATTGGCGCGACGTGTCGATGGCGACGCGGCACATCCAGAACATCCCGACCATCGGCTACGAGATCTACGGCCGCAACAAGGCCGGGGCCGACCCGATCTCGCCGCCCGGATCGTACTGATCGCCTCTACGCGCCGCCCGCCTTGCCGGTGGGCGGCGCGCCATCCTGCGGCAAAGGTGAACCGCCATGACCGTGACCGCCGACCCGCTCGACGCCGCCCCGCTCGATGCCGCCACGATGGACCGCCTGTTCCTGCAGGCACGCAGCCACAACGCCTGGACCGACCGCCGCGTCGACGATCGCACCGTGCGGGCGCTGTACGATCTGGCGCGGTGGGGGCCGACGGCGGCAAACGGCAATCCGGGCCGCTTCGTGTTCGTGCGCTCCGCCGCCGCGAAGCAGCGGCTGCTGCCGCACGTCAATCCCGGCAACGTCGACAAGGTGGCCACGGCGCCCTGCACCGTCATCATCGCTGGCGACACCCGGTTCCACGAACTGTTCCCCAAGCTGTTCCCCGCGCGCGACATGCGCGCCGCGTTCGAAGGCAAACCGGCACTGATCGAGGAGACGGTCGCCCGTTCCTCGACGCTGCAGGGCGCGTACCTGATGATCGCGGCCAGGCTGCTGGGCCTGGACTGCGGCCCGATGTCCGGGTTCGACAAGGCGGGGCTCGACGCCGAGTTCTTCCCCGACGGGCGCTGGCGCAGCAACTTCCTGTGCAACATCGGCTACGGGGACGCGCAGGGCCTGTTCCCGCGCAATCCCCGCCTCGATTTCGAAGAAGCCTGCCTCGACCTTTAAGTATCCCACACCAGCGGCAGTGCGACTGGCTGGATCATGCCCAGGTGGCAACGGACCTGGTGCCCCGGCGCGATGCGGAACTCGGGAATGCGGGCGAGGAACTCCTCCATCGCGATCCGCAGTTCGCGGCGGGCGAGGTGCATGCCGACGCAAGTGTGAATGCCGAAGCCGAAGCCCACGTGGCGCGGTTTGCGATCGAGGCGCACGGCGGTCGGATCGTCGAACTCCGCCGGATCACGCCCCGCCAGCGTGGTCGACATCGCCACCTTGTCGCCAGGCATGAAACGCACGCCGGCCAGCTCGGTCTCCTTCCGGCAGGAGCGGAACGTCGTCACCGCGCCATAGGCCCGCATCAATTCGTCGATGGCATGGGGAATGTCCGAAGGGTTGGCGCGCAGGAGCGCCTGGTCCTCCATATTGCGCCCCAGGTGCCGGAAATGCAGGCCCATGTTGGTGGACACGGTATCGAGGCCGCCGATGAACAGGTTGAACATGAAGCCCAGCAACTCGTCCTGAGTCAAGCTACGCCCCACTATCTGGCCCTGGACGCCGTACGTGATGAGATCGTCGCGTGGATTGGCGCGGCGGTGTTCGATCTCGGCGCTCAGGTAGTCGATGACGTTGCGCGTCGCCTCGGCGATCTTCGCCAGATCGTGGTTGTGGAGCAGGTTCATCTCCCACTCCATGAACTCGCCCACGCGGTCATGCGGCAGGCCCATCAGGTCCATGAAGACCTTGATCGGGAACTCGAATGCGAATTCGCCCATGAATTCGCATTCGCCGCGCGCGGCAAAAGCGTCGATGTATTCCACCGCGTACTGGCGGATCCGCGTCTCCAGCGCCGCCATCGCCCGCGGGGTGAAGGCGGGATTGACCATCTGGCGAAAAGGGCCATGCCGAGGCGGATCGAGTTCCGCCGGAGAGCTGATCCATTCGCCGCCGATCAGCTTGGAAAACGGCGAGAAATCGGTCGACGAGAAATGCTCGGTATCGAGGTAGATGGCGCGCAAGTGCGCCATCCGGCGCGGCACCCATGCCGCCGTACCGCCCGGATAAGCGTGCGGCGCATAGACGATGTCCGGGCCCTCGTGGACGTGCATCGCCAGGTCGTCGAAGGGGTCCTGCTCGGTCGTCAGCCCGAAAATGAACGGAAAGTCAGGCGCGACCAGTTCGGCCGGCACGTGGCCCGGAATGGGCTGCTGCGCGAACATCATCTCTCGTATCCTCCTGCTTGGCGGTCGCTTAAAAGGAGCGGGGCAGGCCGAGGCTTTCGGCGATCCCATTGCGCACCATCTCGTTGGTGATCGGCCCGATCCGCCACAGCCGGCTGTCGCGCCAGTAGCGCTGCATGTCGGTTTCCGCCGAATAGCCCATGCCGCCCAGGATCTGGATGCCCAGGTCCGCCGCGGCATTGGCGTTCTCGGACGCCATCAGCTTCAGCATGTTGGCCTCGACGCCCACGTTCTCTCCGCGCGCCTGCTTGTGCGCGCAGTAGTGCAGCATCAGTTCGGTGGTCTTCTGCATCGTGGCGATGTCGGCGATGTAGTGCTGCAACGCCTGGAAACGGCCGATGATGCCGCCGAACGCCTTGCGCTGCTTCGCGTAGTCGAGCGCGTCTTCCAGCACCCCATCGATCACGCCCAAGCAGAACGCGCCGACCATGACGCGCTCGTTGTTAAGCGTGGGTAGCAGCATGTACCAGGCCTTATCCGGCTCTCCCAGGACCTGTTCGTCGGCCACGAACGCATCCTCAAAATGGACCGAACAGCTGCCCATCGAGCGCATGCCGAGCTTGGCGAGCGGGGTGATCGTCACGCCAGCGGTCTTCGTCGGCACCCAGAACAGCGTCAGGCCCAGATGCTTCTTCTCGGCATTCCTGTCGCTCCGCGCGATGACGAGCAGGTAATCGGCGACGTGCGCGGACGACGACCAGATCTTCTCGCCGTTCAGCTTCCAGCCGCCGTCGACCGTTTCCGCCGTGGTCGCCATCGCGCCCAGCAGGTCGGTGCCGCCGCCCGGTTCGGTGAAGGCGATCGCCGCCTTGAGTTGCCCGGTGGCGATCAGCGGCAGGTACTTCGCCTTCTGTTCGGGCGACCCGTAAAGCCCGATGGACTTGGAGCCGGCAAAGCTGGTGATGCCCCAGATCCACGCGAGCCCTCCCAGCGACCGTGCAAGCTCGCGTGCCAGCAGCATCTGCATGACGACGTCGCCGCCCTGCCCGTCGAACTCCTCCGCGATGCCGACGCCGTGGAAGCCGGCCTCGGTGAACTTGTCCCACAAGGCGAAGGGATAGGCGTGCTCGTCGCGTTCGAGTTCTCGCGCCCAGGCCTTGGGCACTTCCTTGTCGACCCAGCGGCGGACGGTGTCGCGGAACGCGCGATATTCCTCGGGGAGTTCGAAATCCATGGTCGTCCTTACTGGTGGGAAAAGGTGTCGCCGACGTCGTCGCACAGCGCCACGAGGCGCGCGGCCATCCGGTCAAGGCAGGCCAGAACCGCCGTGTGGTCGCCCGACCGGAAGGCGCTCAGGATGCTTACGTGCTGGGAAAGGCCGACCGAGGTGAGCGTCTGAATGCCGTGCAGGAAGATGTAGCGGGCGATCAAGCCGCGCCGGTCGAGCGTGGAACGCAACAGTTCGCGGTTCTGCGAAGCCATGATGAACACGGTGTGAAAATCGAGCCCCGCCCGGATCGCGGCCATGTATTCGCCGCTATCTAGCGCGGCGCGGTAGCGGGCGACCGCTTGGTCGAGGAGGGCGACTTGCGCCGCGCCAAGGTTGGGCATGCCCCAGCGGTATCCCAGCCGCCACAACTCCGCCTGCACCCGCATCAGGTCGCACGTCGCGGTCCGGTCGATCGGGGTCACGCGCTTGAGCCGGTGCGCCTCGATTTCGACGAGGCCTTCGGACGCCAGCGTGCCCAGCGCTTCGCGGACGGGCGTGGCGCTTACGCCCATGCGCTGCGCCAGGTCGTTTTCGCGCAGCAGCAGGCCGGGCGCCAGGGTGCCATCGACGATCCGGTCGCGCAGCCTATGGATCACCGCCTGCCGCAGCGTGACGGACGCGCCCTGCAGCGCGATGGGATCGGCGGTGAGGGCTTTTGCGCGTTCCATATTCTATAGAATGCGATTCTCGCGCCGGTGCGGGGCCTACCGGGAGATAGGATCCGCCGGGCATTTCAGACCTCCTTCCCCTAGATAGGCGGGACTTGGCGCGCCGTCTTCTAGTCTCCCTCGCGAACAGCGGTCGCCGGTCACGGCCGAGCCACCGCGAGCGAGAGGAAGAAGCCGATGCGCAAGATCGACGTGCCAAAACTGGACAAAGCCGCCTTCGTCGAACGCTATGGCCCCTGGGCCATCATCGCCGGTGCGTCCGAGGGAACCGGCGCTTGCTATGCCGAGCAGCTTGCGGCGATGGGCATCAATCTCGTGCTGGTGTCGCGGCGCGCCGCCGCGCTCGATGCGCTGGGGCAAAGCCTCGAAGACCGCTACGGCATCGCCTTCCGCAGCCTGACCGCCGACCTCACCGAACCCGGCGCGGGCGCACGGCTGGTCGAGGCGACGGCCGACCTCGACATCGGCCTCTACATTTCGAACGCGGGCGCGGACGGCGCCGGCAACAGCTTCTTCGGCGAGCCGGTCGACCGTTCGCTGCGGCTGCTGAGGATGAACGCCGCCAACGTGCTCGAAGCCACACACGGCTTCGGCAACCGCTTCCTGGCGCGCGGCAAGGGCGGGATCATCGTCATGTCCTCGGGCGCGGGGCTGGGCGGGCAGCCGTGGCTGGTGATGTATTCGGCGACCAAGGCGTTCGAGCTGAACTTCGTCGAGTCGCTATGGGCCGAGCTTGAGGGCCGCAACGTCGACATCGTCGGAATCGCCGCGCCGATCATGGACACGCCCACGCTGCGCCGCGCCACCGAGGGGCTGGGCATGGATTATTCGATCGCCTACGATCCGGCCGACGTCTGCGCGCTGGCGCTCGCCAGCTTGGGCAAAGAGCCGCTGGTGCTGGTGCCCGATGGCCCGGACGAGGCAAAGATCCCGCAGATCGAGGCCGACCGCAAGGCCCGCCTGATCGCCCTGGCCGAGTGGGGCAAGGCCTACACCGCTGCCGCGGACGCCTGAAATGGCCGCGCAAGCAAGCGTCATCGGCGAGGCGGTGGACGTAGTCGTCATCGGCGCCGGCCATAACGGCATGGCCGCCGCCGGTTATCTCGCGCGCGAGGGCAAGAAGGTCGTGGTCGTCGAGCGGCTCGACAAAGTGGGCGGCATGACCAGTTCGGGGTACATGATCCCCGAAGCGCCCGAGCACCTCGTCACACCGTGCGCGGTGGAACTGCTGTTCGCGCGCAAGTCCGGGATCATCGAGGACTTCGAGCTGGCTAAGTACGGCCTGCGCACAGTCGATCCCGATCCGACCTACGCCTACCTCCATCCCGACGGCAGTTCGATCGCGCTGTTCTACGACTACGAGCGCACCGCCGACGACATCGCGCGGATCAACCGCAACGACGGCAAGGCCTACCTCGCGTTCATGAAGACGCTGAACGTGATGATGGACATCGGCTTTCCGATGATGATGTCCGAACCCGGCCGGCCGGACTTGCGCAACGCGTCGAAGATGATCGGCGCCGCGGTGCGCAACGTGCGCCTGAAGGACGAACTGGTCGCCATGTCCAAGGCGACGGCGGACCAGATCGCCTGCGAACGCTTCGAGCATCCCGCCACGATAGCGCTGCTGTTAGGCATCGCCGCCGGCGCGGGGCCGGTGGACGACGACGGCAACGCCGCCGCCTACATGATCTTCGCGGTGACTCACAAATACGGCACCGGCAAGCCGATCGGCAGTCTGCAGTCGTTCTCGAACGCGCTCGCGCGCAGCATCAAGGCGTCGGGCGCGCGCATCGAGCTGAACGCGCCGGTCGCCGAAATCATCGTCGACGGCGGCGCGGCGCGCGGCGTGCGGCTGGCCGACGGCCGGGTAATCCGCGCGAAGATGGTGATCGCCACCTGCGATCCGCGCACCGCGATGCGCCTGACGACGCCCGGCGGCGTCCCGCGCGAACTGGTGCAGCGCATCGAACACGCCCCGGCCAACCGCTCCAACTCGGCCCCGTTCCTCGCCAACATCGCGATGTCGGGCCCGCTGACGCTCAAGCGCCACCAGGACTTGCGCCACGACGGCGCCGATCTCAACAAGGCGGTCGGCCTCATCGGCACGCCCGAGGAAGTGCGCGAATCCTTCGCCACCGCGCGGCGCGGCGACATTCCGCAGCGCCACGCGATGTCGCTGAGCCCGCTGTCCAACTCCGACCCGACGCAGGCCCCGCCCGGCGGCTCGCTCGCTTACGTCTACCTGCCCGGCGTCGCGGTCGACGCGCGCGAGGGCTGGTCGCCCGCGCTCAAGGACAGCACCATGGCCTCGATCAAGGCGCACCTGGGCGAGTTCTACGAAGGCCTCGACACCGAGGTCGGCCGCTTCGTCGAAACCGCGCGCGAGCGCGAGAAGCGGCTGAACGTCACCAACGGCTGCGTCACCCACATCGACTTCGGCGCCTTGCGATCGGGCGTGCATCGCCCTGCCACCGGCTTCGGCGGACCGAAGCCACCCTTCCCCGGCTTCCTGATCGGCGGCGCGGGGGCGCATCCGGGCGGCGGCGTATCGGGCATCGCCGGGCGCATCGCCGCCAACCGCGCGCTGCGCGAACTCAAGAAAACGAAATAGGAGAGCGGGCGATGACGGTATTGGCGAATCCGGTTGGCATCCCTGCCCGCCTTGAAGACGTGACCCCGCAGTGGTTGACCGCAATCATGCAGCCGCGCTATCCCGGCATCGTCGTGGAAGCGATGGAAAAGGTCTTCCTGCGCAACAGCCACACCACCAAGTACCAGGTCAAGCTGACGCTCAACGACGTCGGCAAGGCGGCGGGCATCCCGCAGAACGTGTGCCTTAAGGCCAACTGGGCGCAGTTCGAAAGCCAGGGCATCTGCCGCCTGGAAGCGCGTTTCTACGAGGACTTCCGCGGCCACGTCGCCTTCCCCGCACCGCGCTCCTACTTCGAAGCCTGGGACCCGCGCGCCGACAGCGGCCAAGGGCTGGTGATGATGGAGGACCTGTCGATCGAGGGCGGCCACTTCGGTATCAGCACCGATCACATGGGTGTCGAGGAAGCAGCGCGCGCGGTGGCCAGTCTGGCACGCATCCACGGCGCCTTCTGGGACAGCCCGGTGCTGCACGCGGCGGATTGGGTGCCGGTCTCGATGGCCACCCCGGTCGACACGCAGCAGTTGCACATGATGTACAGCTTCGCCGAGCGCAATCACGTCAAGGCGGAATACCAGGCCTTCCTGCCGGCATGGATCAAGGGCAACCTCTCGCGCCTGCACACCGTGTTCGACGCGCTGATCGATTTCGCGCAGACCAAGGAGCAGGGCCCCTGGTGCCTGGTCCACGGCGACAGCCACCAGGGCAACAGCTACGTCCGCCCGGATGGCGAACGCGTGTGGCTGGACTGGCAACTGGTGCGCAAGGGACGCCCGATCCGCGATTTCACGTATTTCATCCTCGGCGCGCTGACCATCGACGAGCGCCGCGCCAACGACCGCGACCTGCTGCGCCACTATCGCCAGTGCCTGGTCGAGACCGGGGCGCAAGGCGTGCCGGATGACGACACGCTTTGGGAATACTACCGCCGCTGGCCGCCTTACGCGATGCAGGCGTGGATCGCGAACATGGACGAATGGGGCCAGAAGGGCCTGCACATCGTCGAGCGCATCTTCGTCGCGGGCGAGGACCTGGGCACCGTAGACGCCCTCGGTGTCACGTTCTGAACGCCATGTCGGACGCGATCACCCCATTCACCGTCGCCATCCCGCAAGCCGCGATCGAGGACCTCCACCGCCGCCTCGACGCCGCGCGCTGGCCCGAGCCGCAGACGGTCGAGGACTGGAGCCAGGGCGTGCCCATCGCCCGGCTGCGGGCCTTGTGCGACTACTGGCGCCACGGCTACGACTGGCGCGCCTGCGAGGCCGCGCTGAACGCGCTGCCGCAGTTCACCACGCAGATCGACGGGCTGGCGATCCACTTCATCCACGTGTGCAGCCCCCGGCCCGGCGCCACGCCGCTGCTGCTGACGCACGGCTGGCCCGGCTCGGTGCTTGAATTCCTGAACGTGATCGTCCCGCTCACCGCGCCGGACGCGCCCGATGCGCCGGCGTTCGACGTCGTGATCCCCTCGCTGCCCGGCTACGGCTTTTCCGAAAGGCCCAGCGGCACCGGCTGGGGGGTCGAGAAGATCGCCGATGCCTGGATCCGGCTGATGCGGCGGCTGGGATATGCCCGCTTCTTCGCGCAAGGCGGCGACTGGGGCGCGGCGGTGACGACCGCGATCGCCATGGCCCGCCCGCCGGAATGCACCGGCGTCCACCTCAACATGCCGCTGGTGTTCCCCGAGGAGAGCGATTTCGCCGACCTTACCGAAGCCGAGGCGAAGACGGTCGCGCGGATGCAGCATTACCAGGACCATGATTCCGGGTATGCCAAGCTGCAGAGCACCCGCCCGCAGACGATCGGCTATGCGCTCGCCGATTCCCCCGTCGGCCAGGCGGCGTGGATCTACGAGAAGTTCCAGGCCTGGACCGACAACCGCGGCGATCCCGAAGACGCGCTGTCGCGCGACGCCATGCTCGACAATATCAGCCTCTATTGGCTGAACAACACCGCCGTGTCCTCGGGACGGCTTTATTGGGAAAGCGCCAACGCGTTCCGGGCGCAGACGCTGGAACTGCCGGTGGGGGTGAGCATCTTCGCGCAGGAGATCTTCCGTCCCAGCCGCCGCTGGGCCGAGCGCAGCTACCCCCACCTCGTCCACTGGAACGAGCTGCCGGCAGGCGGCCACTTCGCCGCGTTCGAACAGCCGGACCTATTCGTACAGGAACTGCGCACCTGCTTCGCCGCGATGGGGGCGTAACCGGAGGAAAGGGGCGCCCCGAACGGCGCGCCCCTTCACAGCCCGTCAGGCGCTGCGCGGTGCCATGAACGCACTGATGCGCGGTTCGACGCGCAACTCCGCCGGGATATGCTCCGGCCCGATCCGGCGGTCGATCTCCTCCTCGAACCAGTAGAGCGCGCGCTCCTGGTAGCCGGTGACGACCGCGGGCAGCGCGCCGTTGCGCAGCGACTGCTGGATATTGGCGAACAGGCACATGTCTTCGGACAGGATGTGCTCGGTCGCGGTCCGCATGCCCGACCAGAACGTCTTGTCCGCCTCGCTGTCCGAGGCCCAGCCGAGCTGGCGCACTTCCATGATCGAACGGTCGGGCCCGGCCGGCCAGAAGCACTGCAGGTTGAAGCCGACCGGATCGAGCGAGAAGAACGTGTTCGGGAAAGTCGGCAGCGCGATCGTGTTTTCGAGGAACACCTCGGCGATGTCGCCGGGCTGGACGGGCGGCGTCTCGAACAGCGAGTCTCCGCCCTTCTTGCGCGTCCCGAACCGCATGTGCCCGCCTTCGTAGAGCGCGATCACGAAGCTGCTGGAATCCAGGTGCGGCGCCAGCGTGCGCGGGTGGACGGTGTTGACGTGGTAGATTTCGAGGAAGTTGTGGTAGGCGATCTTCCAGTTGCAATCCATCTCGATCAGGAAGCGGTCCTTCACGACCAGCCGCTCCAGCGGATAGCCCTCGGTCAGCGCGACGAATTCGCCCAGGAAATCCGCGAGCGGGGCCGCATCGGCGTCGAAGTTGACGAACACGAACCCGCGATGGCTTTCGCAGCGCACTTCGACCAGGCCGTTCTCCGCCTTGTCGAGGCAGGGAAAGTCGCTCTGCCCCGGCACCGAGCGCAGCGTGCCTTCCAGGTCATAGCCCCAGGAATGATAGGGGCAGATGAAGCGCATCGCGCGGCCCTGCGGTTCCAGCAGCAGCGGTGATCCGCGATGGCGGCAAGTATTGTGGAAAGCCCGGATCCGTCCGTCCTTGCCGCGCGACACGATCACCGAACGGTCGAGATTCTCGAACAGGCGATAAGCGCCCGGCTGCGGCAGTTCGCTTTCGATCGCGGCGAGCAGCCAGCTTCCGGTCCACAGCCTGTCGTTTTCCAGCGCGGCGAAGCGCGGGTCGGTATAGCGCCCGGCGGGGATCGGCGGCAGAGCCGGAAACTCCGCCGGATGATCCGACCGCCCGAGCTGTTCGTCCATCGTCCGCTTGAGCAGTTCCAGTGCCGCTTCGCGCATCGTCCTCTCCCGTCCTGTGCCGGCCCCCGTGTCCGCGGGGGTCCGAGACGCGAAAGATAGGGCCGATCGCCGCCCGGCAACCTGCAGAAAGATAGGGTCGGCAACGCGCGCCTGGGCGGTGCTTAGAAGGGCTTACAACTGGTTGCTTCCGGCCGCCGCGAACAGCTTCTGGAAATCGACCATCGTCGGCTGGTGCGCGGTGAACCCGCCGTCGACGGGGATCAGCGCGCCGTTGACGAAGCGGGATTCGTCCGAAGCGAGGAAGGCGACGACGTTGGCGATGTCGCGCGGGCTGCCGAGTTCGGGGTTGAGGTGGTGATCGAGCAGCACGTCCTTGACGACCTGCGGCGTCGATTCCACCGCCGTTTCGCTGAGCACGAAGCCGATCGCGATCACGTTCGAGCGGATGCCCTGCTTGCCGTACTGCGTCGCCAAGAAGCGGCTCAGGTTGATGAGCGCGGCCTTCGACGCGCCATAGGCGGTGAGCGTCATCTCGCCCAGCAGGCCGAAGCCCGAGGCCGAATGGATCAGCACGCCGCCGCCGGCGGCGATCATCGTCGGCAGGGCGTGCTTGCACAGCAGCATCGGCCCGCGCGCGTTGACCGTGAACGCCTTGTCCCAGGCCCCCGTATCGAGGTGGATCACGTCGAGGTCGCCGGCGCGCTGCTCGTTCGTCTGGTAGGCGGCGTTGTTGTGGACGATGTCGATCCGGCCATGCCGGCCCACGATCCGCACCACGGCATCGGCCACCGCCGCCTCGTCGCCCAGATCGAAGGCGATCGCGTCGGCCTTCAGGCCCCGCTCGCCCAGCGCCAGCGCGGCGGCGTCCACCTTGTCGCCGAGAATGTCGGCCAGAACCACCGTCGCGCCGCGCTCCGCCAGGACCGTCGCCACTTCGTGGCCGATGCCCTGCCCCGCCCCGGTCACGATCGCGACTCGTCCTGCGAGGTCTTCATTCCTGCTGCTCAAACACCGTCTCCTGTCCGGGCGCTGACCGCCGCTGCTTTCGCCTCTCCCCCGCGCGGACACGGAAGGACCTGCTCAGGCGGGGAATGCCTCAGCCGCCGCCCGGGTGTCCATATATTCCCGGCCCGAAACGATCTGGCCGTCACGGACGATCAGCAGGTTGTGGTATTCGTTGCGATAAACCCGGTCGGGGAACACCATTTCGCCGCGCACTTCCACCGCCACCCGGTCTCCCTCGGCGGTGAGGCCCACCACTTCGGCCTTGCGATGCCTGGCGCTGAGCAGCCCGCCGGTGACGCTGGCGATGAAATCCGCGCGGCTCATGTCGCCATAGCCCAGTATCCACCACGTGCAGTCGGGGTGCTGCAGGGCCTCGATCGTAGCCAGGTCGCCGTCCTCGACCGCCTGCATGTAACGACGGGCCACCGCCTTGTTCGCCTCGGTATCGGTCATCGTCACTGCTCCTTTGTCCGCGCGCTCTTATCGGCTCGCCGAGCCTGCCCGGAACCCTATCCGAAGGCGGGTGGTGTGCGCCCCGCGACCCGCCAGCATGCCGCGATCGCCGGGCAGGGCACCGGATCGGGGGAGGGAACATGGACACCAAGAGCACGACCATGAAGCTGTGCACGTACATGGGGGCGCTGGCCGGGACGCTGATGTTCGTCGGCATCTGGCCGCTCGCACGCATGTTTCCGCCGCTCGACCCCGCGCTGCCGGTGGCGCAGGTGGCCGACTACTACCGCGCACACCAGACCGGGATCCTCGTCGGGGGGATCCTCATCACCTCTGCGTCGGTGCTGTTCTTCCCCTTCCTCGCCGCCGTCGCAACGTTCCTCAAGAAGATCGAAGGCGCGATCTCGCCGCTCACCTGGGCCTTCGTGATGATCTTCGCCTACGGCTTCGTCACCCTGTTCTTCGCGGGCCTGTTCTTCACCGTCGCCGCCTATCGCACCGACCGGCCCGACGCCGAGATCGCGATGCTGAGCGACATCGCCTTCTTCCTGTTCGTCATGCCCGCGGTGCCGGCCTTCGTGCAGAATGTCGTCACCGGGGTGGCGATCCTGCAGGACAAGCGCGCCCGGCCCATTCTCCCGCGCTGGCTGGGCTACATGAACTTGTGGACCGGCCTGCTGCTGCTGCCCGGCTTCGCCGTCGGCCTGTTCAAGACCGGCCCCTTCGCATGGAACGGGGTGCTCGCCTTCTGGGTGCCGGCGGTGGTGTTCGGCATCTGGTTCAACCTGATGATCGTGGCGATGCTGGCGGCGATCAAGCGCGACGCGCTGGCCGAGGCATGACCACCGCCGAACGCCGATCCGGCGGGCATGTGCCGGGCGAGGAAGGCCTGTGGGTGTTCATCGGCGGCGACCTGGTGGTGTTCGCCGTCTTCTTCATCACTTACGCCGTGGCGCACCGGCAGGAATATGCGCTGTTCGAAGCCTCGCGGCGACTGCTCGACCGGCAGCTCGGCCTGCTCAACACGCTGTTGCTGCTGACCAGCAGCTTGTGCATGGCGCAGGCCGTCGCCGCCGTGCGCCGCGACGACCGGCGGGCCCGGCCGCTGCTGCTGGCCACGATCGCGCTGGGATCGGGCTTCGTGGTGGTCAAGACGTTCGAATACGCGGCCAAGATCAGCCACGGCTTCACGCTCAACACCAACAGCTTCTCGATCTACTATTACATGTTCACGGCCATCCACCTCGTCCACGTGCTGATCGGCCTGGGCGTGCTGTGCTTCGCCGCCTCGCGCTTCGACAAGGCCGGTAGGATGCCCGGAGGTGCGGCGCTGATCGAGGGCAGCGGGGCGTTCTGGCACCTGGTCGACCTGCTGTGGATCGTCCTCTTCGCGCTGCTTTATCTCTTGTAAGGAAACGATTCCAAGATGCCTTCGATCCTGGCCAATCGCGCCGTCCTGGTCTGGGCGGTGCTGGTGGCGGCGACGCTGCTGTCGTTCGAGACGACCGTGCTGGGCAACTCCGGCGCGGTGATCCTCGTCGTGGCCTTCGCCAAAGTCCTGCTCGTCGGGCGCGAGTTCATGGAACTGCGCGATGCGCCGGCGCCGATGCTATGGGCCTTCCAGTCATGGGTCGTCGCGGTGTGCGGCGTCCTGCTGGCGCTGTTCTTCGCCTGAAACTCAGCCGCGCTTGCGGATCGACACCAGCACGTTCCACGAAACGCTGCGCTGCGGATCGGCGGCGACCCGCCACGCCAGTTCCTGCGTGAGCGCATCGAGCAGCGCGTCGCGGTCGCGGGCGGGGTCCAGCCCAGAGTCCAGCGCCGCGGCGAAGTTGGGACCGTTGGCGGCGCGCATCATCGCCGCCCATCGCGCCCCCAGCCGCGCGGCGTCGCCGGTCTCGCGGTATTCGTCCCAGAACGGATCGGGCGAGACGAAGCGCGACACGTGATCGAGCGCCAGTTCGGGCACCAGCCCCGCCGCGAACGGCGCCGCGATCTGCTCGGGCGAGCGGCCCGCCGAGGGCGCGGTCATCCGCCGCGTCTCCGCTTCGGTAAGCTGTCCCGCCGCGCGCAGGGCCAGGATCGCCTGCCAGAAATGGTCGGCCATCCATTCGAAGCCCTGCTGCTCCTCGCCGCGCCCCATGAACTGGCAGACCACGCGCCCGCCCGGCCGCAGCTCGCGGCTGCGCGCGCGCAGGAACCGCAGCCAGTCGTCCGCCAGCACCGCGTCCACCGCCGAGCGTGCCTGTGCGCAGGCGCTGAAGGTCGCCCAGGCATGATCGTCGACCTCGACCGGGCTGTGGCTCATCCAGTGCAGCGCGTTCGACGACCAGCCGAGGTCGACGCTCCCCGCCGGCAGCACCGCGTCGAAATACGAGCGTCCGACCGCGAGCGGATGGACCTCGCCCCGCCCGCGAAGGTAGCTCGCCGGATCGTCGGCAAGCAGCGTGAACAGCGAGGCGAAATCATTGGACGGCAAGTCGGTGTGGACGACCTGCACCGGCCGGTCGGCGTCCCGCTCGCGCACCAGGTCGATCGCGCGGCCCATCGGCCCCATCGAGTTGCGCCCTTGCGAGGCCCCGTAGTCGGCGATGGTCACGAGGCCGGCGCTGTCCTGCCCCACGGCCGCCGCCGCGTGCTCCCACAAGGGCAGCGCCGATTGCAGGTTGGCCAGTTGCAGGCGCGAATGGCGGTTGTACTGCCCACCGCCCGCCATCGCGGCGATGGTGGCGCTATTCATAGAAGGTGTCCGCGATGCGCTGGGTGTAAGCGGCGCTCTTGTCCGCCGAGAGGCCGTAGTGCGGGATGACCGGCGTGATCGCATCGGCATGCTCGGCGCGCCTGGCCACCCGCGCGCGCACTTCATCGACGGTGCCGACGACGGCGATGCTTTCCACCATGGCGTCGGGGCAGGCGGCCGCCATCGCCGCGTGATCGCCCTTCGCGAACGCATCCTGTATCGCCGCCGCCTCGCGGCCGAAGCCGATCTCCTGGAAATAGCGCAAGTATTGGGGCGACTGGCTGTAATAGGCCACCGTCGCGCGGCAATCCTCGATCGCCTCGCGCCGGTCAGACGCGATCGCGGTGAAGATCGACAGGTTGAGCGTGAAGTCGCCGCGCGCGCGGCCGCCGCGATCGAGCCCGGCCTTCACGTTCGCGATCACCTCGCGCGCGATCCAGGCATCGTTCCACAGCGGATGGCCCAGCAACCCGTCGGCGATCTCCGCCGCCTGCGCACAGGCCTTCTGAAACACCGCGGGCAATACGATCGGAATGGCGAACCGCACCGGCGGATGCAGCAGCCGGAAATGCGACAGGTCTAGCGTGTGATACTCGCCCTCCAACCGTTCCAGCTCGCCGGTGTGGCCGCGCGCCACGATCGCGCGGATCATGCCGAGGATCTCGCGCATGTGGCTGAGCGGCTTGCCGTAGGGACTGCCGAACGAACCCTCGATCTGGCTCTGCGCGCTCGATCCCAGCCCCAGCACCACGCGGCCCTGGCTGATGAGATCGAGGTCGATCGCGCTGCACGCGGTCTCCAGCGGACTGCGCACGAAGGCTAGCGCGATGCCCGTGCCCAGCTTGATGCTGCGCGTGGCCGGCGCGACGGCGGCGAGCGTGGAGAACGGCGCGCCGAACATTTGCGGCGCCCACACCCCGTCGACCCCCGCCGCCTCGTAGGACTGCGCCAGCGCGACCAGCGCGTCCCCCGGCATCGGCACTAGTTGCGCCCACACGGCCTTGGTCCTGCTCATTGGCTGTTCCTTTCCTGTCGCGCCCGGGGCGACATTTCTGCAGTCAGATCGTGCCGCCAGCGATCACGGGCCGAAGCGGTACCGCAACGACACTGCGTACTGGCGAAGCGCACCATAGATGGCCGCATCGAACCCCAGCGCCGCAGCTGACACCGAACCGATCGCGGCATAGGCCTTGTCGAACAAGTTCGTGGCGTAGACGGACAGGTCGAACGGACGCCCCGCCAACCCGCGCCATTCGATCCTGGGGTTGACGATGCCATAGGCGGGCAGCGCGGTGTTGACGTACTTCAGCGAACTGGAATGGTAATAGTCCGCATTGGCGGCAAGATCGCCTAGGTCCCCCAGCGGCAGACCGTACTGCATGCCCAATGTGTAGGTGGTCTTGGCAACCAGATCGAACGGGATCTCCCGTGCGCTGAGATAGGGCTGTAGCGCTGCGGGTGCATCGAGCGACCGGGTCTTGGTGTTCGCCAGCGCAAAACTGGTCCAAAAGCCCACGTCGTTGCCGGTGCCGGTGGTGCCGTAGAGCTTGCTCTTCAGGTAGAACCCTCCCAGCAGCCAGTCGACCTTGTCGTCCAGCAGGCTGCCCCTTGAGCTGCACTTCCTCGGTATATTGCTCTACATGGCTGATCGCGCCGGCATTCAGCAGCGGGAAGCTCAGTCCAGGCGCCAGGGTGCTGTCCAGTCGGGGAACGCCATCTGTATTGAAGTTGTATTCCACGTAAGTCTTGCGGTACCCGAAGATAGCGACCAGTTCGATGTCACCCAAGGTTATGTCGGTGCGGTTGGTCAGCCCCCAGCGCCGCGTCCGGTTCATGGTTGGCTCGACGTCGCTGTCCACCACGCGGGGACCACCCGCCTTCTGGGCGGCCAAGGCTGCCTGCGCGGATTCCTTTATGCCCAGCAGGTCGAGCAAGCTCGGCGCATCGTTGACGTTGAGTAGGATCGCACCATCGCCAGTATAATAGTTGCGATACCAGTCGAAGATGGTGAGATTGCGGATCGAATCCGTCGGTTCGGCCAGCACCGAGACGCGGAAGGCGGGGGAATTGACGTCA
This sequence comes from Novosphingobium resinovorum, assembly GCF_001742225.1. NCBI lineage: Bacteria > Pseudomonadati > Pseudomonadota > Alphaproteobacteria > Sphingomonadales > Sphingomonadaceae > Novosphingobium > Novosphingobium resinovorum. The sequence goes on along the minus strand of NZ_CP017077.1, from coordinate 291,181 downwards.
TCCAGATCGCCGCCCAGTCCGATGTTGCGCGTATACCCGTCGCGCTTGTCGTGGCGGCCCGCGAAGCGAACGGAAAGGCGATCCGTGACCATCGGCAGCGTGAAGGCGCCTTCGAGCTGCTTGTGGTCGAAGTTGCCGTAGTCGGCCTGGAGATAGCCTTCCCATTCGTATCCGGGCGCCGCCGGATAGTAGAGTACCGCACCGCCCGTCGTGTTGCGGCCGAACAGCGTGCCCTGCGGCCCTTTCAGCACTTGGACGGAGGCCATGTCGTAAGTCCACACCCCGCTGCCGAATGTGGACTGCGGCACATCGGCGAGATAGCTGACGACGGCGAGCGCGTTCGAGCCGCCCAGCGCTTTGGTCTGGACCCGGATCTGGAACACCGAGTTTTCCCTGCCTCCCGATCCGGACAAGTAGACGCCCGGCGTCTTGAACATGAGGTCCGACGTACTCTGGATATTGGCCAAACGCAGCACCTCTTCGTTGAACGCGGCGACCGACACCGGCGTCGCCTGGATATTCTCCCATGCGCGCCGGGCGGTCACGACGATATCGTCGTTTCGCACTTCCCTGGCGGCGGCGTTGGTGGTCTCGTTCGCCCGCGTCAGGGCATTGGGCGATACTCCCGCCATCAACATGGCCAGACAAAGCAGAAGCGCGCGATCACGCAAGGCGCAGATATGACGGGCTCTTTGGCTCATGAAGCTGTTCCTCCTCCAGAACTGCGGTGGCAGGCGCTGGCGGTCCCGTCCTTACCTGCTGTACGCCTTGAGGATGGCACGATAGGGACTGCAATGCCCTCTCTCCAGACAGGGTCACCCTCGCTACGAGGGGGGCACGCCCTGCCGTTGGACGGGTGCCCGAGCCCGGGCAACCAGCCACGCAGCGATACACTGGCACGATGGTGTTGAACCGGGTGCCAGCCGTGAACGAAACCAATTGCGGGAGAACGAAGGATGAAGCGTCTGGACGGCAAGGTTGCGATAGTGACGGGTGGTGGCGGCGGCATCGGATCGGCGGTGGCGCGCCGGATGGTTTCGGAAGGCGCCCGTGTCGTCATTGCCGACTTGTTCGAGGATTCGGCGCTGCGGGCCGCAGAACCGCTCGGGGAGGCGGCGCTGGCCGTGCAGTTCGACGCGGCCAATCCGCAATCGGTCAGTGCCCTCGTCGATCGCGTGGTCGACCATTTCGGCCGCCTCGACGTCCTGCACAACAATGCGGCGATGACCGATCCCGCCAAGAGCGCCCAGGACACCACCGCGCCCGACATTCCAATCGGCATCTGGCGCGAAATCCTGGACGTGAACCTCACCGGCTACCTGCTGGGTTGCAAGTACGCCATCCCGCGCATGATCGAGACGGGCGGCGGCTCGATCATCAACACCGCGTCCAATTCGGGCAGCGCTGGCGACCTCGCCCGCATCGCCTACGGCTCGTCCAAGGCGGCCATCATCGGCCTCACCCGCTACGTGGCGACGCAGCACGGACGCCAGAACATCCGCTGCAACAGCATCGCGCCCGGCGTGGTACTGACCGAGGCGCTGGAGAAGACGGTGCCGGGGCTGAAGGAAATGATCCAGCGCCATATACTGACGCCGGAATTCGGCACCCCGGACGACATAGCGGCGCTGGTCGCCTTCCTGGCGTCGGACGAATCCCGCTACATCACCGGCGAGAACATCTCGATTTCCGGCGGCGGCCTCGTGCACCAGCCCCACTATGCCGACCTGCTGGCGTTCATGGAATCCGGCGACTAACCGCGCGCCGGACGGCCGCTATCAGTTCGCCGTCCGGTGGAAGTACCGGATCGTCAGTTTGCCGTCGTCGACCCGGTAGGTTTCCAGGCTTGGCAGGATTGTAACGCCTTCCTCGGTCTGGAGATGATTGGCGACATATGCTGCCCCTTCGGAACCGTTGACGATCACCTCGACCGCTTCGGTGGTGCATTTTCCGCCATATTGGCGCCACATCGCCTCTATCGCCGCAGGCCCATCCACCGCGGGAGAACCGACGTATTCGATGCTGAAGCCATTTGGCCCCATCGTGCGGAAAAGCGTGTTGAGTTCCTCATAGCTACCCTCGTTCCACAAGCGGTAGGTGTCGCGGATCGCCTGATCCAGATCGAGCGTTTCCGATGCCGTCATCGTCTTGTCTCCTCTCGCCGCGCGTCATTTCACGCGCGGGAAACGTGGCGCGCGCCCCCCTGGGCGCACCTGTCGGTAGTCAGGGCCCTGTTTCGGTAAATCGGGGGCGGCGAAGGCGTCCCGCAAGGTTGCGGCATAGCTCGCTCGCTAAGCGCTCGATGGTCGTTTCCTCGGGAGGTTCAATGAAATTGTCTACTTCGCTGCTGCCTGGCCTTTGCCTTGTCCGCGGTGCAGACCACGGGCGCGAAGCTGGCGCCCGAAACCGCCGAGGCCCACGCGTCGACGGTCATCAAGTACGAGAAGATAACCCTAGCCAGCGGGCTGCGCGTGTTCGCCAGCCAGGACAAGACCATCCCCCTTCGTCCACGTCGGCATCTGGTATCATGTCGGCTCGCGTGACGAGCGGCCCGGAACGGACCGGCTTCGCCCACTTGTTCGAGCACCTGCTGTTCAATGGTTCCTAGTAACCTGGAACCGAAATAAGCCGCATTGTATAAGCCCTGCATTGACAGGAGACATGCGATGGTCGGTCGTCAAGCAGATGTTATCAAGTTGAGCGCTGCAAATCGGACATTCCTTGAATCGCAAGTGCGGCGTCGTAAGGTTCCTCGCTCATTATCAGACCTTTGCGGGATGGTGTTGCTGTGTGAGGACGGACTGCAGAGCAAGGAAGTAGCCGAACGGCTTGGAGTTCACGAACACACGGTTGGCAAATGGCCCCGTCGTTTTGCGCAACCCGGGATTGAAGGGTTGACCGACGAATATCGGGCGGGCCGGCCGCGGACGGTGAGCGACGCGCAAGTGGCGCATGTGATCGAGCGAACGCTGAATACCACACCCAAGGCCGGCACGCATTGGTCGATCCGTTCGATGGCGGCCGAGGCTGGGCTGTCGCATACCACGATCTGCGGAATTTGAGGTGCCTTCGGTCTACAGCCCCACCGATCAGAGACCTTCAAGCTGTCGAGCAATCCCCTGTTCGTCGACAAGGTACAGGATATCGTGGGCTTTTACCTATCGCCTCCGAATCGTGCGGTGGTGCTGTGTGTGGACGAGAAATCGCAGATTCAAACCCTTGACCGTGAGCGACCCGTCCTGCCCATGGCGCCCGGCGTCCCCGCGCTGCGCACTCATACCTATGTTCGCAACGGAATGACATCGCTGTTCGCCGCGCTCGACATCGCCACCGGCACCGTGATCGTAAAATGCTACAAGCGGCATCGTGCGACCGAGTTCCTCGACTTTCTCAAGCAGATTGATGCGGCGATGTCTGATGGCCCCGATGTGCATCTCGTGATGGACAACTATGCAACCCACAAGACACCTCGGATCAAAGCCTGGCTGGCACGTCGTCCGCATTGGCATGTGCAATTCACGCCGACGTCGGCATCGTGGATCAATCAGGTCGAGCGCTGGTTCGCCAAGCCGACACGCAAGCAATTGCAGCGTGGTTTCTACAAATCAACGGCCGAACTTGAGGCCGATATCGCTACCTTCATCGCCGCTCACAACGAAAGCCCAAAACCCTACAAGTGGGTCAAATCCGCAGACGACATGGTCGCGTCCGTCAATGTGGTGTAAAATCGGGTGTGGCCACTGGGCTGCATTTTCAGGCGGCCTTGGGTGTAATCTGTAGCGGCTGTGCCTCCTCGATCATTGGTGTGGCAAGGGCGGCCATGCCCTCGATCTGCATGTAGCGGTGCTGGAGCTGGTATTCGTCATTCTGCTCGAGCAGGACGGCGCCGACGAGGCGGATGATGCTGTCCTCGTTCGGGAAGATGCCGACCACATCGGCGCGGCGCTTCACTTCCTTGTTCAGGCGTTCCAGCGGATTGGTGCTGTGGAGCTTGACCCGGTGCTGCTCGGGGAAGGTCATGTAGGCGAGCACGTCGTGCTCGGCATCGTCCATGCAAGCGCCGAGCTTTGGCCAGCGGGCGCGCAACTGATCAGCGACCTGCCGCCAGACCTGCGTCGCAGCGGCATGGTCGGGCTGAAGGAAGACCTGACGGATTGCAGCGGCAACGACGGTATTCTGGCCCTTGGGCACATAGGCCAGGGCGTTGCGCATGAAGTGGACGCGGGGGCTGTTGAAAAAGCCATGCCGATGTGATTCACTTCGAAAAATCGACAGTGGGAGGCGTCAATGCTTGGGGAGCGGCGGCCTGAACAGTACGAGTTCTTCGCTGGCAGTCTTCGGGATCTAATCCCGGATGATCACGTCCTGGCCAAGGTGTCGCGGGTGCTCGACCTTTCGTGGCTAGCGGATGACGTCGCCGATCTCTATTGTGCCGACAACGGCCGCCCCGGCATAGCGCCGGAAACCGCAGTCCGGCTCATGCTCGCCGGGTTCCTCTTGGGCATCGTGCACGACCGCAAGCTGATGCGTGATGCGGCGGTTAACGTGGCGATCCGCTGGTTCTGTGGCTTCAGCATTACCGAACGGCTGCCTGATCACTCGAGCTTGACCCGCATCCGGCAACGTTGGGGCGAACAGCGCTTTCGTCGTATTTTTGAGCGCACGGTCGAGGCATGCGTCACAGCCAAGATCGCCAAGGGAGAGGTTGTCCATATCGACGCTTCGTTGATCCGCGCTGACGTCAGCTGGGAAGCTCTCGCGACCCGCTGGGTTGACAAGGTTGGCGCGGAAAACCCGGCCGAAGAAGCCGAACGCAACACCAAGAAAACCGGAAAATACAAGAAGATCTGCACGACCGATCCCGAGGCCACAATGGCGACTTCCGGGCGCAATCAGCGACTTGAACCCGCATATAAGCAACACACCGCGGTGTGCGATGAGGCTGGGGTGATCATCGACGTCGAAATCACTACCGGCGAAATCAACGAAGGCAACGAGCTCATCTCGACGGTCGATCGGATCGAGGCAACAATCGGGACCCATATCAAAATAGTCACGGCCGATGCCGGATACGCCTATGCCAAGGTCTACGGCCAGCTGGAACGTCGCGATACGAGCGCCGTCATACCACCTAAGCGGGAACCAATCCGTTCGCCCGTCCCAATGCGTCGGTTCCGCTATGATGCGAAGCACGACATCCTGAAATGCCCTCGTGGCAAAAAGCTCAAAGCGGGCCGCAGGATCAAACACGGCCGCTTCTTCACTTCGCGAGCGAAGGACTGCCGACGCTGCAATCTTGCACGCCTGTGCTTATCGGGTGGGCGCACCAACAAAGCGGTGGTCCTCGGCGACGATTATCCGGCGCTGCTGCGAGCCCGACGCCGACGTGAACAATGGAGCGAACGGGATAAAGCACTCTACACCCGCCACCGATGGCGGGTCGAAGGCATCCACGCGGAGGCAAAGATCCAGCATGGACTTGCACGCGCGGTTCGCCGTGGTCTCAGCAATATGAAGATCCAAGCCTACCTTACCGCAGCAGCAATCAACCTGAAGCGGCTAGCCGCATTCATAGCTGCTTTGCTCTGTCGTCTGGTCGCCGATATCCTGAATGGGCCCGGTCGCGGACCAAACAACTGCAGCTACACCGTGGTCGTTTGATCAAAGACGGTCTTATTCAACAGCCCCACGCGGCAGCGCTGCCAGGTCGCGCCCATGACGCGGGTAATCGCCGCCTTGAGCCCCTCGTGGGCATCGGAGATGACCAGCTTCACGCCGGTCAGGCCGCGCCGGACGAGGTCCTTGAGGAAGCTCGACCAGAACGGCTCGGCTTCGGAAGGACCGATGTGCAGGCCGACGATCTCGCGCTTGCCCTCGGTGTTGACGGCCACAGCGATTATCGCGGCGACACTGACGATCCGCCCGCCCTCGCGCACCTTGAGATAGGTAGCATCGAGCCAGAGGTAGGGCCAGTCGCCGGCGAGCGGCCGCTTGAGGAAGGCGTGGACCCGCTCGTCGATGTCCTTGCACAGCTTGGATACCGAGGACTTGGAGATGCCAGTCATGCCCATCGCCTGCACCAGTTCATCGACGCGCCGGGTGCTGACGCCGGCGATCCATGCTTCCTGGATCACCGCGACCAGCGCCTTCTCGACGGTCTTCCTTGGCTCCAGAAAGCCGGGAAAGTAGGCGCCGGTCCGCAGTTTGGGGATCTTGAGATTGAGCGTGCCGAGCCGGGTGTCGAGACTGCGGTCGCGGTAGCCATTGCGCCAGGTCGTGCGATCGCCGGAACGCTCGTGCCGGCCGGCGCCGACCAAGCCATCGACGTCGGCCTCCATGATGATCTGTAATACGTTCTCGGCGATCGTGCGCAGGAAATCTCCATCTCCGGTCTTCGCCATCAGCTCGGCAAGCGGTAATCTATCGTCGGTCATCGGGATCAACTCCTCGGTGGGCGTGTGAAGTGTGGTAACTCCACCTTACCGATGAGCCCGGTGGCCACCGAGATCGAATTCGCATGGGTGGGGCATGCCCCACCCATGCGATCGCCTCAATCTACACCGGAAATTACACCACGAGCGCGGACGCTAACGACGACATCCTCGCTTCCGTCAAACGCTTCTGCCAGAAAGCAACGAACCGAACTTCGGATTCAGGTGACTAGCGTCACGACAGCGATTTCTTCGGCCCGATCGAACAGATGGGTGCGCTGGATTGGAACGGCAGCCCCCACCTCGACCGGATTAATTTCTACGAGACGGTGCCGCTGAGCGGACTGGACCGCACGGTCTGGCTGGATCGGACCGCATGGGGCACAGCCTCATCGCACTTGTGCAGGCCAAGCTGAACGAGCAGTAGCTGAGCGAGAACCAGCCCTATTCACGCGCCGTCCGGCTGCTGAACGAGAGGCTGTTTCCCGCCGGCCACCCCTATCAGCAAAGCACGATCGGTTCGATGGGAGACCTCAACGCGGCTTCGGTTGATGACGTGCAGCAGTGGTTCCGCACCTAGTACGCACCCAACAATGCGGTGGTCGTACTGGTCGGCGATATCGACGTCGCCACCGCGCGCGCCAAGATGGTGCAGTATTTCGGCGTATTCCCGCAGCTCCGACCCCACCCTGTCCAACGGCCTGAAGGTGGGTGAGCAACCACGCCGCGCCAACCGTGGGCATCAACATGCTGTTCGATGCCGGGATGCTGGCCGATGTAGGAAGACCGCGTGCCGCGCGAACTGCTGCCGCTCATCCGGGTGGTCAACAGGGCGCTGGCACGCGTCGACGATGCGATGACCCGCCAGAAGACGTTCACCGGCGCGGCGGCGTACGAATTGCGCCCCGCCCCAACCAGTTGGCGATCCTGACCGGCGGGCTGGCCCAGTTGCACCAAGGCCAGTTGCGCCACGAGCTGGAGCACGACGCGGCCCGCATGTCGACAATCATCACCCAGCTTCTCAAGCTCAGCTCCTGGCGCGCGGCCGATCCCTTGCTGGACAAGGTGGAGCTGAACACACTCGTGCGCGACATCTGCATTGCCTATGCGCCAATGGCGCTCGATGCCGGAAAGTCGCTGGAGCTGGACGAGCAGGACCGGATTTGGGTCGAAGCCAATCCCGAAATCCTGCGCATCGCCATCTCCAAACTAGTCGAGAACGCTCTGATGCATACGTCGCTCGGCAGCAGCGTCGACCTTGCCGTGAGCACATCGGGCACGCTGGTGGTGTACAATCATGGCGCCAGCGTGCCGGACGAGAACTGGCCGGAGCTCTTCAAGCCGTTCTTCAAGGCTCCGCTGAACAAGCCGGGCGCGGGCTGGGCCTTGCCATCGTCGCGGAAGCCATGGCGGCCCAGGGGACATTGATCAGTTCCGGTGCGCCCAAGACAAGCGGTCCCGACACTTCTACCGTCGTGGGCCTGCGGTCCTTTTCGAACTGCCAGCGCAACAACGTGCGGCTCGAGATCTCTCGATCACGAAAACGCGGCCTTTACGCCGTGCTCAAGGACGACCCCTTCGCCTTGTCCGGCAAATTCCTGCGCCAGGTTCTTGGTGCGGTGCATCAGGCCCCGCGACCGCCTGCCCGGATGTGGCCGACAAGGGCGCGGTTTCCCCGAGGGACCCACCCCAGTACAGCGACTGAAGGTGCCCTTCCTCGTCCACGCCGACGTCGTATTCCGTCTCGCCTCCGATCAATCGGAAGACCCGCGTTGCCGGATTGTGTACGATCTCCGCCCAGGCATGGGCGGCCCACAGGGCAATATGAGCCAACCATAACGCCCCAAGGCCTGCTTTGCGTCTGATACCGCTCTCCCCTCACGAACGCCGGTTCGTTTGTCGGACTATATTAAGGCGTTCGACGTCCGGGTCACACCCGAATCCATCCTCCATTAAGCCCCGCCGCCGCCAGTACGGTCTGTGCAAGCTGTTCGCGATCCCGGGTATTGCGCATGACGGTCGGGGTGACGATTACGTTCAGGCCGGAGCGCTGCAGGGATGCCGCATCGGCGGCATCGGCGATATCGATCGCTAGATGGTCCAGGAGCGCGCCGTAATGACCGGCGATTGAGGCATTGCCCACCGGCTTGCCCAGTTCGCCCAGCAATTTGGCGAGCGGACCCTTGAGCGAGGTTCCCCCCACCAAGGGCGATACCGCGACAAGCGGCACCCGGCGTGCCGCGAGCGCTTCGCGCACGCCATCCACGGCCAGGATAGGATCGACGCTGAGGTACGGGTTCGAAGGGCACACGACGATCGCCCCCAGATCCTCGCGTGCCAGTGCGGCCATGAAGGCGGGCGACGGCGGGGTGCCCGGCGCTCCGGCGAACCGGACGCCGGTGGCGACCGGGCGGCACTGTTCGGCCACGAAGTAGCGCTGGAAGTCGAGCCATCCATCCGCCGTGCCCACTTGCGTGCGCAAGGGAGCATCGCTCATGGGGACGATGGCATGGGCGATGCCCAGGCTGCGGGTCAGCCGGGATGTGACCTGCGAAAGCGTCTCCCCTGCACGCAAGCGCCAAGACCGCGCGATGTGCATCGCCATATCGCGATCGCCGAGGTTGAACCAATCCGCCTCGCCAAGGTCGCGCAGCATGACCATGGCCTGCCAAGTCTCGTCCTTCACGCCCCAGCCCCGCTCCGTATCGTTGAGATCGGCAAGGGCGTAAGTCACCGAATCGATGTCCGGGCAGATCGTCAGGCCGAGATGCTCGAAATCATCGCCGTTGTTGACGACGATGGTGAGCTCCCCGGGCGACAGGATCGCCGCCAATCCCGCCGCCAGCTTGGCCCCGCCAACGCCGCCAGAAAGTGCCAGAACGTGCCTGCCTGTCATCGGAACATGTCCTGTTCCATCGCGCGCAGCCCGCTGGCCGCTCCGGGTCCATCCTCGTCGCAAGTCCAGCGCATGGCTCCGCGCACCAGCGCGACGGGCGTGCCCTCGTCGCCCTCGCCCATCGCCAGCACCGCCATCGCCGCAATCGAATCCGCTATGGCGATCACGGTCGCCTGCAAGGTGCGGCCATACAGGTCCACCGCCTTGCCGCGACGGTCTTCGAGAACCGTCAGTCCGGCGCACCCGATGGCGGTGCCGATAGTACCGATACGCCATGCTCGACCCATGGAATCAGCGATGATCACTGCAACCCGCGAGCCTGTGGCTGCATTCAGTTGCGCGCGGATCGCGCGTGCTGAGGCATCGGGGTCCACCGGCCAAAGAAGTACCACTCCAGTATCGCCGCCTTCGACATTGCTGGCATCTATCCCAGCATTGGCCAGGACGTGGCCGGTGTGGTGCCGGGCGATGATCGCTGCGGGGTGCGGGCGCAAGATCTCGGCGCTTTCGTTCAAGATCGCCTGCGCCATGGCCGGGTCGCGTCCGGTGCGCGCGGCAAGGTCTTGCGCGTCCCGGCCCGGCACCGTGGCGGCAAGCTCGACCGTTCGCCCTTCGCTTTTGGAGACGATTTTCTGCGCGATCACGCAGATATCGCCATCGCGCAAGGCTTGCCCGCCCTCGGCAAGTGCGGCGCAGATCGAAGTCGCCACCGACAGGCCCCGCGCGAACATGGGCAGGCCGGCGATCGGGTGGACGCTCAGATCGCCGATGGCATTCGTATCGTCGGAACGGCTCACACATTTCTCCTGCAACCGCCTGTGCGCCATGACTTGTCTTTTACGCGAAGTCGATAGCCAGTGCGCGGACGGTCGCCCAGGCAGACCTGCCTCCCGGCAGGTGCCCATGCGTGGGCAAGGCCTACTTTTTCCAACGGGAGAGTCCTCTGTGGTTGCCGCCCGTGAGGCAAGAAGTTTCTGATCCGGTGAGCAGGTGATCGAGCGCGGTCTTCTGTCAGGCCTTTGCTTGCGGCGATTTCCAGAAGCCGCTGGCCGGTATGGTGATCCGCAGAACAGGTCCAAATCTGATTAACGAGTTCGCGGCTCGGGACTCTCAACTGGTTTTCCTGCTCCAGATCTGTTCGATCATTTTGCCCATTCGGGTCGTCGCCTTCTCACTCCCTCTTTCCGGTTCGGGCCTTGCGCTACCTTTCGATCAGGCGGCGATTGCCGTTGCCGGGGCTCGATAGTCTTCCTGCTTCGCGAACATCGTCCACATCGTGTGCGCCATCTTGTTGGCCAATGCGATTGCCACCAACATCCGCGGCTTGCGCGCGAGCATGCGGGCCAGCCATGAGGTGTCGGGGATCGATTTTCGTCCCATCCAATATAATCGCGACATGGCGCCCATGATAAGCAATTGGCGGATGTCGCTCTGCCCGGCCTTGGAGACGCGGCCGAGCCGTTCCTTGCCACCGCTTGAATGCTGTTTCGGGACGAGGCCCAGCCAGGCGGCAAAGTCTCTGCCGCATTCGAAGCTCTCCATCGCAGCACGATGGGCTGACACAGGTTGCCGCAACAAATGCAGGCCTTCCACCATTGAGGGTGTCGAAGGAGACACCATCATGCTTGGCAGACTTATCGTAAGCGCGCATTTCGTAGCACGCTGCTTCCGGAGGCAGTGCGGCCATCACAGTTGACGCTGGACGAGACAGGCCACCGCGGCGACGTCGGCAGGTCAGGCGTGTTTTTCGAAGTTGAATGGCAGCAGGTCGTCGATATCGGCGTCGAGAGGTCGCTGGGGCAGTTCAGTGAGAACATGGCGTAGCCACGCGAGAGGCTCGACGCCGCAGGCGCGGCAAGTCAGCATCAGGCTATAGGTGACGGCGCTCGCCCGTGCGCCGTCCACGGTGTCGCAGAAGAGCCAGGATTTTCGTCCCGTTGCTATCACATGTTCATTCTGCCCATGTCGGGCAGATGGTAGAGTTTCATTACCGTTGGCATCCATATCACGGCGGCCGTTTTCGGTATGAAGGCCGCGAGGATCGGGCCAGTGGTGCGATTGTCCGGGTAGAGATCAGGCCGGGCGAGATCATTCAGGTTTCGGAGTGGATGCTGGATAGGGCGTTTTGCGCTGGTATGGCGATGGGCGAACCGCGGATTGCGGTGACTGGCCTCGTGGAGCTTCATAGACTGCTTACCGATCGCGGTTTCAGGCAGACTTCGTCGGATGGTCTCACCCCCATCCAGGAGGCGCCCTGTGAAGGCATTACCACCACCCTCGACGTTACCGATGCTGGCCCGTCAGTTGAGCATGCCGCTCGATATGCCGCAGATTCGGGGCCTGACCGACGCGGAACGCAGCACGGTCGTCGCCAAGTTGGCGACCCTCCTAATGGCGGCGGCCGGCGTCGCGGCGAAGGAGCCGAGCGATGACGGGCAATAATCTCATTCCGGCCACGGTGCTTAATCGCAAAGCTGTCGTCTACGTTCGGCAGTCCACCCCGGGCCAGGTCCAGAACAACCTGGAGAGCCAGCGGCGTCAATATGAACTTGTCGATGTTGCGCGCCGCTGGGGGTTCCGTGATGTCGAAGTGATCGACGATGACCTCGGCCGTACCGCCAGTGGCGCTGCCGACCGCCCTGGTTTCGAACGACTGGTGAGCGGCCTCTGCACAGGTATGGTCGGCGCGGTGCTGTACCTGGATGCATCGCGCCTGTCCCGTAATGGTCGAGACTGGCATCACCTCCTGGAACTGTGCGGCCTGGTGGAAGCGCGCGTGATCGATCTCGATGGCGTGTATGATCCTTGTCGACCGAATGATCGCTTGTTGTTGGGCATGAAGGGCAGCATCAGCGAGTTTGAGCTCGGCATTTTGCGAACGCGCATGCTCGACGCGGCGCGCGCCAAAGCACGACGGGGGGAACTGCGCCTCAGTGTTCCGATCGGCTATATCTGGCACCGCGATTATGGTCTGGGGCTTGATCCTGACCTTCGGGTGCAGGAGGCTATCCGCCTTATCTTTTCGCGCTTCCGCGAGCTTGGTAGCGCCCGCCAGGTGCTGATTTCGCTCACCGCGGACAATTTCCATTTCCCCCGTCCTTCTGACGGGCGCAAAAGAGTGTCCTTCGATTGGGTGCCGCTTCGCTATCGGAGCGTCATTTCGATCCTGAAGAACCCGTTCTACGCTGGGGCATACGCCTATGGCAAAAGTGAGAAGCGGACAGAGATTGTCGATGGCAGGGCTCGCAAAAGCTACGGCCACGGCAAGCCTTTTGGAACGTGGGAAGTGCTGCTCCGGGATCATCATGAAGGCTACATTGATTGGAGCGAGTTTGAGAGGAACCAGAGCCTTATTGCCGTTAATACCTTTGCAAAGAAGGGCGGCATCAAATCTGGTCGTGGCGGCCAGGCTTTGCTTGCTGGTCTGCTCACCTGTGGCCGATGTGGAAGGCGGTTGTCTGTTTCCTATAGAGGGCGGCCAAGCCATCCCTATTATCAATGCAAAAGTATCAACCAAATGCTGGCCAAACCCCGATGCATGACTTTTGGCGCGTCTCGGATCGACCCTGCTATTGGCAAAGAAATATTGAGCGCCGTAACGCCAATGGCAATCGAGTCCGCAATGGAAGCTGACCGGGTACATCGGGATAATCTGGAAGAGCGACATCGCATGATGGAGCTGGACTTGCAGCAAGCGCGATACGAGGCGTCTCTTGCTGAACGCCGCTATGCTGCTTGCGACCCTGACAACCGCCTGATCGCTGCTCAACTTGAGAAGAGTTGGGAATCCGCGCTCAGGCGCGTGGAAACCTGTGAAGCTGCTTTGACGCAGGCAAGACAAATCGACACGGGCATCCCAACCCCCGATTTCGCCGGCATTGCCACTGACTTGGAGGCTGCTTGGAGCGCACCAAACGTCGATACGCGGTGTCGCCAGCAACTCCTGCGCACTCTCGTGACTGATATCGTTGCCGATGTTGACGAAGAGCAACGTGAAGTCATTTTGACGATCCACTGGAAAGGTGGTCAACACTCTCAGCTGCGTATTCGCAAACCGAACCCTGGCGAACATGGCCAGAAAACGCCGGAGGCTGCCCTCGCTGTAATGCGGTCCATGGCCACCCGATGGTCCGACGCCGACATTGCCGCTACTCTGAACCGGATGGGAATGCAGACCGGGCAAGGAAAAACGTGGACCGCACGCCGTGTCAGTGCACTGCGCACGGTCCATAAAATCCACGGATACCGATCTGCTGAGAAGAATGGGGAGTGGCTCACACTGACCGAAGCCGCGAAAAAGCTTGGGGTTACGGCCCATCGCGTCCGTCGACTGATCAAGGAGGGCGTGCTCCCTACCGAACAAGTTGTACCGGATGCGCCGCACCAAATCCGAGCCGCAGACCTGGAAAAGGACGAGGTGACCCAGTTTCCGCGTTACAGAGGCCCGTGTCGCATTAAAATGGAAAACCAAAAGTCCCTGTTTCCGGACGTTTGAAGAGGAGGTGCATAATGAACCAGTCGTTGCAAAAACCCTGATGTCGCGTTCGAGAAGATTGTTGTCGATCGGCATCCTGCCGTCTTCGACGTAGCGCGTCAGGTATTCCCACTGGTTGAGGGTGTAGGAGACCGCATCGCCAAGCTTGGTGTCGGGCACAACCTTGGGCGCGATGGCATCGAGCCATGCCTTGAGGGCATCCAAGACCGGGACGCTATGTTTCTGGCGGAAGCGGCGCATGTAGCTGGCCTGCGTTTCCCCCTCATCGGGTATTTCGTCCCGCGCCTGCCTTTCGATCCGGTAGAGCTGGTCGAAGAACTTGAGCGCCTGTGCGGGCGGCCCGCCTTGTTTCTTCCTCGCCTTGAGGGCGTCGGCAAAGCGCCGTCTGGCGTGGGCCATGCAGCCCAGATGCGTGGCGCCTTTCAATGTGCGCCAGGCCGTATAGCCGTCACTCATCAGGATGCCGCGATAGTCGCCGAGGAAGGCCTGCGGATGTTCCTGCCGGCGACCGGGTTGATAGTCGAACAGCACGATCGGCTGTTCGCTGTCCTCGCTGCTGCGGTAGGCCCACATATACGAGGTGCTGGTAGGAGCCTTGCCCTCTTCCTTCAGCACCTGAACCGTAGTCTCGTCGCCATGAATGACCTCCTGGGACCGGAGCCGCAGCTTCAGGGCGTCAAAGATGCGATGCAAGTGCCTCTCGCTCGAAGCGATCACCCAACGGCCCAGAGCACCACGGCTGACAGGTACCCCTGCGCGCTCGAAGGTTTGCGCCAAACGATACAGCGGTGTGCCATCGACGTATTTATGAACAAGGGCAAAGGCCAGCGTCGAGGCCGTGGCAATGCTGCCCGGCAAGGGCTGTGCGGGCATCGGCGCAATGACGATCGGCGTGGCGATCCCGGTGCGGTCGCAATTGCGGCATGCATATTTGGCGCGGGCATTCTGAAGGGCCGTGGCCTTCACCTCGATGTGAAGCTGCTCGGTTACCACTTCCCCCATGCAATGCATCCGTTCGCTGCAGCACGGGCAGACCTTCTGGTCGTCGGCGAGGTCATATTCGACGCGCTGGCGCGGCAGGTCGGCAGGAAGTGGCTTGCGCCCGCGCTTCTTCCCTTCTGGCTTTCTCGCCTCCGGCAATCCCGTGTCGGGAAGATCGGCGGCGGCCGACTCATCGACGTCGTCGTGTCCATCGTCGGTATCGTCCTCAAGGGAGGCCTGCTCGGCTTCATTGAAGACACGATCCAGGTGCTTTTCGCTGCGCGGCGCAAAGCGGTGCAACCGCGCCAGCGCCAGTTCCTCCTCAAGCTTAAGGATGCGCCGGGCAAGGGAGTCTCTCTCGGCCGCCAATGCCTCGACTTCAGCGGCTTTCGTCGCCAGAAGCGCCATCAATTCCGCAATAGTGGGGATGCCGCCTCGATCCATCGCAGTCTTGAATCGAAAGCCCGTTCCCGCGTCAACGGCCTTCAACCGACAAACTGATATTGCCGCACCGGATGAGGGGCCATCGCGTCAATATCGATCCCGTCGAGCAGCCATCGCAATTGCTCCGCGGTGAGCGCAACCACCGTTTCCGCTCGTTTGGGCCATCGGAACTTGTCCTCCGTCAACGCCTTGAGCACCAACACAAAGCCCGACCGGTCAAAGAACAGCAGCTTCATCCGGGTCCGGCGCCGGTTGCAAAAGGCAAACGCCGCGCGCTCGAACGGATTGAGGCCCATCGACTGCTCGACCAGGATCGCAAGGCTGTTGATCCCACAGCGAAAGTCGATCGGATCCCGGTGGAGATAGACGCGCAGATCTTCAGCGAGCCGGAACATGGCAATGCCCCAGCGCATCGATCATCACCACCAGCAACTGCGCGTCACACCCCTCCAGCGTCAGCGATACGCCATTTGGCATCGACGCCTGCAGCCGCACTGACGGTACTAATCCCGCAGACCGGACCCCGATCCCACCAGTGTGTCGCTCCGCAGGCGCCGGAGACGTCTCCACCCGGATAAACGCCGACGGATCCGGCAACTGCCCCGTGCTCCGCTGCCCGTTCGCACTCTGGCGCTCCTGATACTTCCTGACCCATTTGCGCAGTTGGTTGGCGTTGACACCATGCTCCAGCGCAAGCCTCGCCACCGATATGCCAGGCTCGAGGCACGCCTCGACCAACCGTACCTTCCCCGCACGACCATAATAGCGCCGGCCGTCACTCGTCACCCTTACAACCTCGAGCCCATAGGAGCCCACCGGTGCCATCTCCATGTGTCCACCTCTTCCTTGGTGGACACATCCTTCACACCGCGTCACTCAACCGAACAGGTGCGCGGAATTTCGCGCTTACGACTTATCGGCGCAATCGCGGGCAACAAGGCGGCCGAACACGTCCGCGGCGTCAATGGCACGGCGGGCACGCTACTCGGGTTCGCCGCCCCGACCGTGCTGCGCCGCATGGGCCCGCTCGGCCTGGTCGCGGCTGTTGCCGGTGGCTACGCCTACAAGAAGTATGTAGACCGCCAGGACGCGCAGAAGTCGCGCTCGCAGCGGCCGAGCGGCTTCGCCGAACCGACGCGTACGCAGGCCTGACGGGCAACCGCTGATGCCGGTGCAACGCACCCGGCATCGGCGCGCGCCCTAGATGGGTCAGCCAAGTTTGCGCATCAACCGCCCTGCCGCGCCGTGTTCGGCTGCCAGATTGCGGTTGTAGAGGAGCGGCATGCGCGGCGACTTCCACCGCAGCGCATCCATGATCCCTGCGAGGTCCTCGCCCGCCACGAACAGGTCCTGATTGAGCCCGACCCGGGTCGAATGCCCGCTGATGCGGGCCAGCCAGTATTCGAGATCGTCGCGGGTCAGATCCGGGAGCGCGCCGTTCTGGAAGGCGCGCCGAACGATAGCCCGCCAGATCGGGCCGATCGAGCCGGGATGCAAAGCCCCCTCCCCCACGCTGTACTCGGTGCGCGCCGGGACGGCGGGTTTCGGCAGTGACTTGCGCCAGTGATACGCTTCGCGCCCCGATAGGGTCGCCAAGTCTCGGCCGGGTATGCGAGCCTTCGCCTTGTAGCGGCGCACGAAGACCCGCCGGAACACCGCGCCCTCGCTGATCTCGGCCGCAACCTGCCAAGCTTTCACCACACGCACGGTGCGCGGCGACAGGAAGGCGGTGGCCCCCACCCCTTCACTGTCGCCTTTGCTGCGCACAATGGAGAGCAGCCCCGCATCCGGATCGGTGACCGGCAGGATGTGCGCCACCTCGACCGCGACCAGTTCGCTGGCCCGCAGACCGGTATCATAGGCGAGACTGAGCATGGCCCGATCGCGCAAGCCGACAGGGTCCTCACCGCAACTCTCGAGCAAAGCCCGGAGGTTGAGCCCGCGGGCGGGATCGCGCTCGATGTCCGAGACAGCCCCCTTGAAGCGCAGCGGCGCCGCCTGGCGTTGGGCGATGCCCTTCTCCCTGCGGATAGCCGCGAGGGTCAACTTAACCAGCGGCGCGATGGTCGGGTCGGCAAGTCCGAGCAGTTGATGCAGCCGCGCGATCGAGGCTTTGTAGCGCGTCAGTGATGCCGGCTTGCCCCCCTGCCCTGCCCGGGCCTTCAGATACTCGGCAACATCTTCGGGTTGTGCCGGGATGGTAATGCGCCGGTGCTGGCGGCACCATAGATCGAATGCGCTCAGATCCGAGCGGAGCGCCGCCAGCGTATGTTCGGACGCTGCCGCCTGGAAGGCGTCAAGCAATGCGGCATCGATGACGACGCGCTCTACCGTGCGTAGCGAGGTGATCAGCAGGATCAATGCATGATTCAAGGGCACTTCGGTCGGGGGCGCGAGATTTGGCGATGTCGTGTCCACCTTTTTGGGGGCGTCACATAAAACGGGCACAGATATACGCTAAGCCTTTTGGGGCACGGTAGCGCCGATCTTTTGGCGCAGCGGCCGTAGCGTGCCGGTCGTTAAGTCATGATCCGTCCAAAGGTAATCGCCGGTCAGATTGATGTGTTGCCAGCCCAGCGGTGACAGATGTTGGAGAAATTCGGCCGGGATCTCCTTTCCTTGCTGCTCCATATGGCGAAGCACCGCCTCGAGGTAGGTCGTGTTCCAGAGGACAATGGCTCCAGCCACCAGATTGAGCGCGGACGCTCGGTGTCCTTGAGCCTGTAGCCCATGGTCGCGTATCCGGCCGGTGCGGTGAAAGAAGATCGCGCGCTTGAGGGCGTTCTGCGCCTCGCCCTTGTTCAGTTCGCGCGTAGCACGGCGCCGTTCTTCCGGCTTTTCGATCCAGTCTAGGGTGAAAAGCGTCCGTTCAACCCGGCCTATCTCGCGTAGCGCCAGCGCCAGGCCGTTGGCGCGCGGATATGAACCAAGGCGCTCGAGCATGGTGGAGGCACTCGTGACTCCGGTCCGGATAGATGTTGCGAGGCGGACGATGTCTTCCCAGTGGCTAGCGATGAGCTGTTCATCAATGGCTTGCGCGGCCATCGGGGCTATGGTCGGCCCTGGCCGCGCATCGCGGAACAAGTGGCCCGTTGAGCCTTTCAGCGACGCTTGCATTGCCCTGTGCTTTTGCCACGGACGCGGCGGTGCGACCCGAAGCGTCCATGATATGAGGGTCCGCGCCCGCTTTCAGCAGCATCTCGACCTGTGCGGTCCGACCGAACTCGGCGAGGGCGATTTCGTCATCGTCACTGCTGCCTCCAGCAGCGTCGGCCTTGCTGCCTTCCAGATTGCGCGGATGGTCGGCGCGACGGTAATCGCGACGACGCGTACCGGCGCCAAGCGCCAGGCCCTGATCGATGCCGGTGCACATCATGTCGTCGCGACCGGAGAAGAGGATCTGGTAGCGAGGGTGATGGAGATAACCGATGGTCAGGGTGCGCGCGTGGTGCTCGATCCGGTCGGAGGCCCGTCGTTCGAGCCGCTGACCGAGAGCATGGCACGCGGCGGCATCCTGCTCGAATATGGCGCGCTCAGCGGCGAACCGACGCCGTTCCCGTTGTTCTCCGTGCTGGGCAAGAGCCTCACGCTCAAGGGGTATCTCTACAGCGAGATCGTCTCGGACGATGCCGCCCTCGATCGCGCCAAGGCGTTCATCGTGGCGGGTCTGGAATCGGGCGCGCTCAAGCCGCGGATCGCGCGCACTTTCCCGCTCGACGCCATCCAGGACGCTCACCGCTTCCTCGAATCGAACGACCAGATCGGCAAGGTCGTCGTTACGGTCTGACCGGCATACCGGGGGGAGTGAGCGATCGCTCCCCCCTTCCCCGACAGAGGATCGGCCCCTCGGCGCCCATGCCAAGGCTGCTCGTGGCGCAGGCTTGAGAGCATGACCGGAACCTCGCCCGATTAGAAAAACGCCCGGCTCGGTGCAGGATTGAAACTCCCCCCCTGTATAGTATGATGGAGTGATTTCTCGGGAAAACGCGATGCCACATTCATCAGAGGACAAGAAGCGAGCCATCACACGCTTGCGGCGTATCAAGGGTCAGGCGGACGCTCTGGAACGCGCGATCGAAGCGGGGGCCGATTGCGCTCCCCTGCTGCAGCAAATTGTCGCCATGCGTGGTGCAACAAATGGACTGATGGCAGAAGTGATGCAGAGTCATCTCAGGGAAACATTCGGTGCGGGCGCAGATCGGGCCGTCGGAGGCACAGGTGGCGATCACGATGACGGCGTGGAGGGCGTAATGAAGATTCTGCGTACTTATCTTAAATGACAATTTCAGGCTCATTTTCTTGCCCGTATTCTCCCGCACTTAGAAGCCAGCCCCTACTGCCTTCTCTGGTTCGAGATCCTCGTTAGGACACCTCTTGTATACTGCTAGGGAGTATGATTAGGATACTCCCTGCCAGTATGATAATGTCGACGAATTTGCGCTGACGCAACGGCCTCGCACCAGCAATCGGTTTAACTCAACGAGGGTATCCCAACATGAAATCTCGCGCCGCTGTAGCCTTCGAGGCGGGCAAGCCACTCGAAATCGTCGAGATCGATGTCGCCCCACCCCGGAAAGGCGAAGTCCTCATACGGGTGACGCACACCGGTGTGTGCCACACCGACGCGTACACGCTGGCGGGGAGTGATCCGGAGGGTGTTTTCCCGGTGGTTCTGGGCCACGAGGGCGCGGGCATCGTTGTCGAGGTCGGTGAAGGCGTCACCAGCGTCGGACCGGGCGATCACGTGATTCCGCTCTACACCGCCGAATGCGGCAAGTGCGACTTCTGCCTGTCGGGCAAGACCAACCTGTGCGTCGCTGTCCGCGAAACGCAGGGCAAGGGCTTGATGCCCGATGGGACCACCCGCTTCTCGTATAATGGTCAGCCCCTCTATCATTACATGGGCTGTTCAACCTTCAGTGAATATACTGTCGTCGCCGAAGTCTCGCTCGCCAAGATCAATCCCGAGGCAAACCCCGAACATGTCTGCCTGCTCGGATGCGGCGTCACGACCGGCATCGGCGCAGTCCACAATACCGCCAAGGTCCAGCCCGGAGACTCGGTCGCCGTGTTCGGCCTCGGCGGCATCGGCCTCGCGGCGATTCAGGGTGCGCGCCAGGCGAAGGCGGGTCGCATCATCGCCATCGACACCAATCCATCCAAGTTCGAGCTGGCACGCCAGTTCGGTGCGACCGAGTGCATCAACCCCAAAGACCATGACAAGCCTATCCAGCAAGTGCTGATCGAAATGACGGGCTGGGGAATCGATCATACCTTCGAGTGCATCGGCAACGTCCACGTCATGCGCGCCGCGCTTGAATCAGCGCACCGTGGCTGGGGTCAGTCGATCGTGATTGGCGTTGCCGGCGCGGGCGAGGAAATCTCCACCCGACCATTCCAGCTCGTCACGGGCCGCGTATGGAAGGGGTCCGCTTTCGGTGGCGTCAAGGGACGGACACAGCTCCCCGGCATGGTCGAGGATGCGATGAGAGGCGATATCGATCTGGCCCCATTCGTAACCCACACGATGGGTTTGGAGGAGATCAACGAGGCCTTCGAACTGATGCACGAAGGCAAGTCGATCCGCACGGTCATTCACTACTGACCCGCCGATCCGAAGCGGCGCGAGGCGCTCGGATCGACAACTCGGCCGTCATCATGGCCCGACCCCGGCCATGATGACGCGCGCTCTGGCAAATGGGCAACGCGCCGCGATGCGGTAGCAAGCGCCGAAGTGCGGAGTTTACATGCCGATAGCGGCACGGACCAGGGCCGCCTGGCCCAGGCGCTTACCAGCGGAGTGTGTGTGGCCTTGCCGCGCGACCCAACGGGAAAAATGGTTTTGTCGTAACCTTTGTATAATGCTGGAAAAATATTTCAACGGTGCCGAACATCGGGCCAGCCTGGCCGTTGGATGTATTGAGTCGGAAATGCATTCATCTGTTACCCGGCTTGTGATGAACCACGGGCCGCACGGGCGTATAGGCCAGGAAGACTGAATTGAAGAGCAAGGATATTCACGCGACGACGCCGGCCACCGATCATGGGCATACGGGGCCGCCCGCTTGCGTGCAGGTTCGCGGCGCGCGCCAGAATAACCTCAAAAATATTGACGTCGATGTACCGCGCGACGCCTTCGTGGTGTTCACCGGCATATCGGGCTCGGGCAAGTCATCGCTCGCGTTCGGCACCCTTTATGCCGAAGCCCAGCGGCGTTATCTGGAATCGGTTGCGCCCTATGCCCGTCGCCTGATCGACCAGGTCGGCGTGCCGGAGGTCGACGCGATCGACGGTTTGCCGCCTGCGGTCGCGTTGCAGCAGCAGCGCGGCTCGGCCAACGCGCGATCCTCGGTCGGCAGCGTGACGACGCTCTCCAGCCTGGTGCGGATGCTCTATTCGCGCGTCGGCGAATATCCGCGCCATCAACCCATGCTCTATGCGGAGGATTTCTCCCCCAACACGGTCGCGGGGGCATGCGCGACCTGCCACGGCATCGGCCGCGTATATGACGCGACCGAAGAGACGATGGTTCCTGACGACAGCCTCACCATTCGCGACCGGGCGATCGCCGCCTGGCCGACCGCCTGGCATGGGCAGAACCTGCGCGATATCCTCGTTTCGCTCGGCTATGACGTCGATACGCCGTGGCGCGACCTGCCGAAAAAGGATCGCGACTGGATCCTCTTCACTGAAGAGGCGCCGACGGTGCCGGTCTATGCGGGCCTGACGCCCGAACAGACCCGGACGGCGCTCAAGCGCCGCATGGAGCCGAGCTACCAGGGCACCTTCACCGGCGCGCGCCGCTATGTGCTGGAAACCTTCGCCAACACGAAAAGCGCGCTGATGAAGAAGCGCGTCTCGCAATATATCATCGGCCGCGATTGCCCGACCTGCGACGGCAAGCGCCTGAAGCGCGAAGCCCTGTCGGTCAAATTCGCCGGCCTCGACATTGCCGAGTTCGGCGACCTGACGGTGCTCAAGCTGAAGGACTTGCTGATGCCCGTCGCGCATGGCGCGTATGGGGCGGTCTCCGCCCCCTCAAAGGGCCATGTTCTGGAAAAAGCGGCCCGCGATGCAGCGGTCGAACAACGGGTGGCGGCGGGCGGCTCTGCGCACAAGAGCGCTCCCGACGTACGCCGCACGCCCAATCTCTCCGACGAGAAGCGGATCGCCGCCCAACGCCTTGCCTGCGAATTGATCGAGCGGCTAGAGCCGCTGATCGATCTTGGCCTTGGCTACATTTCGCTCGACCGCAGCACGCCGACGCTCTCCTCCGGAGAGCTGCAGCGCTTGCGGCTTGCCACGCAATTGTCGTCACAGCTTTTCGGCGTGGTCTATGTGCTTGACGAGCCTTCGGCAGGGTTGCACCCGGCAGATGGCGAAGCCTTGCTCACCATCCTCGAGCGTCTCAAGGCTGCGGGCAACTCCCTGTTCGTCGTCGAACATGATCTCGACGTGATCCGCCGCGCGGAATGGCTCGTCGATGTTGGGCCAGGAGCCGGGGAAAAGGGCGGTGAAGTCCTCTACAGCGGGCCGATAGAGGGGCTTGCCGACGTCGAGACTTCGATCACCCGCCGCTACCTGTTCGCAGAGCCGCTCCGCAGTGAGCGCACACCGCGCGATCCCAAGGCATGGCTACGCCTGGAAGGGATCAGGCGGAACAATCTCCATGGTCTCGACGTCGAGTTTCCCATCGGCTGCTTCACCGCTGTCACCGGCGTTTCGGGATCGGGCAAATCCAGTCTTGTCAGTCAGGCGCTGCCCGAGCTCGTTACGGAACACCTCGGCGGCTCCCCCGTGGCCGAGGAGGAGGATATCGATCCGCTGCTCGATGTTGCGCAGAACGACACTGAAGGACGCATTGTCGCAGGCATGGAGCATGTTCGCAGGCTGGTGCGGGTCGATCAGAAACCGATCGGCCGCACGCCGCGCTCGAACCTATCCACCTACAGCGGCATGTTCGACCATGTGCGACGGATCTTCGCTGATACGCCGCTCGCCCGCCGGCGGCATTACAGCCCGGGAAGGTTCTCGTTCAACGTCGCGCAAGGCCGATGCCCTGTGTGCGAGGGCGAGGGATACGTCATGGTGGAGCTGCTGTTCCTGCCGAGCGTTTTTGCCCCGTGCTCGACCTGTCATGGCTCTCGCTACAACTCGCAAACGCTCGAAGTCGAATGGAACGGGCGCAATATCGCCCAGGTGCTCGAACTGACGGTCGACGATGCGTGCGATTTCTTCGCTGGCGAGGCATCTGTGATGCGCTCCCTCGACGTGTTGCGGGAAATCGGTCTTGGCTATCTGAGGCTCGGTCAGCCGGCGACCGAGCTGTCTGGCGGGGAGGCGCAGCGCATCAAGCTGGTGACTGAACTGCAACGCGCTCAACGCGGCAACACGATCTACATCCTCGACGAGCCAACTTCGGGGCTTCACCCCTCCGATGGCGACCGGCTGATGCAACACCTGCAGGGCCTCGTAGACGCCGGCAATACCGTCGTAGTCGTCGAACATGACATGCGCGCCATCACACAGGCGGACTGGATCATCGACCTGGGACCGGGGGCCGGGGAAGATGGAGGCCGTATCGTTGCCAGCGGTGTCCCTGGCGTTGTTGCGGAAGCGGAAGGCAGTCTCACCGCCCGCTATCTCAAGGCGGCGCTGTAGGGCGTAAATCTGGCCGAACGCACGTTCGATCAGGTGTATCTCACCCACACGTTGGAATGGCTCGAATCTGTAAGCGGGAGCCGGCGATGTGTCACCGCGGTTGACGCGGCTTAGGGTTTGAGCGCCCGTCAGGTGCGCCGTGTTCGTGTGATACGCGGCGTGGCGGACAGCCAATCGATGGCCATCCGCCACGCTTGCTTTGTGCGGACCTTCTCCAAGGAGAGGGCCCTCACATGGTTCGTCGAAACGCCCCGTCTTAATTCCCTGCTGCGAGCGCTGCGCCCACGCCTTCTGCGATTTCCTCAACGAGTTTGGCACAGAAGGCGGGCAAATCATTGGGATCGCGGCTGGTAACAAGGCCGTTGTCGACCACGACTTCCTCATTGGTCCATGCACCGCCGGCGTTCTCGATATCGACCTTCAGCGTCGGGTAGGACGTCAAGGTGCGACCCTCAAGCACGCCCGCC
Source organism: Novosphingobium resinovorum (assembly GCF_001742225.1). Lineage (NCBI taxonomy): Bacteria > Pseudomonadati > Pseudomonadota > Alphaproteobacteria > Sphingomonadales > Sphingomonadaceae > Novosphingobium > Novosphingobium resinovorum. The sequence goes on along the minus strand of NZ_CP017077.1, from coordinate 266,806 downwards.
TCGATCAATGTCCAGGGTGCATGGCATATAGCCGCAACAGGTTTTTTCTGATCGAAGAAAGCCCGGATGAAAGCAATTGCCTCGACGCTGCCGCGCAGCTTGTCGGCACCGACAGTCCCCCCGGGCACAACAAGTCCGTCGAAATCGTCGGCTTTGACCTCGGAAAACGTCTTGTCGATAGTATAGCTGCCGCCCTCGTCAAGATCGCTATTGACTGTGCGAGCCTTGCCCGGTTCAAAACTGACCACGGTCACTTTGCCACCAGCGTCCTCGACAGCTTGCTTGGGCTTCGAGAATTCTGGTTCTTCCGTCCCGCGGGGTGCGATCAGAATGGCAACTGATTTGCCTCCCAAAGTCATAATTTATTTCCTATTCCGTCGAAGACTAAGGTCAGGTGCCCGGCTTGAGCACGACCTTCGTCCAACCAGCATCGCGCTCGTCGAAATGCTTGTAGGCGTCTGGTGCCTGATCAAGCGGCAGTCGGTGCGAGATGATTTGGGCAGGATTGCCCCGGCCTTGCTCGATAAGCTTCATCAATCGCCGGTTGTAGTGCTTTACATTGCACTGGCCGGTGCCGATCTTCTGGCCCTTGAACCAGAAGTTGCCAAAGTCGAACGCCATCTTGCCTTCCTTCTGAAGATCGTCGGGCGCGTTCGGGTCTTCCGGAACGAACACGCCGACGACGCCGATTCCGCCAGTGGCCTTCGTGCTTTTGACGAGGCAGTTCATCGTGTAATTGCTGCGTTCCTTGCCGTGGCGATCGCAACACTGATACCCGACCGCCTCGACCCCCCGGTCAGTCCCGAGGCCGCCGGTCGCGTCAAGGATCTGCTGGGCGGGATCGCCCTTGCGCATGTCGATCGGAATAGCGCCTATCGCCTCGGCCAGTTTCAGGCGGTCATCGTGAGAATCGACCACGAAGATCTGAGAGGCACCGCGGATTTCGGCTGAGTGCGCGGCCATCAAACCGACCGGACCGGCGCCGTAGATCGCGATGCTTTCGCCAGGCAGGAAACCTGACAGTTCGACGCCATGCCAACCGGTGGGGAAGATGTCGGAGAGCATGACATAGTCATCCTCCTTCTCCTCAGCGTCCTCAGGCAGCTTAAGACAATTGAAGTCCGCATAAGGAACGCGCATCAACTCGGCCTGACCACCTTGCCACGGACCCATCTCGGCAAATCCATACGCTGCGCCGGCGGTTCCAGGGTTGGTCGTGAGGCAAAAACCCGTCAAACCGCGTTCGCAATTTTCGCAGAAACCGCAACCGACGTTGAACGGCATGCACACGCGATCGCCCTTCTTGATACGATCTACGGCAGCGCCGACTTCGATGACCTCGCCAAGGTTTTCGTGACCGAAGACCCTGCCCTTCTCAAAGCTGGTACGGCCCTCGTACATGTGAAGGTCCGACCCGCAGATATTGGTCGTGGTCAGCCGGATGATAACATCGGTCTGCTTTTCGATCTTGGGATCATCGATGGTATTCACAGAAACATCTTTGGGCCCGTTGTACACGACAGCTTTCACGGATCTTTTCCTTTCGCAGTTCTTCTCAACGCGTCATCAAATCGAGAGCGTGGTCATGATCCGGTCCATCGCAACTGCGGAGGACATGGCACCGTTCCAATTGATCTCAGTTTCTTGAACCTTCTGCCACCTGAGAGGTTCCTTCGCTTTGGGCCATCCTAGGAGCGATTCACGGCGGCTTTCTGAATGACTGGGCCAGAACGTCCGAATAACGCGCCGAATTGATGTGCTCAGGAATCAGCCGCAGACCAATGGTGCCGTTCCGTCGCGACACATCAACAGCGCCTTATCAGTGAATTCAGAGGTGTCATAAGCGCAAAAGACAAGGCCAACCACTATCGCGGATGGCCTGTCGTATTCATTTATTCATTTCCCGGTTCGGCTTGGCCATCCATTCCGGATGGAAACACGAGCCTTACCCTGCAGTCAAACGGCAGCTTAGGGTGCCGACCGCTCCGCTATTTCGCGGCCAGCAGGGTAAACTTGCGAATCTGCGGCGGTTCAGAAAACAGTTCTTCTGCCTTGTCCATCAGTGCGGCGGCAACCTTGCCGTCTAGATGGGCCTGCCGATCCTCCTCTGTGTCGAACGTATCGAAGATCGCGTACGCACCGGGACCTTCCTCGATCGCATACCAGGTCAGAGTGCCCGCCTCAGCTTGAACGAGCGGCAATGCCGAGGTCAGGAAATCGGCGACATCGCGCTCTTTTCCGGGCTTGGCCTTCAGTGGTACATACAGGGCAAGTTTTGGCATAGATGACTCCTCAAGTGAAACGGACAGATATTATACGGCAAAGTAACGGACGAGCGGGCCGGTACGTTCCCCATGAGGCGGAGCACACGCGGCCCCGCCTCCTCTGGAAATCAGAACTCCTGTGCGGTCGGCCGGATGACGATCGCGTTTACGTCGACGTCATCAGGTTGTTCGACAGCGAACGCGATAGCACGCGCCACCGATGCCGCCGGGATGGCCTGCTTGTAGAAGTCCAGCACCGTCTCGGCAGCCGCGCCAGAGGTCGTGAACTTCAAATCGCTTTCGACAGCTCCAGGCTCGATTGACGTGACCCGGACCTTTTCCCCCACCTCCTGGCGCAAGCCCTCGCTGATCGCGCTGACGGCGAACTTGGTGCCGGAGTAGACCGTGCCTCCCGGTGCAAAGACCTTGATGCCCGCAACCGAGCTTAAGTTGATGATGTGACCGCTTCCCTGCTCGAGAAAACCGGGAAGGGCCGCCGCGATGCCGTAGAGCGTACCCTTCAGATTGACGTCGATCATCTGGTCCCACTCGTCGGTGTTGACCTCGGCCATCGGACGGATCGGCATCAGCCCGGCGTTGTTGATCAGCACGTCAAGGCGGCCGAAGTCGGCAATGATTGCTGCGACGACGGACTGGACCGCCGATTTGTCGGTCACGTCCAGCGCGTAGCTACGTGCCGTGCCGCCAGTTGCGGCGATGTCCGCGACGACCTCGTCGAGCCTGTCCTTGCGCCGCGCGGCGATGGCCACCTTGGCGCCCCGTTCCGCGAGAAGACGCGCGGTTTCCGCGCCGATGCCGGTGCTGCCGCCGGTAATGAGAATGACCTTGCCTTCGATACCCTTGGTCATGACTGTATTCCTTCAAGTCAGTTGTTGAATTTTCGCCGGATCGCGGCCCCGTGCCATCGATAGGTGCGTAGATGAATGATGCCCAAGATCCCCGCGCGAAGCGCAGGTGCCAACAGGCCGGTCATCCGCAACACGCCTATGTCGAACGCCTTTACAAGCCGTGCCGTACCCACCCATTCTTCAGGCTTGCCCATTGGCACCATCCTCAGGTTGACAAGACGGGGTTAAGGACAAACGCGGCGCGGTCGGCGAGATCGCCGATCTGAGAGAGGTAGTTCTGGAAGTGGGGCGTTGCACGGTGGGCGGCGACTGCATCCGCGTCCGCGTACAGTTCGTCGAGCACGAAACGATTCGGATCGCTCTGGTCCTGCCAGAGATCGTAGCGCAAATTGCCCGGTTCGGCACGGCTTGGCTTTAGCATCGCGTCGAGCAGAGCGCGCAGGCGGTCGACGGTATCCGCACGGGCGGTCAGGACGGCGACGATCTTCACGTTGGCGGTCATGGCAACATACCCTGTCCTGGTTATATCCGAAGCGGGGCGCATCCTGCGCGCCCCGCCCGTCATCCTGGTACTCACGCAGCGGCGCGATCGAGGGCTTCGATCAACGCGTCGGCCATGGCCCGGTCCGACGCGGGATTCTGACCCGTGATCAGTTCCCGGTCCACGACGACATTCGAAGCGAAGTTCTTGTCGGTGACAGAGACGTCGCCACCGGCCGCCCGCAGCGCCTTTTCCATGTCGAAGTAGAGTTCGCCCTTCAGCACTTGCTCCTCGGCGATCTTTTCCTCGCTCGCCGAAAAGACTGTCATGCGGTAACCCGCGTAGATCCAGTCTCGCGCCAGGTCGGCCGCCCCGGCGTCATCGCCTTCCTCCAGCGCCTTACGGAAGGCCGGAGCATCGTCGAGCGCGGCGACAACGACCACCGGTCCGTGGCAGAGGAGCGCGGTCGACTTGGCCGCCGCGTGGAAGTGACGGAGGATCGTGCCCGCATCGCGGTCCTGCATCAGATCGACGATGGGCGCGTGACCTCCCGGCACGAACACGCCAACGAAGCCGTCCAGACCCTCGTCGACGACCGATTTCAGCGTGCGGACGTCGTTCATGGCCGGGTGGCTGGCGAAGAAGTCCTTGGCGCGCTGGTATGCCGCCTCATCACCGCCGAAGTGGTCCTTCGTGTCGGAGCCGGCGTCGATGTGCGGCTTGGTCCCGTTGGGCGTAGCGAGAACAATATCATAGCCGGCGTCGAGCAGTGCCAGCGCGGGGACTGCCGTCTCGTTGAGATACTGACCGACCGTTGCGGTACTGCCGCTACGCAGACCGAGCTGTGTCGCGTTCGATCCAAGAACGAGAACCTGACCCTTGCTCATCTGAACCTCCATGTTCGCGGCGCCCGTCGCCGATGGATGGGAAATGGGCCTCGTTGACATATTTCAGAAGTTTATCTTTTTGATTTCAGATATAACGCTAACAGGATGACTGCATGCGCTACGATCTGAACCTGCTGCCGATCTTCGTCGCGTTGATGGAGGAGCGCAGCGTCACGCGGGCCGCCGAGCGCATGGGCATGACACAGCCCGCCCTGTCTAATGCCCTATCGCGTCTACGACTGATGCTTCAGGACCAACTGTTCGTCCGCGAGCGCTACGGCATCCAGCCGACCCCGATCGCGCTTGAACTCTCACCGCTGATCGCCGAGGCACTTGCGCAGCTCGACAATGCGGTCCTCGGTCAGCAGGCCTTCGACCCCGTACAGGCCGAACGGCTCTTCACGATCGCGCCGAACGGCTATGTCGAGTTCGTCCTCGTCCCCGCTATCGTGGCGCGCCTGGAGAAGGTCGCCCCCGGCATAAAGCTTCGTCTGACGCCCTACGGGAACGATCTTGTGGAAACAGGCGTCATGTCGGGCACGACGGCGCTCGTGCTGGGCCGTATCGTCGATCCGCCCGACAACCTCATCGTCCAGCACCTGATGGACGAAGGGCTCGCCTGCGCCGTCCGTGCCGACCATCCGGGCGTCGGCGATGTCATGACGCGCGAGCAGTTCGAGACGATGAAGCATGTCAACATCGTGCCGCCCGGACGGATGCGCGCCGGGCTGTTCCAGGCGCTGGCGCAGCAGCAGCTGAAGCGCGACGTCGCGATCTCCGTGACCAACTTCTTCGCGGCAGCCGAAATGGTAGCGGTGACCGACTATTGCGCCACCCTGCCCTCGCTCATCTGCCGACAGCTGATGCACGCCCCCCGGCTGAAGGTCCTGCCCGCCCCGGTCGACCTCGGCAGCTTTCCCGTCGAGATGGCCTGGCACGTCCGTTACCGCCACGATCCCGCCCACCGCTGGTTACGGGCGCTGATCGGCGAAGTCATCACCGACTTCAAGGACAAGACGGCAGCAACAGCCATGATGTCGCCAACGTGATGGACTTTATTCGGCCGGGCGACGCCGGTTGAACTTCACAAACATTCCTTAGGGTTAGGATCTGTAATTGCAGAGCTAGGTGGTGCCGATCCCTTGAGGGTTTCATGGATCTGTCCGCACTGGCCGAGGCGAGGCCTGGTCGTGCTGTATCGGGTCTCACAGAGGCGAACGTTGCATTGACTAGATGCGAGCTTTGCAGCCCATCTGACTACCTTCGCAGATCGTTCGTCCCTGCGTTCCCTCTCGGGACACCACCCTCGGATCCACTTTGACGCTTCACCGCTGGCATACCGCTTTTACTGCATCTCACGCCTGGAACAAAGTGCCATCACGTAACATGGCGTGCATGATGACCGCGAGGCGCCGAGCTAGGGCGACACGGGCCTTCTTCAGGCCGCGCCTCTTGGCGATCTTCATGGCCCACGTCTTGAGCGCGAAGTTTTCCCGGCTTCGGGTCAGGATCGAGTTGGCAGCTTCATACAACAACTTGCGCACGGCCCCGTCGCCTTGTTTGGTGATCCTGCCGGTCCTGTCGAGTTCGCCTGATTGATGGCGTCTGGGAACCAGGCCGAAGTAGGCACCGGCGTTGCGCGATTGTCGGAAGCGGCCCGCCTCGTCGACTGCAGCTGCAAAGGCAGCCGATGTCTGCACGCCGACGCCTGGAATGGTCATGAGGATTCCACAGGCTTGTGACTGACTGGCGATAACGTGCAACCGACGATCCATTTCCTTGATCTGCTCCATCAACTCGGCACGCACCGACAACAAGGCGGCGATGGCTTCACCCAGACCAGGAATGTGGGCGGCCTGCATGATCCTTTCGAGGAATGCTTTCCTTGCCCGGCGCCTGGGCGATAGCCAAACGTGGCGCAAAGACCGCGGATCATGTTGTCGAGCCGGACGCGGGCTTCCACCAAATGGCTCCGCCCGGTGATGACGCTGCGCACACCGTGCGCTGCTGGGGATTTGACGTGTACCTCCTTGAAGAAGCCGGTGCGTGCCAGTTGGGCGAGCCCGGCGGCATCATGCGGATCGGTCTTGTTCGCCTTCATTGCCTTCAGGCTCTGGTGCGCCTGGCGGGCATCGATACACACGACCGCGAGGCCCAGTTCGCGCAGTCCAAGGCAAATCGCCGAAGACATGCGTCCTGTTTCGATAACGGCTCGCTCGATAGGGACCATATCGCTCCAGCATCATGGCGATCGCCTCGGGGGAACTCTCTACCTTCTCCGAGACCAGCCTCTGGACATTTTCGTCAACGATGCAGACCTGCGTGGTTTCCATCGACAGGTCCAGTCCGGCATAATGCTTCATGGCTGCTTCCTTCCTTCAGGATTCGACAACCAGATGTGTGCGCCTCAACCGAGGTCCGAGGGAAGCAGCCGCAATTACACGATGACCCATTGATCCAGAAGATGACGGTCGCGGCGAGGGCGATGGCGGAGAAGAAGGCGGTTGGGCACCTGTCGTAGCGTGTGGCGACCCGCCGCCAGTCGTTGAGGCGGCCGAACATGATCTCGATGCGGTTGCGGCGCTTGTAGCGACGTTTGTCGTATTTGATGGCCTTGTCCCGGGATTTTCGGCCCGGGACGCAGGGGGTGATGCCCTTTTCCTGCAAGGCGTCCCTGAACCAGTCGGCGTCGTAACCGCGATCCGCCAGCAGCCATCGGGCTTTTGGGAAGCTCGTCCAACAGGGCGGCGCACCGATATAATCGCTGACCTGCCTTGCGGTCATGAAGAAACTGATCGGGCGGCCGTTCGCATCCGTCAGGGCATGAAGCTTGGTGTTCATGCCGCCTTTCGTGCGTCCGATCAGGCGGCCAAGATCCCCCTTTTTACCCGCAGGCTCGATGCCGTGCGGTGCGCCTTCAGGTAGGTCGCGTCGATCATCACCGTTTCGGGTTCGGTGCCCACCGCAGCCAGACCTTCCATGCTGCGCGTGAACACGCCTGCCTCACCCCAGCGCTTCCAGCGGTTGTACAGCGTCTTGTGCGGGCCGTACGCGCCAGGAGCATCGCGCCAGCGCAGCCCGTTGCGGTTGACGAACACGATGCCGCTCAGCACCCGCCGGTCATCCACTCGAGGCTTGCCGTGGCTCTTCGGAAAGAACGGCCGCAGCCGCTCCATCTGCTCATCCGTTAGCCAAAACAGATCGCTCATCACGGTCTCCCCGCGGAGCCTGAACGTATGGCCCGCCCCGTTTGCAAGAGGATTTTACGGTGTTCTGAACAGTCTGCTTCAACGTATACGGTCTCATGGGTAGCCCCATGGCCAAGATGGACATCCGCACGCCTGGAGCCGCAATAATCAGATCGGTATCAAGTACCATTCAGAGTTCCGGGCTTTCCAAACGTCGATTGACTGTCAGGCCATCTTTTCGATCCTTCCCGCAAACTTCCGTTGGCTATGCGTGTTTTAGCGCCTAGCCGATCTGGTTCATGCCGCTACCGGGTAGCCGCGTTCAAAGCGTCAGCCGGCGCATTGTCTCATCCTGCCGCGCCGTTTCGACGAACTCACCGTTGAGCGCTTCGACCCGTATATCAAGCGCCTTCCATTCTGCCCTTAACTCGCCAATCAGCTGGCGCATACGTGCAGACAAGCCAGCATCAGCGTCATCGGCCAGCAAGGCTTCAAGACCCACTTCGAACTTGCGCCGCCCGGCCGGGAAGGTCACTCCACGCTTAAGGAGGATTGCTCGCGCTTGGTTGATCAGGCCGGTTCGCTCGGCCACCAACCGCGACCGCACCCGATGCAGTGTCTGCAAATCAAGTTGCTCGCTGCTCTTGAGGTCGACGAAGCGCATTGTCGGACGCGAGGCGGCTTCGGCAATGGCCTCAGCATCGCGATCGTCGTTTTTCTGCGCTTTGACATAAGGACGAACGTACTCCGGCGACATCAGACGGATTTCGTGCCCGTGCGTAGCGAACAACCGTCCCAGGTGATGCGCTCCGCAACAGGCTTCCATTGCAACCACGCACTGCGGAAGCTTGCCAACGTACTCGATCAACGTCTGTCGACGCATCGTTCGGCGCGCGACTACCGCACCCGATCCGTCAACCCCGACTATGCTGCAAGAATTCTTGCCCAAATCGACACCAAGGATCACAATAGACATCGGTCCGTTCCTTTCCCTTCTCTAACCCCGGCATCATATCAGATGCCTGGGAAAAGGGCGGGCCATCCCATAATCAGAAATCGCGCCGGAAGGGAATCCCATACCGATTCAGAATGGTCGAAAACCGCTCTAGCGCAATAAGATGCCCCGCTCGGCGAGGTCGTTGCGGATCGTAACGGCGGCGACCCCGGCCTCGCCCATCGCATGGCTGATCTGATCGAGACCTTTGGCAACATCTCCCGCCGCGTACAGGCCGGGAAGGGAAGTGCGCTGATGCTCGTCCACGATGAGACATCCATCGTCAGCGCCTTCCGCGCCGATCGCCGTCGCCAGTTCGGATCGGATAATGGAACCGAGCGCCGGGTAGACGCTATCGAATTTGAGCTCGCCGCGCGGCGTCGGCACGACAATCTGCGCATCTTCCAACCGCAGTGGGGCGCAGGGGCCATCGATCAGGACCACACCAGCCACAGCGAGCCGACGCTTTTCATCATCTGAAAGGTCATGCTCCCCATCGGTAGCGATCAGTGTCACATCGCGCGTATACATGCGCAGGAAAGTTGCTTCCTTGAAGCCGTGGGAACGGGTACCCAAGACACCGACTCGCTTATCAGTGACCTCGTACCCGTCACATATGGGGCAGTACCGAAGTAGTCCGCGGCGCAACGCCGCATTGTGGATGTCCAGGGCGATCTGAGGCCGATTGTTGATTACGCCGGTGCAGAGCAAGACAGTGCGCGCAGACCATTCACGGCCCTGTGCACGAGCAACAAATCCCTCTTCGGCCCTCTCCAGTCCTTCGACCAGACCTTCGGTCACGATCGCCCCAAAATCGGCCGCCTGAGCCCGCATCAATCGAAGGAGTTCGGTGCCAGCTATCCCGCCCGGGTAACCGGCATGATTGTGCGTGCGCGGGATCAGGGACGCCCGGCTGTGACCGCCATCTACAATCGCGATCGAAAAGTGAAAACGCGCGAGATAAATAGCCGCCGTCAAGCCAGCGGGCCCTGCGCCGATGACAAGACAATCGAGCGGCTGTTTCATTCGGTTCGAAAACGGCGATGCGGCATGCCGGTCCCTTGCTCAAGACAACCTTGCTGAAACTCGTGGCCCTGGCACGGGTTGCAAATCTAGACAGCTGCGAAAGAGGAAATGCATCATGGCAGATGATAAACTCTCCAAAGCGCATGATCTGCTCACGCAGCGCGATTGGGAAGCGGTCAACGTCACCCATATCGTACAACGGGCCGTATCCCCTTTTGCTGCTGAGGCCGATAGTCGGTTCGAAATCACCGGGCCAGACGTGGAAATCTCGGCTGAGCGCGCGCTGCAGCTTGCCATGGTTCTTCATGAACTGGCCACGAACGCAGCGAAATATGGGGCTCTTTCCAAGCTGACCGGAACGGTGAAGATTGCCTGGGAGCTTTACGTTTAGGGTAATATCGAATTCCTGAAAATCAGATGGCTCGAGACTGGCGGGCCGAAGGCGGCCTCCCCCGACCAAAAAGGTTTCGGCTCGCGGATGATCTCATGCGCCCTTCGCGGCGAGGGTTGTGGGGCCGAATTTGATTTTCGCCCCGAAGGCTTATGCGTCCGACTTAGAATCACTCTTAGCTGACGTGAGCTGGCTGCCACGTGGATGAAAAGGGCGCGTCGCATCGCAACGCACCCTTTTTAGGGAGCCGCAGGCCTTACCGGGATGATCTTGTAATCGAAGGCCTACATTCTGGGCACATGGACCCGGTTTTCTCGGTACGAAGGCGTGGCCTTTTGGTCCCCGGTTTTAGGCGACAGGCGCGCCAAGTTCGACTTCCACCAGGCTGAGAGTCCGCGTTGTCGGCGTTGGCAGACCGTCGGCTTCGAACTGGGCTTGTAGTTCGGCCTTTCGCTCGGCCATTTGAGCGCCGAGTGCATCCACATCCACGTCCGCCGCGCGCGCCTGCGCGAACATCCCCTCCTTGGGCATTTCTTCTTCATGGACGTGATGTTTGATTTCCTCGGACAGAACGGTCACCTTGGCTTCCCAGAAATCTTGGCCAGGCTCTCCGGCCAGGATCTGGCTAATCAGCAGCTTGGCACCATCATGCTCGACATGCGCCTCGTCGTACATGTCGTCCTCGATCTTACCCTTGAGGGCAGGATAGAAGATTTCTTCCTCGATCATTGTGTGAATAATCAACTCGTGCAAATCTGCTTCGCAAGCGTCGCCTGCTTGGTCGGAGCCTTGGCGCTCTCAAATTTCTCGAACAGTTCCTCAACAGTACGGTGGTCGGCCTTGAGCAAAGCGATCGCATCCTGCGCTTTCTTGGTCATGGTTTTTCCTTAGCTGTTATCTTTCGGCAGGTAGCCTGCCTCCCGCGATAGCCGGCGATCCAGACTTTCGCTCCTGTTGCGGATCACTCTCAAATGGCTTGGCGGTGACCTACTCCGTGCACGCGCAAAGGCAGGCACTCCTAAACGATGAAAAGCGTTCAGCGACGGTCGCGCTGCGCCATCTCTGCGGGTGCCGCGGGCCATTCTCCGTCAGAGAGAGGCGGCAGGCTTTCGAACCAATGGCGAGAGCGCCGCAGCTTTAGCTGGTCGCAAGCGAAGTCGATCTGCGTTCGTTCAACGGCACGAAGTTCCTCGCCGATACCGCCGACACCGTCGGAGGCCACCACGACGTAACTAACGCTGCCGTCCTCACACTTAACGAGCGCTTCGACCGCCTTGCCGATCGGCTCGCCACCGGTCGTCGTAACAGGCATGCCGGCCATTCCCGTCGCGGTAAACAGTGTGGGATAGGCGGAGCGCCGACTTGCTTCGGTGGCTGACCTACCGCCATCCTCGTACGCCCGCTGCTTGCCCAGCCAGCGCCAGATACCGATCAGGTTGACAAGGGTCAGAAAGCCATTGGTAGCCAGTAAATTGGTCTGCTCCGTCGTCAGGCCAACGACCGACCATGCGATTGACCCTATAGTGAAGACGACGAAGCCCCACCCTGTGACCCGTGTACCGAGATTGGCTCCGGTCATCAGGGCGGCGATCATCGTGGCAGCGGGCGCAATCCAACTGGCGACGTTTTCCAAGCGGCAACTCCTTAGTCGGATAGAACCGAGGAACGCGAAGCGCTGCTCTTGGTGCCGAAGGGAGAAGAGATTTCATCGCGGAGCATGCCGCGATGGAAGGCAGGACCGTAACCCAGTTGCCCTCCCTGGTTCAGTCGAGGGCGCGGCCACCATGAAGGTGTTCTCAGTGCATCGTGAAGGCCGGCGGCCGACTGGCCTCCTCAGGCCGTCAGCGCCTTGCGGAATGCCCGCTCCGGGTCGTCGTTGGCAAAGGGCTTGGCGAGCACCGAACCTGGCGGAATTACCGCATCGGTTCGTTTTCGACGATATGAAAGCTGGTGGCGCCCGCAGGGCACACTGGATCGACATGGCGATCAGCGGGCCGCCTTCGAATCAGTACGTGCAGGGCATCACCTTTTCATTGCCCTTTCCAAGCAGCGAGCACCGCAGGTTCTTCGATCCCGCGACGAGGGGTGGACACCTTTTCGGCCGTCATTCGTTTACATCCGCGATGGAGAGAAATGCATGATGGCCGACCCCTCGCTCCGGAACCTGGAGGAAGAATTCACAGCGTTCGTTCGCGACCCCGCGTTCCCTTGCGTGGGGGCAAAGTCGGCGCTGGCCAAGGGTTCGCTCAAGGTCGTCGCGGCGCGCGACCTGACCAGCGCCTGGAACGACGTGGTGATCCACCGGGAGCTGCTGCAGTGGAGCCAGGACTATAAGGGCGACCCGGAAGGACTGCGCAGCCTGGCCGTCGTCTTCGAAGGCCCCGACGACCTCACCGAGCGCGCGTTCGAACACGCGATGTGGGAGCGCATCCAGTCCTTCGCGGACAAGGACGCCTGGCTCGGCCAGCCCTACGACGATGCGGTGAGCGCCGATCCCGAGGACCCGCACTTCTCGCTCAGCTTCGGTGGTAGCGCGTTCTTCGTCGTCGGCCTGCACCCCAATGCCTCGCGGCCCGCGCGACGTTTCACGCGCCCGGTGCTGGTGTTCAACCTGCACCAACAGTTCGAGAAACTACGCGCCGAAGGCCGCTACGAGCGCATGCGCGAGCGCATCCTCGACCGTGACCTCGCCATTGCCGGCTCGCTCAATCCGATGCTAGCGCGCCACGGCGAGGCGAGCGAGGCGCGCCAGTACAGCGGCCGCGCGGTCGAGCCGGACTGGGGCTGCCCGTTCAGGGACCCGCGTGTATGAGCGATGCGAAAGTGATGGAGCCCAAAGTGATCGGCCCGCGCAGCGGCGCCGCCTTCCTGCTCGGCGCGGGCGAGATACTCACCGTAACCGACCCGCAGGGTTGCCAGGTCGCCGACCTGCTCGCCTTCGCGGCACACGATGTGCGCGAGGTCATCTCGAACGGGCGCACGTTCGACTATGAGGAGACCATCACGCTCACCACCGGTAACCGGCTCTGGTCAAACCGCTCGCGGGTGCTGCTGGAGATCGTCGAGGACACCGTCGGCCGTCACGACTTCCTGCTGACCCCCTGCAGCGAGGCGACGTTCCGGCACTTCTATCCCGACAAGCCGGTCCATCGCGGATGCTTCGGCAACCTCGCCGCAGCGCTCTCGCCCTACGGGATCGAGGAGGACGCGATCCCCACTGCGTTCAACCTGTTCATGAACGTGCCGGTGGAGCAGGATACGGGGCGCATCTCGGTGATCCCCCCCACCAGCGTCGCGGGCGACCTGATCCGCCTGCGCGCCGCCGAGGACTGCGTGATCGGGCTGACCGCCTGCTCGGCCTATGCATCGAACGGCGGGTCGTTCAAGCCGATCCATTACGCCATACAACCGGCGCCGGCCCCGGTTTAAACCGGCAGGCCGGGGCCGGTTCCGCCCTAGCTCATCGAGATCAGGAACAGCGCGTTGCCGATGCGCGGGTAGAAGTCCTCGCCCAGGTGACATCGATGGAATCAGCGAGTTCGATTACGAGCTGCCCCGGGAACTATGCCAGTGCCCTTGCGCTCTCAATACCTGTAAATGGAGTAGATGCACGTCCACCACCATCAAGGCACTGTTTCCCGGCTGCCGGGAAGTCGAGCTTGCAGTCGAGCACCTCGTTCAGGAATATGGCATAGAACGGACCGACATCTTCATCGAGCCCGCCGGGACCAAAAACAGCGCTGGCGACGAGCCTGCCGGGGCGGACGTCGCGGGCGGATAAAACCGGGAAACGCCCGATGCCTCTGGCGCGGTATACGAAGGCCAGCTTGTCGTCTCGGTGGATATGAACGAGGATGAAAGCGATGCGGTCATTCAGGCTTTCCGCGACGCTGATGCGGTTGAAGTCGCCTGCGGCTAATCTGTCAGCGGGTGTCCTAGACGCTGCATCGTAGGTCCGGCGATCAATTTAGCGCATCCAGAGCTGCGATTGGGCGTTATCCGATGATCATGCAACAATTTAAGGGACGGTCCGATGCGAACCAGGGAGAAGCTAGCAGACGTAGTCGCGGGTCAGCCGGGGCGGCTTCAGCGTAAGCAGTTCGTTCGGTCGCTGAAGGAAACCGCGGTTCGCGCGGTAGTGACGGCGTCTGTCACCTTCGCCGTAGGCTGGGTTCTCAAGCGAATGTTCGAAAACTCGGTTGCCGACGCGGCGAAGGAGGGTGCGGCTGAGGGCGCTCAGCAAGACGTCATGGACGGAAATACCGGCGTTCCCAAGCAAGGCCCCGCACCAGTAGCTGTAGTGACTGACGGGGCGACAACGTAACAATGCACGCCCGGCGTTTCATAGGTAGGCCTGACATCTTGCGCCTTGGCACCACTCGCATCCTGTTCGCGAGACCTTTTTCGGGATTTGCAATCCAAACGCAGTGTTTGAAAGGAGCAAAAGATGCCAGCGCGGGAAATTTGTTCCAGAAATTTAGATGGCGTCTCAAACTGCCGACCGCGTATTTACAAGGGTTTGCCGCTTAAGTGCAAAAGTGCCCCAGCAAAAGTCGCCAAGGACTATTTAATCGCAAGCCGACATAGCCATTATTAGAGGCATGCCTGATCTCCTTCCGACCCGACCGGCGCGCCATGATGATTTCAAGCGCGGGCATTGCTCTCGCGGCCCTTGCCGCGCCGGCCGCCAAGCCACTTTTGGAATCGTCACCGCTGCGCCGGCCAACCGCTATTCCAGCTGCCCCCAGTAATTCTTCGGGCATGCCGCAGACGACTTTAGATGGCGCTCGCTTTTCCGTGGACCCGGCGCTGCTGCGCTGGAGCAGCACTCAGGTCTGGTCAAGGCGCGAGACCGGATGGCCATTGTAGATTTTACTGCGCCATCTTCCGATAGAGGTCGCCTGAGGAATCTGGACATCGTGATAAGTGGATTTTCTGCCTGACGGCGGCCAGGATGGCCGCATGACAGGAGACGAGATGAGCAGACGACCCCGCCGGAACCACAGCCCGGCGTTCAAGGCGAAGGTGGCGCTGGCCGCCGTAAAGGGCGAGAAGACGCTGGCCGAGCTGGCGCAGTTGTTCGACGTGCATCCGAACCAGATTACTGCGTGGCGCACGCAGTTGCTGGATGGGGCCGCGGGAGTTTTCCGCGCCGACAGCGCGTCAGAAGCCGCGGAGCCGGCGGTGGACGTGAAGACACTGCGCGCCAAGATCGGAGAACTGACGCTGGCGAACGATTTTTTGGCCGGCGCGCTCGGGAAGGCCGGTCTGTTGTCGAGCGCAAAACGATGATCGACCGCTCGCACGACTTGCCCGTGGTACGACAGGCGCGGGAACTGGGGATCAGCCGGGGCAGCGTCTATTACCTGCCGCGGCCGGTTCCGGAGGCCGATCTGAAGATCATGCGGCGGATCGACGAGTTGCATCTGGAGGTCCCGTTCGCGGGCAGCCGGATGCTACGCGACCTGCTGCGGCAGGAGGGCATCGAGATCGGTCGTTGTCACGTCGCGACGCTGATGAAGAAGATGGCGACCGAGGCGCTCTACCGCCGTCCGAACACCTCGAAGCCGGCACCGGGACACAAGATTTACCCCTATCTGCTGCGCAAGCTGCCGATCGTGCGGTCCAACCAGGTCTGGGCAACCGACATCAGCTACATCCCGATGGCCAAGGGCTTCGTCTATCTCGTGGGGATCGTTGACTGGTTCAGCCGCAAGGTTCTGGCCTGGCGGGTGTCGATCACGATGGAGGCCGACTTCTGCGTCGAGGCGCTGGAGGAAATGCTGGCCCGCTACGGCAAGCCCCAACACCGACCAGGGCAGCCAGTTTGCCAGCCAAGCGTTCACTAGCGTGCTCCTGCGCGAGGAAATCGCCATCAGCATTGACGGTCGGGGTGCCTGGCGCGACAACGTCGTGGTTGAACGGCTTTGGCGTTCCGTCAAATACGAGGAAGTTTATCTACACGCTTATGGCACGGTCAGCGAAGCGCGGGCTTCGATCGGCCGCTATCTGGGCTTCTACAACGCAAGGCGGCCCCATTCGAGCCTCGCCGCCAAGACCCCCGACCAGGCATATTTTGACAACCTACCCGTGGCGATGGCAGCATAAAATTCGGCCGCCGATATTGGGCCTCTCTCCGGCCGGGGTCGAGTAGCCGCGGCGGATTACTCCACCGCGGCTCTCTCAGAACCGGACATGCGGACCACGCATCCGGCTCCTTGGGTCGATATCAGAGTGCCAGTACGAACTGGTCATTGACCCGTGGGGGGTTTAGCTCGTGCCATCGAGCTTTGAGCGAGATCAGTCGTCCATGGAACCATGAAGGAGGGTAAGCCCTCACGATCCCGGGTCGATTGGATTTCGCCCAGTTCCCTTTTCCGCAATACGCGGTGCCAGCGGCGGCTTTGCGACTTACCCCGCGCGACAAAAGGTACCGGAACAAGAAGCGCGGACGCTTCTTTTGACGCACGATGATCGCCCTGAGCCGACGGCGAACGTGGGCGTCAACGACCCCCAGTTCAGACGCCACCTCTGCGGTGCAGAGGCGGTAATATGCCGACCATCCGTTCAGGTATCGACCAAGGTCGGCCATACAGGTCATGATCGATCTCCCCCAGTTGGGCGGAGTCATCTCCCGAATAGTCGTCAGCAATCGACGCTTCGTTTTGCGGGACAGCGCGACCTCGATTGAGGACACACCATCCGTACAGCGGAAGCAAAAGCCGAGGAAGTGGACCTGCTCAGGTTTCCTGATGTCGCTTTTCTCCACATTGACCTGAAGGCGCAATCGCTCCTCCAGAAAACGCCGAAGAGATGCCATGACACGGATCCCGGCGCGCTCACTGCGCACAAAGACGTTGGCGTCATCGGCGTAGCGAACGAAACGTAGCCCGCGCCGCGCCATCTCCTGATCGAACTCGTCGAGAACGATGTTTGATAGAAATGGCGAAAGCGGGCCGCCTTGCGGAGTTCCTTCAACGACTTCGATACGTGTGCCATCCGGCATCACCACGGCCGACCTCAGCATTCGTCGTATCAGGTTGAGAATCCGCCGGTCGGCCACCCGCTGACTCATTCGATCCAGCAGGCGTTGGTGATGAACCCGGTCAAAAAATTGCGCCAGATCCAGATCAACCACCGTCCGAAAGCCCTCTTCCAGATATTCAGTCGCTTCAGCAATTGCCGTATGAGCACCACGATTATGACGGAACCCATGACTGCTGGGATGGAAGGTTGGTTCAAATATCGGCTCCAGAATCTGGAGAACCGCCTGTTGAACCACCCTCGTTCTCACATTGGGAATGCCCAGACCGCGCTGACCTCCACCGGGTTTGGGAATCCAGACCCGACGAATATCCCCTGGGTAAAAGCGTTCCGCCAACAGTACACGGCGCAGTTCAGTCAACAGATGCGGAGCTTGCGCTTCGGCCTCCTCAACCGTCTGGCCGTCGATCCCCGGTGCCCCCTTATTGCGTACAACGGACAGTAGCGCCTGCGCGAGATTTGCCTTGGACGCTACCGCCTCCAGCAGCCGATTTGAATCGGCTGCCCGGGTGAAAGAACTTGTCATGGTTTTGTGCTTCGCTGTGTGCAGTAGCCATGACCGACGCTCGGGTTCGCCCGAACCTCCGACATCGCCACCCCCTCGCGGGCTGTCGGCGAACACGAAGCTCAATTGATGATGTCCTTTCCTTCTCAACCCATCTCTCCCTTTGCTCAGCCGACTTTCACCGGCTTCATCGCTCCTACGGAGAGATCCGACTTCTGCAGGGGCATCGGCGGTCGTCGTTTCCTCCTATCCGCCTACCGCTCACGCGGACCCCAACAGATCTCCCGGGGTAAGAACACTGGATATGCCGCCGCCGCCGCCCTCACTACCGCCCCGGTCTCGGTTGGATTTTGGGCGTCGCGTTTGTAGGCACGCTCACCCGACCGGATCGGCCTGTCCAAGGGTTCACTCGCGTTCGGTGCTGCGGTTCGTCTAAGACTTCCTCCCCACACGGCCTCGCGGCATCAGCGCCTTGCGCATCTCACGATGGGCACGCTGCGTGCAGTTGTCTTCGACTTACGGTTGCTACCAACTCGCCCCGTAAAGGACTTTCACCTCCTATCCAGTGCCCATGCCCGGCACACCTACGCCCGCCCTGCGTGACGCCCAATATCGGCAATCCAAGAAAGCAACCCGGCGGACGATCCACTTATCAGGCGCCGATCGCTGTTCAGACCAATCAGGCCACCTCTCTCCTTGACTGAAAGGAGCCAGCAAGGTCTGCCTAAGGCCGGCGACGCTCAACCCCAGCGCAACGTTCGATCCATGCAGGTACCGCGCCGATTACACCCTCCGCGAAGCGGTTCGTGCATCGGCCAGGGTTGGCCATTCCGGGAGGCGATTGCCGTGGAACCGCGAACGTCCGCTTCAATCGAAACCTGCCGGTCCCCAGCACTATCCCGGATGGCGGGTTTGTCCCAGCCCCGGCCCTTCCCGTGCGCCCTACCCTCAGCTGGCAACGACGATTGAGTGTTCAAGTCGTACGTCATCGAGAAGTCGCTCGATGGCCGAACGCTGCCTATCTGTCCCGCTGGCCCCGACATCCCAATTGCAATGAGGATAGGTTTTTGGGTCGCGAACGATGATTTTACCGAGAGCTCGCCGCCATGTTTGCGATGTGCCTCCGTTTTCCCGAATGAGCCGGGCAATCAAAATCTGTTCGAGGTCCGATGCAGTCATTGCATCCACTTAACCGCCACCGCAAGACAAGCGTAACCGCTGCACCGACCCCACGTGGGATGTGGAGAGGCTTCAGTGTACGGTCAGGGTTCTTGCAAAGGCACACTGGTCATGGATGAAGGAGATGATCTGGGGGATCATCCGCCAGGTATCTGCAAGAGCCTGATTTGCGAGAGGATCCTGGAGCTGGTCGATCCATGATATGCCATCGATGATCGTGCTTTGGCCAAGGATAGCTGCAAGCGGCAGGCCGAAGTCTCGATCAGACACGAAGGGCTTCCATGCGTCCATGTCCAGATGCATTGCGGTGAAGAAGCCATTGGCAAAGTCTTCCAGCAGGACCTCGCCGTCCTCGGTCCGCATATAGATCGGCGCATAGACCTCAGGGCACTCGGCAAGCTCGATGCAGATCTGGTTGTAGCGCTTAAGGATCGTTCGGCGCGCGGGCGCCGATCGGGCGCTTTGGACGTGTTCGCGCAGGATGCTCTTGAGCCATATGTCCGGATTGATGATGGACGGGCCGGCAGCCAACGCCGCGAGGAAGCCATCGATCGAGGAGACACCGGCGACCGGCGGATCAAGCGTATCGAGCCAGATTTCGAGCTGCTCTAATGAGAGCGTTCTGCCGGATGCGGTTTGACGTTTGAAGCTCATGCTACCAGCGCTTCTGACCTGCCCCCGTCGAGTGGACCGGGTTGATTGTTAGTGGATTATGGTCGCCGCCGCCATATCCGGGCGGAGGTGGAGCGAAGCGGAACCGGAGGCCGGATATGGCGGTGAGGCCGTTTCCGGGGCCGGTGGTCGGTAACCCAGGCTGCTGTGCGGACGGACCGTGTTGTACAACGCGGCGTCGCAACGCCCACGGGACCGAAGTTCGAGAAGTTCTTTATCGCTGGCATCCCTGGTCAGGGTGTCGTGTTCACGTTCATGAGAAGGTCGTGCGGGCGGGTCAGGATAGACTTCGCTGCAGCAAGACGGGAGCGACGTCGGACCGGTGGCTCGAGATTCCTGCATGGATGTTCGACCACGCCGCTTGCGCCCTGACGCGCATAGGCGCGTCGCCCCAGGTTGACGTCGGCGCGCTGAGCGCACTGGCCAAGCTTTTGCGAACGGCAAAGCCGGTTTCGGCATTATCGGTTTTGAGCGCAGCATCGAGCCCTCACGACTCACATTCGGGAGGTCTCAATGGCTTACAAGTCCAAGGTGTTGCAGCTCGATCTGTTTTCCTGTCCCCGCAATTCCGCGATAACCCCGACACCAAGATGGGACACGCTGCCAGCGCAGACGCGCCAGACATTGACGTCGCTGATCGTGCGCCTGCTGCTCGACCACGTCAACGATCCCGTCATGGAACAGCGGGAGGTGCGTGATGATCTGTGAGAAGATTGGGCCACAGCATCTCGACCGCAAGGCGATCCTGTATGTGCGGCAGTCCTCGGCGCATCAGGTCCTCCACAACCGAGAGAGCAGTGCCCTGCAATACGCCATGCGTGACCGTCTCACAGCGCTGGGCTGGTCGCAAATCGAGACGGTCGATGACGATCTTGGTCGGTCCGCGGCAGGCGGCGTGACGCGCGCCGGTTTCGATCGGATGGTTGCCGAGGTCTGTCTCGGCAAGGTCGGCGCGGTCGCGGCGCGAGAAGTCTCACGCTTCGCGCGCAACAGCCGCGACTGGCAGCAGCTTATCGAGATGTGCCGGGTCGTCGATACGGTTCTGATCGACCAGGAGACCGTGTACGCCCCGCGCCAGGGCAATGACCGGCTGCTGCTCGGCCTGAAGGGCAGCCTCAACGAGTATGAGCTGGATCTCCTGCGCCAGCGTTCGCTCTCGGCCCGCTACGAGAAGGCCCGGCGCGGCGAACTGATCGTTGCCGCCCCGGTTGGCTTCGTGAAGGCTGGCGACCGGATCGAGAAGGATCCCGACCGCCGCATCCAGGAAGCCATTACCCTTGTCTTCGACAAGGTGGGCGAACTTGGCAGCGCACGGCAGGCACTGCTCTGGTTCATCGAGCATGGGCTGGATCTGCCCGCAAAGCGCAACAACGGCGATGTCGTGTGGCGTAGGCCGAGCTATGCTACCATTCACCGGATGATCGAGAACCCGATCTACGGCGGAGCCTATGCCTATGGTAAAAGCCGTGCTGCAACCGGATATGATGGCACTACCATGCGATCGAGGAGCCGTCGCAAAGCACGAGATGAGTGGCTGGCGCTCATCCCTGGCTCTCATGAAGGCTATGTCAGCTGGGAGCGCTCGGAGGATATCCGCAAGATGGTGAGCGATAATGTTCCCACTAGTCGGCATCATGGAGCCGCCAAGCATGGCGACGCTCTGCTCGCCGGGCTCATCCGTTGCCGACGGTGCGGACGCAAGCTGACGGTGAGATACACCGGCGCCGGGCATGATATCCCACGCTATTCGTGTTGGAGGGGACTGCTCGACAACGGCGAGCCGCGCTGCATCGCGTTCGGCGGATTACGGGTCGACGATGCGATCGAGCAATTGCTATTGCAAGTCCTTGAACCCGGAGCGATCGCCGCCTCGGTTGAGGCCGAAGCACAGGCCGCCGGCCGCCGGGATCAGGTTCGTGACGTGTTGATGCGCGATCTCGAGGCGGCACGCTACGCAGCCGACCGAGCTTTTCGGCAATACGATGCCGCCGATCCGCAGAACCGACTGGTGGCATCCGAACTGGAAGCGCGATGGAACCGCGCCCTCACGCGTGTGGGCGATGTGGAAGCCCGGATTGTCGCGCACGACGCCTCGGCAACGCATCCGCCATTGCCGCCGCTCAAGGATATCGATGACCTTGCTGGCGAACTCGAAGCCGTGTGGAACGCCCCACACTCCGATACGCGTGTGAAGAAGCGCATCGTGCGCACCCTCATCCAGGAGGTGATCGCCGATATTGACGACGACGTATCCGAGATCGTTTTACTGATTCACTGGGTCGGCGGCATCCACACCGATTTGCGGCTGCCCAAGCGTCGCAAGGGACAGCGCAACAGCACTTCGGCCGACATCATTGCCGCCGTGCGCGAACTGGTTCTCATCGCCAATGACGATCTGATCGCCGGCATCCTCAACCGGAACGGGCTGGTGACGGGACACGGCAACCGCTGGACTCGCGAGCGGGTCACCGCGCTGCGATCACATCACCGGATCCCCGTCTTCCGCACGGTCACCGACGGCCCCGCGCCGTGGCTTAACCTGAGCCAGGCTGCCCGCCACGTCGGCGTGGCTCCTAAAACCCTCCGGATCGCCGCCGAAGCCTGCGAGATCGAAGGCATCCACCCTCTGCCAGAAGGACCATGGATTTTCAGTCGCACTGAACTCGACGGATCAGCCGCCCATCACCTTGCAAAACGCGCGCGGCAAAATCCAAAATACCCCACGGGATCACATCCCAGTCAACGAAGCCTATTTTCTTCAACCACATAGACAGATGGGTGTTATGAAGCAGGATTGTAATGCCGTCGCCAGGCTTCGATCAGCACCTTGGCCTCAGCGGGCTGTAGAAGATCTCGCCATTGAGCAGTTCGTCGCGAAGCGACCCGTTGAAGCTTTCATTATAGCCATTCTCCCATGGTGATCCCGGTGCGATGTAGAGCGTCTTCACGCCGATCCTGGCCAACCATTGTTGCACGGCCGTCGCGATAAACTCGCTGCCATAGCACATTGGGAAGCGGCCCCTCGAAGGGGCGCACTGCCTTGATGAAGGCAAGGGCGCGTAGCGCCCGCAGGCTTCATCAAGGCAGTCATGATCGGCCCGCAGGTCTCTAAAGTGAAGTTGTCGACTCAACCCTTTGGAGACAGACCGACCATGACCAAGCGTAGCTCTAATCCCACCGACGCCGTGCTGGTAGCCATCGATATGTCCAAACACCGCCAGGAGGTCCTGATCGAACGTCCAGAAGGCGGACGCCGACGTCGCATGACGGTGATGGCGACAAAGGCAGATTATGATCGCCTGGCAACGGACCTTAGCGACATCGGGCGTCCGATCATCGTCGGCTTCGAGGCTACTGGTAACTACCATCGCACGCTGGCGCATCGCCTGCTGTCCGCCGGCTTCGAGTTGCGCTTGATCTCGTCCGTTGCCTTGGCTCGAACGCGCGAGGCTCTGCACAATGGCTGGGACAAGAACGATTCCAAGGATGCGCAAGTGATCCTGCACATGCTGCGGATCGGCGCCACCCAGCGATACGTCGATCTGCTCGCCGCCGGGATCAACGACCTGCAGGAGATGTCGAAAACGCACGAGGCGATCTCCAAGGCTAAGACGCAGACATGGCATCGCATCCTGACCCACTACCTGCCGCTCTATTTCCCGGAGATTGAACGCTTCGCTGGCTACAGCCGATCCGACTGGTTCCTTGCTCTGCTCGAACGATTCCCGACTCCAGCCAGCATGACTGTGCTCGGCCAGGAGACTTTCTCCCGCGAAGCATGGGACTTGGTCGGCCGCAAGGTGTCCAAAGCCCGGCTGATCAACGATATCTACGAGACCGCCTGCGCCTCCGTGGCGCTACCTGTCGACGAGGATTCCGTCTCGATCGCTATGTTCCGCATGGTGATCGCCCAAGCACGCAACCTGATCCGGCAGCGCGACGAGATCGAGCGAACGGCGCATGCCATGCTGGCCGAAAACCGCGATTATCAGCTCCTGCGCATGATCCCCGGCATTGGGCCCATCAATGCGTTGACCATTCTCGCCGAGGCAGGCGATCTACGCCGCTTCAGCCATCACCGTCAGTTCCTGAAGTTCTGCGGTCTTGATCTTGCGACCCGGCAGTCCGGTACATTCCGAGGCCGCACGATGCTGTCCAAGTACGGTAATGCGCGATTGCGGCGGACCTTTTGGATGGCTGCCCAGGTCGCCGCACGTCAGCGCAACAACAGTTTCCGCGACAAGCTCGGACGATACACTGCCGGGCACGCGGATGATGCCGATCGTCGCCGCAAGGCGATGACGGCGCTCACCGCCAAGATGGCGCGCGTTGCCCATGCCGTCATCAAGACGGGGACAGAGTACCGACCGTTCCTTGAACGGTCGGATGCCAGGTGGAAGGACCCCTCTCTGCAAGTGCCGTGAGGGCGCGAAAGCGACCCTGTAGATAATGTTCGGGCCTTCCACCTGGGTGCGTATCTCGTTCTAAGGACGGTGAGGACCACGGCCGCTTCGGCGCCGCTGGATCCTGTGTTTGCTATGGCAGGGAGCGATCCCGTTGACGGTGGAAGCCATCTGGCTCAGAATGCATGCCTCGCCGCTCAATGTCGGCGCATAGAGATCTGTTGACCAAATCTCGCTTTCCTTCGTGACCCAGGACGTTGTCGGACCGGATATTGGCTGGCGGGCCGCGCGAGATGAACAGGTCCGCCAAGGCAGCCAGCACATCCTCATGCTTGAGCTGTCGCGCGACGATGAGCGCCAGGCATTCCCTGCTGGCCTCATCGATGATCGTCAGGATGCGGAACTTGCGGCCGTCATGCGTGCGACCTTCGACGAAGTCGTAGGCCCACACATGTCCCGGATACTCCGGCCGCAGGCGGATACATGATCCGTCGTTGTTGAGCCAGAGCCTGCCACGTTTTGGCTGACGTTGCGGGACCTTCAGCCCCTCACGCCGCCAGATCCGCTCGACCCGCTTATGGTTCACCGTCCACCCGGCGTGGCACAGCAATGCCGTCACCCGGCGATAGCCATAACGACCATATTGCTTCGCCAGCGCGATGATGTCGTCAGTCAGCACCTGTTCGTCATCTGCCCCGCGCGGGACCTTGCGCTGTGTCGATCGATGCTGACCCAGCACCCGGCAGATCCGTCGTTCGGACACCGCAAGCTCTCGTCGAACATGATCCATGCAGCGTCGCCGCCGCGCGGGGCTCAGAAGTTTCCCCTGGCCGCCTCCTGCAGGATCAGCTTGTCCAATGTGAGGTCGGAGATCGCCCGGCGTAGCCGCAGGTTCTCCTTCTCCAGATCCTTCATCCGCCGTGCCTGGTCGGTTTTCAGCCCGCCATATTCCTTGCGCCAGCGGTAGTAGGTCTGTTCGCTGACCGCGATCCGACGGCACGCTTCGGCGGTCGATGCCCCCTGCGCCAGCACGATCTCAACTTCACGCAGCTTGCCGATAATCTCTTCCGGCTTGTGCTTCTTGCTCGGCATTCTTCGTCCCTTTCGTGGTCCAGACTATCATAGTCTCTCGGCCACTCAGCGGGGGGCAGATCAAAGTGCGATCTCGTCGCAACCGTCCTATTTAGCTGGCGACACGCTGTTGCCGGCGCGGTAACTCTTACAATGGGTTTGCTCCCGTCCGGCATGGTCCAGCGTACCCGATTGCTTGCACCGGTGATGCGGATTGATCCTTTGTGCGCGAGGTCGATGCGAACGAGATTGTCGGCGCCTTCAATCACCAGTTCGGCGCATCAGCCCGTCACGGTCATGACGTTACCGGCACCGGTGACGGCGGCCGTCCCACCGCCACAATCCAGGGTCGCAGTCTCGCCGGCGCCCTCGAACGAACTCTGTGCGCTGAGAGGAACTGCCGCGATAAACGCCGAAGCGGCAACGGGGTACTTGGCCTGTGGCATAAACGTCCAATCCCTTCAATCGTACCGAAGCGCTAGTTCCCATAAGCTGGTCGTTTTCGCGCCAACCGTTCTTATGCTTCGCGGCCAGCCTAATGAGAAAAGTCGCGGCCTCGCGCCGGGTTCCGGCCGAAAAGGACCCGCGTGTTCGATGCCTTCCTAATCCAGGAAAGTCCTCATAATCCGCGAACGGCTCGGATGCTTGAGTTTCCTCAGCGCCTTGGCTTCGATCTGGCGGATGCGTTCGCGAGTGACCGAGAACTGCTGGCCCACCTCCTCGAGCGTGTGATCGGTGTTCATACCAATGCCGAAGCGCATGCGCAGCACGCGCTCTTCACGCGGTGTGAGCGAAGCCAGCGTGCGGGTAATCATTTCCTTGAGGTTGGACTCGATCGCCGCGTCCACGGGAATGATCGCATTGGCGTCTTGGATGAAATCGCCGAGGTGACTGTCATCCTCATCACCGACCGGGCTTTCCAGCGAGATCGGCTCCTTCGCGATTTTGAGGACCCGTTTGACCTTTTCGAGCGGCATCGACAGGCGCTCAGCCATCTCCTCCGGCGTCGGCTCACGCCCATGCTCATGAAGATACTGGCGGTTGGTTCGAACCAGCTTGTTGATCGTCTCGATCATGTGGACCGGGATACGGATCGTACGGGCCTGGTCGGCGATCGAACGTGTGATCGACTGCCTGATCCACCAGGTTGCGTAGGTGGAGAGTTTGAAGCCGCGGCGGTACTGGAACTTGTCGACGGCCTTCATCAGGCCGATGTTGCCCTCCTGGATGATATCCAGAAACTGCAGGCCGCGGTTAGTGTACTTCTTGGCGATCGAGATCACGAGGCGCAGGTTCGCCTCGACCATCTCCTTCTTGGCGATGCGCGCCTCTCGCTCCGCCTTTTGGACCATGTTGACGATGCGGCGGAATTCCGGAAGCGGCACGCCGGCAGCGGCCGCTATGTCCGCCACGTCGGAGCGAATGCGTTCGGCCGCATCGCCTTCCGCTGCCGCGAATGCGGCCCACTTTTTGTCGCGCGTTGCCATTTCGGACAGCCAGCTATCATCGAGCTCGCGGCCGACGTAGGTTTCCAGGAAGTCGGCACGCTTGACCTTGTGACGCTCAGCCAGGCGGAGCATCTGGCCCCCCAGCGTGGTGAGACGCCGGTTCAGGACAAAGAGATTGTCGACAAGGTGTTCGATCCTCCCTGCGTGGAACTTCACCGATTCCAACTTTGCGGTCAGTTCCTCGCGCAGCTCGTGATATCGCTCTTCTTTGTCTGCCGGGAAATCAATCCCGAGGGCGAGCGCCTCGAGACGCTCGCCCTGGACCTTTTGGAATTGCCGGAACAAGTCCGTGATGACGGCGAACATCTCAAGCACTTCGGGCATGAGTGCGGCCTCCAGCTGCGCTACGCTCAAGGAATTGTCTTCGTCGTCCTCGGCGTCAGCGCCGCCGCCGACCGAATTACCGTCCTCGTCCACTTCTTCGGCGTTGGCGTCTTGATCGGTGTCGTCCTTGAGCGAAGGACCCGCTGTCGTCTCACTGATCTCGCCGCTGACGTCACCCTGCCCGTCTTCAGTCAGGTTGTCGGGCGTCGGCTCTTTCGCTATCATGGCATCGAGATCCAAAATCTCGCGCAGCTGCATCTCGCCGGCGTTCAGCGCCTGAGACCACTGGATAATGGCATCGAACGTGAGCGGACTTTCGCACAGACCCTGGATCATCATGTCCCGGCCGGCTTCGATACGTTTGGCAATGGCCGCTTCGCCTTCGCGGCTCAGAAATTCGACCGTGCCCATTTCCCGCAGGTACATCCGCACCGGGTCATCGGTTCGGCCCAGGGAGTCGGCGCTCTTGCTTTCGGTCACCCTCCGCGGGGATGCTTCGTCCTCCTCGTCCGGTTCGTCCTCGCGGTCATTGTCGTCTTCGCCTTCCCGGTCGACAGCGGGATCGGCGTCGTCTTCTGCCTCATCGTTCTCGACGACGTTGATGCCCATTTCCGACATCGCCGACATCACGTCCTCGATCTGATCAGTAGTCAGCTGATCCTGAGGCAAAGCAGCATTCAGATCGCTGACGGTCACGATGCCGCGGCGCTTAGCCCGTGCCAGGAACTGGGCAATCAAACCCTCGCCCGCATCAAGTATTGCAGGGTCGATG
Organism: Novosphingobium resinovorum; assembly: GCF_001742225.1. NCBI lineage: Bacteria > Pseudomonadati > Pseudomonadota > Alphaproteobacteria > Sphingomonadales > Sphingomonadaceae > Novosphingobium > Novosphingobium resinovorum. The sequence continues at coordinate 239,228 of NZ_CP017077.1, read as the reverse complement.
TCCCCGTTCCGGTCATTTGGACTCATTATGCCGCCATTTTCTCGTATCCGCCCGCAGACGACCGCGCCGTCAAGACAGGCGTAGGACTATCAGCAACCCTTGCCCGACAAGGCAGAGGAGTTCCAGCGGTCTCTTGGACTTAACGCCCCCTTCAGCGTTCAGGTCCCTGCTCGCGTACAGTGGCAGCGAGGGCGCTGGCGATAATGGCCGCCAGCGTTTCTTCTGCTCGGCAACGGATGACCGGGTCCTTCGATTCCAGTTCGTGACGGACCCACTGTGGTGCGCGCTCAATGGCTGCGAGAATGGTGCTGGTAAGGTTGGTCTTCACGCGCCGCCTATGCCTTCTCGCAGGCCCCGAGGCAAATTTGAGGCGCCGGTGACAGCATCAACCACTTACGCCACGGCCCGCCCCGTCAGAAGCTCATCGTCGGGATTGCAAAATAGGACCTGAGCTTTGCCTCGCGATTTCGACTGGTAAAGTGCCGCGTCAGCGCATTCGATCAGTCTGTCCAACTCGATCCCGCACTCCGGCACCATGGCAACCCCGATGCTTGCCGTGACCCGCATGGTCGCGCCCTCAATGTCATAGTCTTCGCTGATCTGCCTGATGATGCGGCGCCCCAAAAGCTCGGCCTGGTCGCGGTGCCGGACATCGGACTGGATGATGAGAAACTCATCGCCGCCAAGCCGGCATGCGAGATCGGAAGCTCGGACGGTCGACAGGAGGCGCTGTGCGACCTCGACCAGCAGCTTATCCCCCGCGGGATGGCCATAACGATCATTGATCGCCTTGAAGCCATCCAGATCGAGGTAATGCACTGCAAGCTGGCTTTGCGACCGCCGGGAAAAGCTGAAGAGCTCTTGAAAGGCTTCCCGTACCAGAAGGCGGTTTGGCAGACCGGTAAGAGGATCATATTTCGCAAGCTTCGCCATATCCTGCTTGGTGGATAGATGCTCCACCGCCGACGCATAGAGGTGCGCGGCAGATTGCAGGCTCATGAGCCCGACAGCGACCAGCAGGAAGGCTTCGAGAAGGAAGAATTCGGAATGGAGCCGCTCGGCATGATCGCTGGCAGCGTGGACCAGCATGGCGGTTACCGTCGGCAGCACCGCGAGTGTCACGCTCACCATGCAAAGACGCAATCTCGAAGAGGTCCGCGAGACGACCCCTGCTCCGAACGTGAAAACGAGGCTGATCGTGGCCAGATGGATCAGAGGGGCGTGGGCGGTCAGCCCACGGACGTTGAGAGCCGCCAGCAAAATGGCGAACAGGTAGGTCAGCAGCTCATATGCGAGCTCCCAGCGGCGCAGGGCGGGCACCTCCTGGAAAGCGCCTCCAGCCTGATGATAGCGATTGATGAGCACGACGCGGCCAGCCGTGACCGCGACCGCCGCAACGGTCAAACCGGCTATAACGCTGTCGGGCCACTTCAGATAGATGAGCGCGCCGACGATGCCGTAGAGCGCGCCGAACCCGGCGATGGGCAATCGCATGGTGAAGAGGGTCGACACCAGGTCACGGTAGACCGCGTCGGAGACCGGAATCCTGCCGCGTCCAAGCCCCCGCATCATACCCCCTCGATTTTGCCTCTGCGCTTCTTGTCTTCTCTCCATGGATCACCATCGCTCTTCGAGAGTTTAAGACAAACCTAACGCTGCGGCGAACCGTTCCGCGCATGGCAAAGATTTCCGATCGTTGGAGGGGTGTCGCCGTCGCGTCAGAGCATAATCCAGGAAAGATACAGCCGCGCGGTGCACCTTTCACGGTTCAGCAAGGCCTTCATTCCATCGGCCCAGGACCGCTGTGATCACTACGACCCACACTCAATCTTAACGCGGCGCGTCTATCAGGACATGCAGAGTCGCCACATAGTGATGCCGCCAATGAAATTCAGTCCGCGTAACCAGATCGCGCATGGCTCCGCTGCGGTGCTCCAGGCGCAGTACTCCGCTCTGCGGACGCAAATTCCGCTGATGTATGCGCTGATGGCCGTCAACATGCTCTTCCTGGCGGCCGCGACTTACGGCGAGGTGCCATTCGCCCATAGCGTCGGAGTGCCGGGTGTGCTTTGCATGCTGATTGGCGTTCGGACCGCGGTCTGGCTGTTTCGACGCAAAAGAAATCCCGATCCCGCCAGAATTCGTCGCTACCTTCTGGGCACGGTCGCGGCATCGGTGCTCATGAGTTCTGCTTTCGGAGGTTGGGGCTATCTGCTGATGAGCGAAGCCGAGCCGGTCCGCACCACCTCAATAGCGCTTTACGTGTTCGTGGGATCCATCAGCTGCTGCTATTGTCTGCATGCGCTGCCGATCGCGGGATGGTGCGTCCTCCTCTTCGGTGCTCTCCCCGTCACGGGGCGTCTGGTCTTTTCATCCGACACTTATCTGACGGGCATCGGCCTAACCTTCTTCGTGGCTTCCGGCGTCATCTTGCGATCGCTTGCCAAAAGCCACGCCGCCTTCAGAGAAACGCTGCACTCGCGTTCGGAAATGGGCGCCCTCATCGACGCTCTTCAGTCCAGTCAGGAACACTACCGCCACTCGGTAGAGCTCAACCCGCAGATCCCTTGGATCACCGACAGAACCGGCGCTGTTATCGAACTTAGTCCGCGATGGACGAAACTGACCGGCATAAAAAATGAGGATGCTCTCGGGTGGCGTTGGACGGCAGCGGTTCACCCCGACGATCTGCCACACGTCCAGGAAGTCTGGGCCGCCGCTTTGCTATGCGCGGATGCGGGCGGATATGCGGACGTCCGCTATCGCCTTCAACTTGCCGGCGGCGATTTCCGCTGGTTCCGCGCCCGCGCCCTCCCCCGGCTCGATGCGGACGGCGAGATCCTTTCTTGGTATGGGAACCTTGAAGACATCCACGACCAGGTTGCGGCTGAACAGGCGGTACAGGCCAGTGAGGAGCGCTACCGTCTGGCGTCTTTGGCCACCAATGACGTAATCTGGGACGTGTCGCTCAGGCATGATCGTATCGAGTGGAGCGGCGCAGCGGCAACGGTGCTGGGGTATCCCGAGGCTCTAAACGGAACCTCGTGCAAATGGTGGGTCGAACGCCTTCACCCCGAAGATCGCGACCGGGTCCTTGGACAATTCGAAAACCTCGACGCGCCCGACCTCACGCAGTGGACGCAGGAATTCAGGTTTTTGGCCGGTGATAGTGCCTACCTGCATCTGGTCGCCCGCGGTTATGTCGTGCGTGATGCGAAGGGCAAGCCCGCTCGACTCATTGGCTCTCTCCAGGACGTAACCAGCCAGAAGCGCTACGAAGAGAGGCTGCGGCAGGCGGCCCACTACGATGCTCTGACAAACCTGCCGAACCGGAGCCTGTTCAGCGAGCGCCTCGAATCGGCGCTTCAGGAGGCGCGCCTCCATGGGGGCCAGGTCCAGTTGATCGTCCTCGACGTCGATCGCTTCAAGGCCACTAATGACACCCTCGGGCACGATGCGGGAGACGCCTTGCTGTGTGAGATTGCTGCCCGGCTTCTCGAAGCTGCGCCGGCTCATGCAACCGTGGCGCGTCTGGGCGGCGATGAGTTCGCAATCATCTGCCCCGCCGCACAGCAAACCAATCTTGAGGTTTCTGCGGTTCAACGACTTCTTGCGGTAGTAAGCGAACCCATGACATTCAACGGACGCCAGCTCGATGTGAGCCTGAGCGCAGGTTCAGCGACAGCTTTCTGCGAGGGCCAGAATCCTGAAGAGCTCCATAAAAACGCCGATCTCGCGCTATACGCAGCCAAGGGCGAGGGCTCCGGCCAGGTCTGCTGGTTCAGGCCCGAGCTCAAGACCGCTGCGGAACGCCAGACGCAGATGTTATACGACGCTCGCGAAGCGCTGCGCGATGACCGTATCGTTCCCTTCTATCAACCCAAGGTGTGTCTTCGCTCCGGGGCGTGTCTGGGCTTCGAAGCCCTTCTGCGCTGGCACCACAACCGCGGCCTGCGTTCGCCCGGTGCCATCGGAGCCGCCCTCAATGACACCGACGTTTCATCCAAATTGACCGATCGCATGATCGAGCGCGTCATCGCCGACCTGCTGTTCTGGCAAGACAGCGGTGTCGATGTCGGATGCATCGCCATCAATGGTGCTCCGGGTGATTTTCAGCGGGGCGACTTCGCCGATCGCATATTGAACCGTTTGGCGCATGCAGGGCTTGCACCAACCCTCCTCGAACTGGAGGTGACGGAGTCTGTGTTCGTGGGGCAACTGGCCGAGACGGTCAGCCAAACCCTCGCAACCCTTTCAGAGGCGGGCGTGAAGATCGCGCTGGATGATTTCGGAACGGGCTATGCCTCGCTCACCCATCTCAAGCAGTTTCCGGTCGACACTCTGAAAATTGATCGTTCGTTCATTTCCCGGCTAGACGCGCGGGACCGCGAAGATGCCGCGATCGTCAGCGCGGTCATACATCTGGCCAAGGATCTTGGCATCACCACCGTCGCTGAAGGCATCGAAACGCCGTTCCAGGCGGCGCACGTCGCTCGGCAGGGGTGCGACATTGCGCAGGGGTTCCTCTTCGGCAGGCCAATGGCCGCCGCCCATGTCAGCGATGTCGTGCTGAACTGGAGCGCCCCGTCTGTGCTTTCTGTCATTGCTTCGGGAATGCACGCACGAGGAAGGGACCCTATCCTGACCAGAGGATAACTCTGCGGTCAGGCGCGTCCGGATGGTGGGATCTGCGCAGCGCTATGCCAGCGATTAGAAACAATCGCTGACGGGCGTCTTTGCCACGTCTCCTCCCGGCTCAATCAGCCGGGAGGAAATCAGTCACGCTGCCTGCTGCGAGTAGACGGCTGCTTCCTTGCCGATCAGGATGTCAGCGAGAAACCAGTACGCTTCGCCCCAGGCGGCAAGCACCTCGTCAGATGCGGCTTCACCTACCACATCACGAATGGCCGGCAGCAGGGCCTCGGCCACAAGCGGATAGTGTTCCGCCTTCACCCCGGTTTCCACGTGTCGCTGGACCATACGCTCGACAACTGGCGTGAGGTTCTGAAGTTTGTCCACATTCTGCGCATAGCCGAGGATAGCGGCGGCGAGGCGGCGCGGCTGCTCGCCCGATTCCTGTGCCGCATGGTCGAACAACGACCGCACCTCCTCATTAACGAAGAGACGCTCATACATACGCGTGGTGATCGCCACCCCGTGCTGCTGCAGCACCGGCGCGGTGGCTTTGACGATGGCAATGGTCTGTTCGGATAGCGGCGCAGCCATAGAAGCTTCCCTTAAAGATGCGAATTGAATGCATGTATACAGCGGCGCTTAAAAGATGCAATGGTGTTGCATGTTTAAGTTCGCGCCCTTATGCGCCTGACGACCTACACGGATTACGCTCTGCGCATGCTGCTCCACGCCGCGCTCATGGCGCGTGAAGGCGCGGGATTGATGTCGATCGCGCAGGGCGCGGCTGATCATGCCATTTCTCGGAACCATGCGATGAAAGTGGTGAACGTGCTAGCGAATGCGGGCCTGCTCGAAACCGTTCGGGGCCGAAGCGGGGGCTTCCGCCTCGGCCGGCCGGCTGAGGCCATTACGCTTGGCGAAGTCGTGCGCCTCACCGAGCCCTGCATCACCCCCGCGGACTGTGACGGCTGTGTCTTGAGCAGCACTTGCGGCTTGAAAGGCATGCTTAACCGCGCGATGAATGCCTTCCTTGCAGAACTCGATAGCCAAACACTTGCTCAGGCAGCAGCCTCGTCCCGTCTTCCGCCCCGTCTCGCGATGAGACGGGAACACGCACCCGAGCGTACGGTGCTGTAGGAAGCAACCATACGGAACCGCGAGAGATAGCCGTGCGGATTCCGATGATCCCGGCCGCCTGTTCCAATCTGATCCCGGCCATCATTCCGATTTGATCCCGGCCGGGCGGAAGCCAGATCGTTTCGCCTGATGGCATTGCGGATTGGCGATGGTCAAGCGGCGGTTTGCGTTGCAGGTCGGCGCATGGATTCCCCCTCGAGTTCGAGCCGATGCGCATTGTGGACGAGGCGGTCCAGGATTGCATCGGCGTAGGTCGGATCGTTTATGGTCTGATGCCAGCGGGCGACTGGAAGTTGGCTGGTAACGAGGGTGGAGCGCTGGCCGTAGCGGTCCTCAAGGATTTCGAGGAGGTGGTGCCGGGCGTTGCCGTCGAGAGGCTGAAGCCCCCAATCGTCCAGGATCAGCAGATCGACCCGGGCAAGGCTTTTCATGCGAGCAGCAATACGACCGTCGCCCTTGGCCAAGGTGAGTTCGTCGATCAGCCGCGGCAACCGGGTGTAGAGGACGGAGCGGTTATCGCGGCAGGCCTTGTGGCCCATCGCACAGGCCAACCAACTTTTCCCGATGCCGGTTGGGCCGATAATGGCCAAGTTCTCGTGCCTGGAGATCCATTCTCCGGCGAGCAGCGTTTCGAAGAGCCGGCGGTCAAGACTGCGGCGCGTTCGGTAATCAACGTCCTCGGGCACGGCGCGGTGTCGCAGCTTGGCATGTCGCAAGCGAAGAGCGAGGCGTCTGTCATTTCGGTAGGTGGCCTCATGGTCGAGCAGCAGTGCCAGCCATTCTGCATGGCTGAGACTGGCTGCGTCATCGTTGCTTTCCATCTCGGCGAAGGCCTTGGCCATGCCGGCGAGGCCGAGTTGGCCCAGAAGGTCCAGAGTGGGATGCTTCAGCATTCTTGCTCCTTAGTTGTAGTAGCTCGAGCCGCGGATGTTGGAATGGATGATCGGCTCTTGCTCGGGGGATTGGGGAACGGGCACCTGGTCGAGGCCCTTCTCGAGGATCGATTTGACCGACGGATAATTGCGCGCCTGGATTTCCAGCGCGCGCAGCGCCGCGGCTTCGAGCCGCTGGGCCCCGAAGCGTTTCTCGAGCCCGATAATGCGCAAGCATGACCGGTAGCCCTGTTCGGGATGGGGCTTCGCCTCGATGACCTTCTCCACCAGCAAGGATAGCATCGGCCCGATCCGGCTTGCCTCCTGCCGGATTTTCGCCAGCGTCCATTCGCCGTAGCGCCGGTGGCTGGATGGCATGTGCTCGGGGACGGTGGTGTGCCGGCCATTGCCGCTGCTGCGCAGGTGCACAGCAATGCGCTCGCCTCCCAGGAAGATCTCGACGGTACTGGCAGTGAACCGGGCTTCGACCTCGCGGCGCGCGAAGCGGTGCGGAACAGAGTAATGATGTCGCTCGATCGCGATATGGTAATCGAGCCCGACGCGGCAGCGGCGCCATTCGGCATGAACCCACGGCTCTGCCGGCAGCGGCTTGAGGTTTGGAACATCGACTTCGTTGAACAACTGGCGGCGCGTCTTGCCAAACTGGCGCAGCACGCGCCGGTCATTGAGATCGGCAAGGCACTCGGCGATCGCCGCGTTGACCTCCGCGAGGCTGTAGAAGATTCGGTTACGCAAGCGGCCTAATAGCCAGCGCTCGACGATACCGACGCAGGCTTCGACCTTGGCCTTGTCCCGCGGCTTGCGCGGTCGCGTCGGCAGGATCGCCGTACCGTAATGCCGCGCCATGTCGGTGTAGCTTCGGTTCACCTGAGGATCGAAGTGACAGGCCTTGATCACCGCCACCTTGGCGTTGTCGGGCACCAGCAACTGGGGAACGCCGCGGAAGAAGGCGAAGGCGGCGTTGTCGCCCGCGATCCAATCGGGAAACTGCTCGGTCCATGTCGCCAGCGCAAACGACAGGCTCGATCCGCCCATTACGGCAACGAAGATGTGGGCACCGCGGACTTCCCCGGTCCTGCGGTCCACCACGACCGGCACCGTGTCGCCAGCGTAGTCGAGGAACAGCTTTTCGCCTCCGGCATGGCTCTGGCGCATGACCAGCGGCAGGCGGCCTTCCCACCGGCGGAACAGATCGCAGAACCGGCTATAGCGATATCCGTCTGGATGCTCGGCGCGGTACTCCTCCCAGAGCACCTGCAGCGTCACGTGTTTGCGCTTCAGTTCGCGCGCTACCACCGGCCAGTCCGGCTCGGGCAGCTTACGCCGCCCAGGTTTGACCCCAGAGGCGCCATACAGGCGTCCCTCCAGATCTATGTCGCCAATCTCGGATGGAACCGGCCACTCCAACCCCGACCGGTCGAAGCGCACGATCATGTCACGCACTGTAGATCGAGCAAGGCCGGTCAGTCGGGCGATCTCGCGCATCGGGACGCAAGCCTCCCGATGCATTCTCAGTACTTCGCGCACATGGCGCATCTTTGGCCTCCTCGTCGGCATCTCCATCCTCCGGCTGCTGCGCCGATGGGATGGACCCAACGATCGGACTTCTCACTCCCTCCCGGGTGGCCGGGAATTGCTCGGAATGGTGGCCGGCATCATCTTGGAATCCCGGCCGGGATCAAATCGGAATGGTGGCCGCGATGATCCCGGAATCCGCACGCCCTCTGCTCATCGATGCCGGGCCGCTGTTTCCGGCGCACCATGCCCTGGCGCTGAATGCCAGGGTTCTTGGCATCGCCCTCATTGTCGGTATCCTGACCGGTACCCAGGCAGCCCTGCTTTCCAGCATCCTTTATAAAGTCGAGGATCAGTTTGCTCGGCTGCCGCTTCATTGGATGTGGTGGCCGCCAGTTGGCGGCCTGGCCGTCGGCCTTGGCGGCCTTATCGACGCGCATGTGCTCGGCGCCGGCAACGACAGCATCCGGGGCCTCCTCAGCGGTTCGCTGGCGCTGCGAGCGGCGATTGCACTGCTGGCGGTCAAAGCGGCGGTGTGGTTGATTGCGCTGGGTTCGGGCACGTCGGGCGGCGTCCTGGCGCCGTTGCTGCTACTGGGCGGCGCGCTCGGATATCTCTTGGGCGAGGTTCTGCCGGGCGGTAGCGCTCTGTGGGCATTGGCGGGCATGGCAGGCATTCTCAGCGGAGCCATGCGTGCGCCGCTGATGGCTGCCCTCTTCGCTGTTGAACTGACTGGGGATTTCGTGATGCTTCCCCTCACGCTTGCGGCATCCGTCGGGGCCTATGCCGTCAGCGTTCTCGTCATGCCCCGTTCCATCCTTACCGAAAAGGTCGCAAGGCGCGGCCGGCACATCCTGCAGGAGTATACCGTCGATCCGTTCGAGTTTCTGCAAGCCTCGCAGGTGATGTCCGCGGAACCGAAGACATTGCCAGAGACGATGACCATCGCAGAGGCCATCGCATTCTTCGGCAGCGAGGCGCGCCACCGCAGCTATCCTGTCGTGGACGGCAACGGATTGCTGCAGGGCCTAGTCTCTCGGTCCGATGTGCTGGGCTGGCGACTCGGTGCGTTCGAAGACAACATCTCGCTTGCCGCAGTCCTGGGTGACGTATCGCTGCCCCATGCGAATCCGCGCGATCCGGTCGCCCGCGTTGCTGACCTGATGGTCGAGACGGGGGGCGGCCGCATTCCCGTCGTCGAGCCGGCGCCCGGCAAAGTCGTCGGCATTCTCACCCGGCACGACCTGTTGACGATCAGACATGTCTATCGCGGATCTGAGGTGACCCGCAGCCCCGGTGCGCCTACTCATCAGCAAGATCGGTAGCCTTGTGGGCCGATGATCAGCTGGAACATTTTCAGCCTGCGTAGTTCACATCGACAAACAGCCGCGTGAACTCGAGCGGAGTCGGGGCTGCGCCATGACGGGCGCCATCCTCGCGAGCGGCGAGCCACACCATATTAATGTGGCTTGCTTGATCAGCGGAAAACTGCATGCGACTCGCCACGATGTCGTGCCAGCGCCCAGGAAGATTCCAGACTTCCTGGAGATGGACCTCCGATGCGTCCAGGATCGCTTCCTTGTCGGGATCAAGCGCCCCGATGGCGCGCAGCACGTAGCTGTCCAACAGCTCGAGAAACGGCTTGTCTTCGTACCGGTTCATTCGAACTCCGAGATCGAAAGGCAGACGAGGCTCGCCATTTCTAGCCTCATCATATGCGGTCGATGGTCGGCATTACTGTTTCAACGCCGCCCGAGCGACGCCCTTGATGAGCCTTGCCTTGGCCCGCGCTGACAGACCGTCGGTCAGAAGCTCGCGGCTGAGCCTGCGTAGCAGATGCCGCAACTCCGAAGCCGACGGGCTTCGCAAGTCGCCCATCCGCGCGGTAAGCGCAGGATAATATCATTTCACACGCGGCGCCTTCTTCACGCAGCCTCTTTCAGGTCCGTCACCCAGCCAGATCCAAAGGATCATGAACGCCATAGCGGCAATGTCGAATGCCAGAACCATGACCCTGATCCCGCCGCCCCCGTCCCACAATGCGCCGCCCATCAAAAGGGCAGTCATCAGGACAGGAGCGGCGAAGGGGTGATGTGTCTTTTGACCGGCGGCAACGCTGAGCGAGCATGCCATAGCAACGATCAACAGGCTCGCCGCTATTTCTGCTGCCGAGGTTATACATACGAGGATCAAGTCCATGACCACCTCCTCTCCCAGTCAATCGGGATTGCGAGGCAATGATACCGCATCCCCTACTGCGGCATCAAGGCTGAGATGGAGCCGTTCCGGTCGCTTGGTGTGCCAGGGCTGCAGCAGCCCTGACAGACCGCGCGTTCGCATAGATCCAGACTAGCCGGCATGCAGCTGCAGCTTGGCTACTGGATTGTTGGTGGTGCCGGATTGTGTTCTGCGACAAGGCCATTGAACAACAGGAACGCGACCATGTGCGCACGATTTCGCGTCCGGGTTTTGAGGCGGACGTTTTCAATATGCCGCTCTACCGTGCACGGCGCAATCGAGAGCCGGATCGCGACTTCCTTTGCCGACAGTCCATAGGTGACGAGGCTAACTATCTCGCGCTCACGACTTGTGAGCGAAGGATTCGTGCTTCCCAAAACCATTTTAAATTGCCCCCAATTTAACCATTTGATTCTGAAGGTTATGTTATAGTTTTCTGGCTACTTCAGCTGGACCCCTGCGACTCGGTATACACGTAAGTCCCGTTAACTTCCTGCTTATTTTTGTGGGGGAATTTCAGGAGGGGTGCCACTACAATACGCTTGGTGGCAAACTGGCCGGCACTCGCCTATTGTCCCGATCCTTAGCTTGTTGCCTAACGGACTACCATCTTCGGGGCCCGCGGCCGAGCCGCGTAAACTTCGGGCCAGCCCATTACCTCAATATTAGTAGGGAAACTGCACCGCTTTCAGTGGTCCGTCGAGCGGAAATTCAGGTCCGGATCGTCCAGGCCGATTTCCGAAGCAGACAACACCCCGCCGCTGAGCTTCAAGTCGATCATCAGGATGAAGAACTCGAGGAGATCGCCGTCGTCCTGCGGCCAATTTCCAAATGACGCGGCCTTGAGAGCTTCACGGACGTCGTCTTCGATTGCGCCAAGCAGTGTTTCAATTGCCTTCATAGAAACCAAGTATGCGATCAGAGGGGCGGCGGCAACTCCCGGAAAAATGAGGCCTGCCTCTTTCCATAGTCCGGGCCGAAACTCGGTCGAAGCCGACTTGAACGCACGACGGTCCTGCTGTGGACGATCCGACCATCGGATCCGCACGACAGGGCTGAATCCGAATGCTCCGGTCTCCCAGCTCATCGCGGCCTGCTGTCTGTGCCCTCGCGCTCCGCCTCGATCTTCTTGTTTATCGTGATATCGAAGCATACTCCCGGGAAACGGATGCAGCTGCCCGTGGCATCCAGGACCGCCCTGCCCTGAGCCGAAATCCAGCGGATTTCTCCCCTTCGGTCAAAAATGCGATACTCCGACTGGTAATGATCCCCGTAGCGCACAGCATTGTTAATCTGAGACTGAACAAGAGGTAGGTCGTCGGGATGGATGCAGTGAAGGAACTCGGATAGCGGCGTCCCCGCAGCAGCCTTCGCGGCATCCACGTTGTATATTACGGCAAACCGCTGGTCGGCAGTCACCCGGTCATTCACAACGTCTCATTCCCAGGACCCGATTGGATCGCCGATAGACAAGGCTGCCTGAAGGCGGGCGGCAGCTTTCTTGCGATCCTGCTCCGCTCGCACCTTCTCGGTCGTTTCGCGGGTAATACACGGCAACCCGGCCACGACGTTGCTGTCATCCCAGACAGGGGAATAGGAGAACGTCCACCCGCTTTCTTCAGGAACGCCATCACGATGGATGTCGAGCCGCATGTCGATCATTTCGACATTGCCGCCAGAGTAAGTTTCGCGAACAAGCGGCTCGATATCGCTCCAAATGTCATGCCAAAGTTGTTCGAAGGGTCTGCCCATCGCGCCCTTTACCCGTTGCCCCAAAATCGGTCGGTACGCGTCATTGAAAAAAGAAAGTCTGTCGGGGCCCCACGCCAGAAACATGGGCGTCGGACAGGCAAGCAATGCGGTTACCAGCGTCTTGAGTGGCTGAGACCAACTTTCCAATTTCCCCAACGACGTCTTTGACCAGTCGGTGTACGCGACCTCACGACCTGAAACTGTTTCGCCGTATAACTTGGAAAATGACGCATGATCCGCCATCAGTGTCGCTTTCCCGTCTAGCATAAATTCAGTCACCAAAACCATTAATGACGGGCGAATTCCGAGCACTGACGGTTGTTTAATCCAGGGTGCCTTGCAACATCGCCTCCGTCATTTACTGTTCGTCGTTCCCGCCGGTTGAAAGCCAATCTCTGTCAGCACATTGATCAGCCGCTGGCCATCGCTGCGGACACGGTCTGACCATTCGTGGTGGTCGAGATAACCAAGCGCGGACCGCTGGAAAGCGCCCGCCGCCCGAGTTGCTTCCAGCAGGACGCTTCGAGGGATCTGCGGCTCTGCTTGTTCAAATCTGGATACGGCGCTGGTAAATCCCGCGGTAACGTCGCGGCGTTTGGCAAGAGAGTCACGCTCGCCGGTCTGCTCGATCATGCCACTTTTCACGGGACCCACTTTGAAGGTATCCACGTTCCTGCTCCCAAAGCTGCCGTCGATTTTGTACGGTCTGCTTTGGAAACAACCTATCGTGCGGAGAATGGTTCCTAATCCCGCGGCCGGCATCATCAGGCCTTGGACATCTGCCTGCAACCGGTTGCCACTGAAAGCCCGAGATCGTCTATCCGCTGGGAGGAACGCCCTTCGCCTATTGCGCTTCCTGGAAGCGATCGCTCTCCAATGGACCCCGTGCAGGATCATCCTCACGCTGGTTCGTGGCGATGGAGAGCATCGCTAGGCCCGCACCGGGCAATAGAAGCGGTCGCCCGGACGTCGCTCCCGCTTGGATGCACAAAACCATCGGCGGGGAAGTTCACCGCGTAAGGCAGACTTCTGCCCCGGTCGCAAGCTAGCCGATCCAGCAAGATACAACTCGAAGGCTTCCTGGCGGTCAACCGAGACCGTCGGTCTGCGTTATAGTTCGGCGCTCGCCTATCGGTTCGCCAAGGCGAATGGGGCGACCGGGCGCCCACTGACTGTGAAATGCGATGGTGTCCCGCTGAAACAGCGCCACCACAGTCGAACCAAGGAGGAAACGGCCCATCTCCGCGCCCTTTTCCAGTGAAATGCCGTCGTCGGAGTAGGTCCAATTGGTGATTTTCCCGGCTGCTTTCGGTTTGACCACGCCGTGCCACACTGTGGCCATGCTCCCGACGATCGTGGCGCCGACCAGCACCATCACGAATGGCCCGTGGCGCGGCGAGGAGAAGACGCAGACCACCCGCTCGTTGCGGGCGAAGAGGTTCGGCACTCCGCGCGCAGTGACGGGATTCACGGAAAATAGTCTTCCCGGCACATGGATCATCCGTGTGAGTATGCCAGCGCAGGGCATATGCGCGCGATGATAGTCCTTGGGGGACAAATACACGTTCGCGAAGCTGCCATGCCGGAACTGGCTCGACAGGCTGGCATCGCCGCCAAGGAGGTCGGTGATACTGAAGTAATGGCCCTTGGCCTGCAGGATACGATGGTGATCGATGGCGCCGAACTGGCTGATCGCGCCGTCCACTGGATTGACGAAATCCGCGCTCGCCAACGGACGTGCGTCGGGCTTAAGCGCCCGAGTAAAGAAGTCGTTGAAGCTGTCGTAGTGATCAAGATCGGTTTGTACCGCCTCGGTCATATCCACCTCGTACTTGCGTGCAAACCATCGGATGAGCCGAGCCGTCATCGCGCCGCATTTCACCCGGGCGACCCTGCCTGCGAGTGCGGTCAGCCCTTTTTTGGGCAGGAGGTATTGGAGCAGGACCTTAAGGCGATCAGACATGATCGCTCGAATGCTAGAGTTACCGCGATGAACCGCAAGGACGAATTTGTTTGACCCGTCAGGGGAAGCCCGGCGCATCTCCTGTAGCTGTTGCTGAGCAGCGTCCTGACAGTCAGGCGATGTTGGTGCCGCCGTTCGCGCCATCGATTATATCCGTAAGGCAGCTGCCTTCCTGCGAGACGGGCGCACGTAGACAAGATTGATTTCAAACGGTGAGCAGCCTTCGGATCCTCGCCGGATAGGACGGCACGTCGGCGCCCTCAGTGCTTAAGCCGTGGCATAGTTCGAGATTAAGCGATCCGGAATTTACGAAGCTGCGATGTTTTCATGTCGACTCGGGAGCCGGCTCGTTGCGGCAAAGTCTGCGGTAGGCTAGTCGCAACCGCCATATAGACGCCTCACACAACCTTCACTTGCCCGGTTTAGTCGCGGAGTGATCGTCATCCGTGGGTGGAATGAAGCTCACTTGGGCAATGCGCCACGATCGATCGCTATCTCCAGCCCAGTAGGACCGTGGGTGGTCTGGCTCTTCGGGGGGATGGTGGTTATGCACTTCAACATGGATAAGACGTCCCGTCTCGCGAAGGCGAACCGTCGAGCCGGGAAACTCTGTACGAATACGGTCGCGCAGTGCCTGGGCATCTTCGGAAAGATCGGGGCCAGAGAGCGCGCGCTGTGCCCCATCCTCCCGTGCGCGGACACAGCGCTGCCCCCGGCCAATTCGTGGCCGTCCGCGTGGAAGATAATGGGAGCGGCATCGCGGCGGAGACCCTGAAAAGCATATTCGAGCACTTCTTCACGACCAAGGGGCTCAATAAGGAGACCGGCCTCGGGCTCAGTCAGGTCCGCGGGTTTGCTAAGCAGTCCGGCGGCGAGATCGACGCTGAAATCGGGTCGGTATTGGAACCGCCTTCACGTTTTATTTGCCGATCGCCAAGGCTGAGCAGATCGTGGCCGTCGCACCGACCTTCGGGTGCGCCGGGAGGGCCTGCTCACCAAGCGTGTTCTGGTTGTCGAAGACAATGAGGCCGTCGCTCGGGTGGCACGCGATATGCTTGAAGAGCTCGGACAGATTGTCACGCTTGCCGAAAACGGCGAAGCGGCACTCTCACTCCTCGAGGAGGGGCCGGCCAAGTTCGACCTCGTCTTCAGCGGCGCAGGCCTTCGTTGCTCCTCAGGACCTGCTTGCGTCGATGGGCGAGTGCACCTTCCGCTGCGTAGTCAGCGACATCCAGATGGGCGAGACCGACGGCTTTGCCTGCGCTGAGGCGCTGCGCGCCCGCGATCCGCGCGTGGCAATGGTGTTCATGACGGCTTGGCCCACCACTGCCCACGCCGTCGATGCCGTGCGCCGCCATGGCGGCCTCGACTACTTGGAGAAACCCATCGACGAGCCGCGCTTGATTGCCGCTGTTCGCGAAGGCCTCGCCTGGTCGGCGCACGAACGGCGCATCGCCGCAGTGACCGAGCCGTTCACCCGCCGTGAGCGCGAGGTCTTCGAGCTGCTGGTGCGCGGCCACTCCAACAAGGAGGTCGCCGAACACCTCGCCATCTCGGCCCGCACGGTGGAAGACCACCGCGTCGCCATCGTCGCCAAGACCCGCACCAATGGCCTCGCCCAACTCGTTGCGCTGAGCCGGGGGGAAGCGATCTGAACCCGCGTTAAAAATCTGTAAGACCGGAGATTTCCCGGATCGACCCATCCCGGCGCCGCCAGCATCTTCCCCGGCAAATCACTGGGTCCCCGCGCCCCGTGCCCGACATTCCGAGGCGACCCGAGGGGCGCACGCCTGCTGGCGAGCGCACCGGACTTGGCCGGCGGGACATTCCGTTCCCGCCGGCCACTTTTAGAGTAAGGCATGGACACTGCCAATGCTTCGCCCGGTTTAGCGCTTCCGGCCAAGATCCGGTCTCTCGATCGCCCTCATCGTGGACGTTCCCGAGCCCAAATCCGCTTCCTGAAATTGCTCCTTCGTTCATGTGACCGGAGTGGAAGAAGACGGTCGTGTGTGCACACTTCGAAAACGGCGAGTCTCGGATTGAAAGCGGCCACTCGTGAGGTGCAAATGCTTGTAAAGCGTGTGCCGAGATACGGCGGCGGCGCGCCACCGCTGACACATTGGCATCCGGCTCCAGGCTTTGCGCGATGATCTGCGCCCGCGCCTCGGGCGTCCAGTGCCGCTTGCCTCGCGCACTTTCGATCACGTCAAGCCGCTGCACCTGACCCGGGGCGCTCGTTTCGAAACATGTTTCGAAATCAGTTTCATCACTCACTGGTAACCTCGCCGTTCGATGCGACGAAACTACCAACCTCAGAGCTTCTGAAAATGTGAGGCATTTTTGACCGCTTACGGACAGGCTTCAGAGGCACTCCAATGTCGGTGTCCAATGCGCTCGTAAGGCAGGTCTCGTCCATCCACCCACTTCAACCACAGCCCTCGGGACAGGCAAGGTGGAGCCGGCACACCGCTCTGATGTCCGCTGTCAACGTTTCGGGCGTGCGCTAGCGACCGGTCCAGCCGGAGCCATTTGGATAATCGCACACAGGTGGAGGCAGGACCTGAAGGACGTCGGTGATCAAGCTCTGATGCGCGGGTTGGATACCGCATTACCGATTGAGCGTCTGGGGCTGTCCCTGTCTTACTACGGGCGTCGGCCAAAAGCCGGCCACAAAGCGTCTGTCGGGCGTTCCCCTGCCGTGATCCTGCCCCCGCCTGTGCGCGAGTGGGATAGGTCGATCAGATTGGCTGCGCGACGCGTCCGACCGACCACATGAAGCCGGCAAGCTCGCGCGCGATCGCGGTGCAGACGACCGTC
Organism: Novosphingobium resinovorum; assembly: GCF_001742225.1. Taxonomy (NCBI): domain Bacteria; kingdom Pseudomonadati; phylum Pseudomonadota; class Alphaproteobacteria; order Sphingomonadales; family Sphingomonadaceae; genus Novosphingobium; species Novosphingobium resinovorum. The sequence continues at coordinate 222,278 of NZ_CP017077.1, read as the reverse complement.
GTTCGCTTGCCGGTTGCCGCCAGCCGCCGATATCGGGCGGTAAGGCGAGATTGTGCTTTCCAGGCGATCTCGCGCACGACAGGCGAGACCCGCTCATGGATGTAGAGCTTCTTCACGCCAATGCGCGGTGGATGGCGGTAGGTCCATGCGCTTTCGACGAGCATGTGCCGCACACGGCTGTTGCCAGCCTTGGTGATGCCGCCGCGCCGCACGGTTGCGCCCGTTGATCGTTCGCTTGGCACGAGGCCCAGATAGCTCATGAGCTGCCTAGGATTCTCGAAGCGCGTCACGTCGCCGACCTCCGCAGCGAAAGTGACGGCGACGATCAGATCGACACCACGGAGGGCCTGTAGGCTGCGCACGAGGGGTTCGAGAGACCAGCTTGGCAGGAACTCTTCGATCGCCGCTTCGATGCGTTTGATCCGCTCGCTGGCCAGCCGCAGTGCATCGACCATCTCCTGAAGGGCGATCTGGTGCGCCGGATGGTCGAACCGCTGTTCCTGCAGCCATCGCAGATATCGCATCGACCACGTCTTCTTCCGTGGGAAGATCCTGCCATGCTTGAGCATGAACGACGTGATGTGCTGGCGATGGACGCGCTGCGTCTCGACAGCTGCCGAGCGGCCGCGAACCAGATCGCGCATAGCCTCATGACCTTCGTCCGGCACCCATACTGCGGTGAGTTCTCCTGCGCGGAGCAGCCGAGCCAGTCCGATCGCATCGCGCCGGTTGGTCTTCACCTGATCGCCTGGGCGCCGTGGAATGAGCGAAGGCGCGACGACCGTGCACTCGAAGCCCATCGACTGGATCAGCCGATGAAGCCCGTATCCCGTCGGCCCTGCCTCATAGCAAAAGATCACGCTTTCGTGCTTCGCGGCAAGCCGCTTCACCAGGCGTCGCATGCTCGCCTCGTCAGCGTCGAACTCGCCCAGATACCTTACTTCGCCCATGCGTCCGCCGTCGGCAACGGCCACGGCGTTGCGTAGCTTTGCAACGTCAATGCCGACGAACGCCTCTCGTAGCTCATCCATGACACCATCTCCGCGATAGCGAAGGCTCAGCACCTGCGCTGCCCTCGCCAACACAGTGTAAGCGCAGGGCCGCCCTCTCGCGCAGCGGACATACGGTCTTACGTCTTGGTCGCAGGTTGCGCGTTTCGGTTACGAGGATTTCGTAGCAAGGCCGACCCTTCTCGGCCGTTCAGCCGCCGATTTTGCGCGCCCGGGTGCGGTCGGTCTGCTTTCCTATTCTGAATGCCCAAGACTGGGCCTTTAGCAGACGGAACGTTTTGGTCGAGCAAGATGGGTATATGTCGATCAATAAGCTAAAACGATCAAGCTCTTTGCTGCCTGCCGCTTGCGCGATCCCACTGAATGGATCCGTTATTGCGCCGGGTGTTCAACCGGCGCTTACACCAAGGGAGGTGCGCACGCCTAAATCTTTCCGGAACCAAGGCTGGGGCTCTTAGCGGCCGTTGCCAAGCAGTTCTGGACGAAAATCACTGCGCCGGCTCACTGTTTTTCCCGCGACAACAAACACTCCGTCCCCGGTGTAATGCAGCGTTCTGGGGTGCTTGGGCTGAGGCGCGACGTGCGCCTTTACGATTTCGAATATGAAGAGATTGTAGTCCTTGACCATCCGGTCGTCCGCCAGTCGGCACTCGAAGTTCGCGTGACACGCGGTGAGCAACGGAGCTCTGATGTGGTCGGCGGCCTGCACATCAAGGTTAAACCCAGCGAACTTGTCTTTGTCCCGGCCCGAACAATTGCCGATCCCGACGACAGCGTCGAGCATGTCGAGGGTTGGCAGGTTCAGCACACATTCTGCGCTTTGACGTATCAGCTCGAAACTATGATTGCCGGCAGAGATCATGCAGCCGACAAGGGAAGGCGTAAACTCCAGCACCATATGCCAACCCATGGTCATCACATTGCGCTCGCCGTCATGACAAGATGTCACCAGCAAGATCGAGCCGGGTTCGAGAAAGGCACGTGCCCGGTGTACCGGCAGGTCGTGTTTTTCAACCACAGGCACCCCCGGCAACATCGCGTTCTACAAAGGAGACGGTCATGCGTTGCCGTTGCGGCGCCGCGTCTCCCAGCCCTTGCGAGCCGCAGCCGATCGCTGCTCTGAAGAGCCTGACTTGTGCGCCTTGCCGCCGCGAGAGGATGCGCTGCGATTTTCCGGCTTGCCTCGGCCCGAGCCGGACTTTTTCCCACCGCCGCTTTCGTTGTTGACGGTCGCCCAGGCCCGGCTTTCAGCTTCTTTCTTGGGGGTGCCGCGCTTTTCGTAGCTTTCCTCGATATGCTCGGCCCGGCGCTTCTGTTTGTCCGTGTAGCTGCTCTTGTCACCTTTAGGCATGTTTATCCTCCTTTATCTGGCGACGGACTGCAGCTCCCGAGAACTGGTCCGAAAGAACAGCGCGATTCTGTCCCCGCGCTGCACGATCAGGCTATCGATCAATGAATGTGGGGCAAAGCGGGGTAGTCGACGTATCCTTTCGCGCCGCCTCCGTAGAACGTATCCTTGTCAGGTGCGTTCAGTTCGGCACCCACGCGCAAACGCTCGGGCAGGTCCGGGTTGGCGAGAAACGACCGTCCAAAACTTATGGCATCAGCCTCTTGTGCGGCGATCGCTGCGCTGGCGCGGTCGGCATCGTAATCGCCATTGCCGATATAGACCCCGTCATAAAGAGTTCGCACTCGCTTCAGTAGCGCGCGCTGATCCTCGTCGGTATCCTGCCCGGTAAACTGCTCGATTGCGTGCAGATAGGCGAGCCCGTGTCCTGCCAGCATGCAATAAGCCGATGAGAAGGTAGCTTCAGGGTTGCTGTCGCTCATGTCGTTCGCCTGTCCAAGTGGGGAGAGCCGAACTCCGACGCGATCAGCGGGGAACACGGAAAGGACGCGCTCCATCACCTCGCGCAAAAAACGCTGGCGGTTCTCGATCGAGCCGCCGTAGTCGTCCTCGCGCTGGTTGGTACCGTCCTGCAGAAACTGGTCGAGCAGGTACCCATTGGCCGAGTGCACTTCCACACCATCGAACCCGGCCGCTTTGGCATAGCGCGCCGCAGTCTCGTAATCATCGAGGGTGGCTGCAATACCATCGGCATCCAGCGCGACCGGCTCGGAGGTGTCGGTGAGGCCATCGGCTGTGAAGGTCTGGGCCTTGGCGCGAACCGCGCTGGCGGAAACCGGTTGCGCGCCGCCCGGCAGAAGGGACGTATGGCTGATCCGGCCGACGTGCCAAAGCTGGCAGAAGATCCGACCCCCAGCAGCATGGACTGCTTCGATGACAGCCTTCCACCCTTCGACATGGGCTTCGCTGTGGATGCCGGGCGTATCTATGTACCCCTTACCCATTGGCGAAATCTGGGTGGCCTCGGAAATGATGAGCCCCGCCGAAGCACGCTGGCGGTAATAGGTGACGGCGAGTTCCCCGGGCGTCCCGTCCGCATGGGCCCGGCTGCGTGTCAGCGGGGCCATGAGGACGCGGTTGGGCAACTCGAACGCGCCGAGCCGCAAAGGTTCGAACAGATTGGAATGTCCGGTCATGATATTCCTCACTTTGCGGTGGTGCCGATCTTGATGGATTTGACGTTGACGAATTCCTTCAGCCCTTCAGGGCCATGTTCGCGCCCATAGCCTGATGTCTTGACCCCGCCGAAAGGGAGATCGGGAGAGGCGACGTCGAAAGTGTTGATGAAGATCATGCCGGTGTCGAAGTGCTTTGCAGCCAGTTCGCGAGCGCGCTCGACATCGCGGCTGAAGATACCTCCGCCAAGGCCATAGCGGCTGTCGTTGGCGATCTGCATGGCATCCTCATCATCTTTGGCCCGAATGATTGAAGCGGCAGGACCGAACAGTTCGTCGTCATAGGCAGGCTGCCCGGGCGCAACATCGACCAGAACCGTGGCGGGATAGAACCATCCGGTCCGGTCAGGAACCTGACCACCCACAAGCACGCGCGCGCCCTTGGCGACGCTCTCCTCGACCTGTTCGTGCAGTTTGTCACGCTGGGCCTTGCTGACCAGCGGGCCAAGCGCGGTCTTCTCGTCGGTGGGATCGCCCATGGCAATGGCGCGGAACTTTTCGACGTATGCCTCCACGAAGGCTTCATGGTTCCTGTCGGTAACGATGAATCGCTTGGCGTTCACGCAAGTCTGCCCGTTGTTGTAGATGCGTCCCGCAACACACGTCTCGACGGCCAGGTCGATGTCTGCATCGTCGAGGACGAGGTATGCGTCGTTCGATCCCAGCTCCAATACGGTCTTCTTGACGAGCGCGCCGGCCTTGGCGGCGACCGCTCGCCCTGCCTTGTCGCTGCCGGTCAGGGTGACAGCACGCACGAGATCGTTTTCGATCACCGTGTCGGACTGCTCGTGAGAGATCAGCAGCACACCGAACAGGCCCTTGGGCAGACCCGCCCGCTCATAGAGATCGCGCAGGAACAGGCCGCTGCCGGTGCAGCTTTCGGCATGCTTTAGCAGTACCCCGTTACCGGCCATCAGGCTGGCGATCGAATAGCGCACCGCCTGATACGCAGGAAAATTCCAAGGCTGGATGCCGTAGACGACGCCGATAGGGGCATGAGCGACATAAGCTGTCGCACCGTCGGCGGATCGCTCCTCGTCAGCGAGGACCGCGGGGCCCTGCTTGGCGGTATAGTCGCAGATCGCAGCGACGAGATCGACTTCGCTGCGGCTGTCACCGATCAGCTTGCCGACCTCGCGGGTCATCAGCGCGGCGAATTCCTCCTTGGAATCGCGCAGTTCTTGGCCGATGGCGGCAATCACGCCGGCCCGGTCTTCGAGACTGCGCAGACGCCATTCGAGAAACGCCTCGTGGCACGCCGAGACGGTCGCCGCAGCTTCCTCGTCCGACATGAGGGAATACGTCGCAATGACGTCCTCGGTCAGCGGATTGATCGTGCGGATTTGCTTGTCGCTCATAGTTTGGATTCTTTCGGTAAGGGAAGGATAGTGCTCACATCAGCCGTGCTGCGCACGGTGATGGTCGAGTGTCTTGCGGATCGCCGAAAGCGCATGGGTCAGCTCCGCATGCCATCCGCCAGGTTCAAGTTGTCGCACCGCCGAATGCGCCGCGCAGACGATGCGTGTCGAAGCCCATTCGCGCGCCAAGGCCTGGGCCCATGCCGCGAAATCGTCGGCAGCTCTTGAGCGCTGCTGCAGCGCCTTGGCGAGCATCGGATGAAAGCGCAGGCGCGACTGCGGCAAGATATTTCCCAGCATGCCGGGGGCGGCGAGGACCATCAAGGTATCGTCGACATGGACAATACCGCTGGGGCGGTGACGCACGAGAACCGAGGAGGCATGCACGCTGTCGTCAGTCGTCACCAGATCGAGGCCCGCTGGCACGGAAAAATCCAGATCGTCGAACCGTTCCTGGGTTGCCGGGTCTTCCATCACGTCCCGCTCCCAAGGCAGTTCGGGCGCCTGCTCCCGGTGTCGCTGCGTGCCGTAGAGGCGCGCGTGCGGAGCGATTTCATGGGCAGCGGTACAATGCAGGGTATGAAACGGGTGCACGTTGATGATGGTGTCGATGGCCCGCCCGTTGTTCGTGAGGCTCATCAGCGCCTCGCGCTCATCACCCGACACCGCATAGCTGTCGATCAAAGTGAACTGACCGTCGGCCTTGCGAACGAGGGACATGTGCGTCCCAACGTCGAAAACCTTCGCGACCCTGAAGGAGCCGCGAAAATTCCAGAAGCTCTCGGCAAGGTGTTTCATGCCTGGGCTGCTCTTTGCTGCTCGAGGATGAGTTGGGGCATGGCAGTCCAAGCGTCTGCATCGATCTTCGTTCCGATGACCAGCAGGCGGAGGGACGAAGCCTTGCAGGGGTGGGACCGTCCGAACGAATTCGGACTATCGCGCCGACCCTTCATAACCCCAATGGTGTTGGGGCTAATTGGCCGACCGAAATCTCGCGCTGCTGGCCGATCTGGATCTTTTTCCGGCGTGGAGCCGGATCTCGCAGTCGAAACCCGGCCCTCGCTATCAGCCGATGAAACGAATAAGGTCGTCGTTCAGCCTCGTAGGTGCCGTTGCGAACAGACCGTGCGGTTCGCCATCGTATTCGATGAACTCGGCGCTCGGTATGCCCGCCGCCGCAGCCTTCCCGGAAGGATCGATGGGGACCGTCTTGTCAGCGGTGCCATGGATGATAAGGGTGGGGACGGTGAAGGAGGCAAGGTCAGGCCGAAAATCGGTCTTTCCGAATGCGTCGATGCAATCGACGGTAGCCTTCGGGCTCGCCATTGCGCCCAGCAGGAAGCTCCAGTCGAGGATCCCCTGGCTAACAGGGCTCGAGATGAAACCGACTCCGTAGAACTGTTTTGCAAAGTCCTGCAAGAATGCGAACCGGTCTTCACGAATCTGCGCTTTCATGGTGTCGAAGACGCTCTCGTCGACACCATCAGGATTATCACTTCCCTTGAGCAGATAGGGCACCACGCTGCTCACCAGCGCCACCTTTGCGATCCGGGCTGCGCCATGACGCGACAGATACCGCGCGATCTCGCCGCCGCCCATCGAGAAGCCGACTAGGGTGACATTGTCGAGGGTGAGTTCGTCCAGAACCGCTGCAAGATCGTCTGCGAAGGTGTCGTAATCGTAGCCGGAGGCACCATGCCCGGACTGCCCGAACCCGCGCCGGTCATAGGTGATAACCCGGCACCCTGCTTCGAGAAGGGCCAAGGTCTGGTACTCGAACATGTCGCCGGTCAAAGGCCAGCCATGAATGAGGACCACCGGCTTACCTTGACCCATGTCCTTGACGTGAAGGCTGGTGCCGTCTTTTGCTTCGATGAAAGCCATTCAGAACGCTCCTTGGCGTAGATCGCCTGCTGACCTAACCGTGACAGACTGTGATGGTTCACTCCGCTCGTCGCTTTCCCAGCCGCAGGCGCTGAAGACACGCCGTTCCATCGTCTAGCCAAAACCGTCAGGCGGTTTCGCGGCGCGTTATCGCGAGTAAGCCACGAACCAGCACCAATCTCTCGGACCCTGGAAACGCAGCACGCCTGTCGGGCTTTCCACGATCAAGAAGTCTGGAGACAGTCATGGAAAGCGTGCAGCACGAACCGCGCAAGGAGCGGGTCGCCCCATCCGAAGCCCCGGACGATACAGCCGAAGGCATACGCTCGCTGGAGGCCGAGCGCCGGGATCCCGGCCCGGATCTTCGAGCAAGCGGAGGAATGGGGGCAAACCCCACTCAAGCGCAAAAAGGTCGAGCGGACGACCGCGCTCTGCGAGAAGCGGGCGTACAGTCGGGGACGCAGCGCGATCCGATTTTTCCCGAGGAAGATGAGTAGCCGCGACGGGTAAAGCGCCTACGGCGCATCTCAACGCAAAGGGGGAGGCTCCCTCAACTCGCCTTTCTGATCGGTATGTAGCGACAGGTGAACTCTGGTTGCTCGTGGCGGTCGATTGGCGTGAGGTGCACGAAAAGGCGCTCACCCACCGGTTCGTCGCTCAGGCAATAGGCGTGCTCGGCCTCGTAGAGATCGTCCTTGTGCGGGTCGATCCAGTCCTTCACCATTTTCAACGCACGGTATTTCGCCTTTGATCCACTATGCGCAACCACGAAGACGTTGCGATGCCGCTCGGCGAACTCTTTCGGTTGGTAGCCGCCCAGATTAACAAAATAGAGCTTTTCCTCCCCTTCGAAGGGCTCGGGCCTCAGTGAGATCGCAAAGCCATCCGCTTCGGTGACCTCGGCCCAGCAATCGACATGCAGGCTTCTGGGCACACCCCACCATTGTTCCCGCAGGATTGGGAACGCCCCTTCGATGCTGTCGGCGAGCACAAAGCGCACATCGTGCACCTCGATATTCGCGCAGGGGTGTTCGCCACCAATGTAGATTGCGAAAAGCTTCATCGCTCGTCCAATTCCTTCACTTCCTCGTCGGTGTCACATCGGCGGCCGAGTGCGGCAACCAGTTCAGCGGCCACGATCTGACCAATCTCATGTGAGCTTGTGATCCCCTGCACGAACGGGTGCCGCCCCAAGATGAAAGGAAGGCTGACGCAGAAAAGCTGGTCTGCCGGGATCTGCGAGGAGATGGGGTGAAACCGGTCGTCGATGGCGATACCGCGCAGAGGACCGTGTTCGGTCGAGGCATCGACGTCATGGACGATCCCCTGCTCGCGAAGCGAGGGAAAGGGGAAATCCTTGGCAGAAAGTACGCGCTGGCCGGTCGCTTCAATGAAGACCGGAAAATGGAATCTTGTCGAGCCATATGTCAGTAGCGCCCCGCTCAAGACGCCGTGCGGATCAATCTGGTAGTCCTCTCCGACTGCGATCACCTCTAGCTTTCCGGCCTCATGGAGGGCGAGCATGCGCAAAATCGATTCATGGGGCACGGTCGCGTAGTCATCGATGAAGGCGGTCTTGAGGTACCGCGAAAATCGCAGGAAGTCGGAGTCGCTGAGATAGGGGACGATGCCTTCGATCACTTCATGCATGCGCAGGATCGCATAGCGCCATGCTACCACATGATGTCGTTCGTAGTTGCGCTGCGCTTCTGCAAGATTGTGCCGAGCCCATTCGAAAGGGTCGGTGGCCAGGCGCTGGCTGAAGTAACCTTCGCAGAAATCTTCAAGGTTGAGCGATGCGAGACGCGTTTCTTGCGCGTACGACGCATCCGCTGCGGCAAGCTCCCGTTTGAACAACTCGAACGTCCGGTCCAGAAGCAAAGGATCATCGGCGTCGATGAGCTCGTTGATCGCTTCTGCGGTACAGATCGACAAAGGCTCATAGGGAATCGGAAAATAGAAATCGGCCTCCGGCAGCAGGCCTTTGCGCGACAGCATCGTCATCCGGAAATCTTCAGTGCCTGGCGCAGGGACATAGGTGATGCCGCCGTGTTCAGCCTCCACGAAATCGCCATGTGCGATGGCCAGGGCAACAGCAGCGTCGATGGCGGTGAGCGACGAGCCCCGAATACCGACATGGGTCGCCGGGATCTTCTCGATCTCGCTCGCCGGCCAGGGACTGGCGAAATACCCCAGGCTGACCTCGGGTTGCTCCGGCCATTGATGCCCGGTGGCAAGGATGACGTGGTCGAAGGTGGTTTCGAAGCATTCGCCGCGATGGGGCTGGACGCGCAAGGTCATTCCGTCAGGCCCGCTGACGGCATCGAGCACTTCGCACCGTGTGCGCACGGTCACGACGACCCCCTGAGAGGCGGCCTCCTCCAGCAGCATTTGCATCTGTTCGGAGAAAAATTCGCCCAAGACCACGCGTGGATAGAATGTCCGGTCATCGATGGCAGCCTGGTCGATGTGCATGTCCGCGAGTCGCTCCGAACTCTGGGCGTGCAGCCATGCGACGAGGCTTGTCGCGAGAGGCGGTATCTCGATGCTGGCGATATTGGAAAGCATCGCCGGATCGTTCCAACCAGGGCGGTAGGGAGTGCCTTTGCCGATGAACGGCTGCTTTTCGAAAATGGTGAGCTCGAAGGGTGCGGGCTGCAGCGCGAGCAAGGCGTTCAAGGTGTAGATGGCGGTAGGGCCAGCGCCCACGATAGCCACAGAACACGTCATACAACCCCCGGATATCCGCATGAAACAGGCAAGCGCCGATGTTCGCCGAGATGATGGCTGGTGAAAGAAAACCCCCGCCGAAGCGGGGGTTCCTTGGTCACTGCCTTGTGCCGGGCTCGGAGGTCTTCGGCGGCTTGCCATCCTCAATCCGACCTTCGTTACGCAGGTCGCGGCCTTCCTGAGCCTTCTTCTGGCTCTCGGGGGACTTGCCGTGCTCGTTGAGCTCCTCCTTGACGTAGCCGGCCGCTTCCTTCGCCTTACCTTCAATGCTCATGATCATCTCCTGCACTGGTCCGCATTTTGCAGCTCCTTGCAGGATGAAAGTGCGCGAGGGACAGAAACAGTTCCAAAAACGCTGCTCTACTCATCGCAAGGGAGAGATTCACCTCGTCCTGCAGCGGGAGTACATCGAACGCGCCGCTAATGTTTATACATGTTCAGCTACGCAAGGTATCCGGGACGATGCCGCCATTGCTGGCGAGCTTGTCCATAACCGCCCGATGCAGCGCGATGTTTTGCTCCGCTGTGCCATCCGCTCCGACATGGACGTCCAGTTCCTGCCCAAGCTCTTTGCGTGCGGCGAGACTGGAGTCGAGGTCGAGAAGCTTGAGAAGATCAACGATGGACGTGCGGTAATTGCCGCCATGGTCCGCCTTCATCGAGGCCATGGCTTCTAATACTGCGCCGACGTCGACGGAAGGTTGCGCTGCCGCAACGGGGCCTGCGGGTGCAGGCGATGGGGCCGCAGACGCTGGATGAGGGGACGTTGGCGAAGGTGCCGGAGCAAACTTGGGCGCGCCCACGTTGGCTGCAGGATCGGCCTTCTTCTCGGTCCCATGATGGAAGATCTTATTCAGGATATTTCCGAAGATGCTCATGCTCCTCTCCTCGACAATGGCGCGGTTGATAACGCGATGGTGAGACCCTCAAACGCGTCAGCACGTCGATGGTTGAGCGGAACGGCTTCGTGCTGCCGATCGTTCAGCCCTCATTGCCCACCACTCAACGCGGAGCACAGATCGTGATCAAGAATAACGCGCTTATGGCAGCATCCCTGGCCGTTCTCAGCCTCAGCGCCTGCAACAAGAAGACTCTGAGCCCGCCACCGAAATGACCTCCGCGCCGGCTGCAGATGCCATGAACGAAACCGGGATGACTTCGGCAGAGAGCCCGGCGCAGGTCTTTGCCAACATAGCGGCTGCGAGCGACATGTTCGAGATCGAGACATCGAAGCTCGCAGCCGAGAAAGCCCAGTCCGCCAAGGTGAAGATGTTTGCCGAACAAATGGTCAAGGCTCATACCGGATCTACCAAGAAGCTGACCGCAGCCGCAGCGGCTGCCACACCGCCGATTACCCCGGCCCCGCGCATGACCGCGGCTCAGGATGCACAGCTTGCCGACCTCCGGAGTAAAACAGGCGCCGCGTTCGATGAGGCCTATGCCAAGGCACAGGTCAGCGCTCACCAGGCCACGCTGGATGCGCTCAAAGGCTACGCAGCGGGCGAGGATCAGGCATCGCTCAAGACATTCGCAACCGAATTGGTCCCCACAGTCACCGCTCACCTCAACATGGCGAAGGCCCTCTGACGACCCTTGCCCCGCCCGTAAATTCCCATAGACCCAAGGAGCGATCATGCCCGACCGGCTGACCATGCAGGACCCCCGCACCCAATACCCCAAGCCTCCCTTTCCCAAACAGCCGCAGCCGCGTCCAGGCATCGCAGGCAAACTGGAGCCTCGACCTGATCACGGTGAGAAAAGTTACATCGGCGCGGGCAAGCTCAAGGGGCGCAAAGCGCTTGTCACTGGTGGCGATTCCGGGATTGGCCGTGCGGCTGCTATCGCCTTTGCGCGCGAGGGCGCGGACGTCGCCATCGCCTATCTGCCGAGCGAAGAGGAGGATGCGCGCGAAGTTCTCGCCCTGATCGAGGAGGCGGGCCGCAACGCCGTAGCGCTGCCCGGCGACGTAAGCGACGAGGCCTGGAGCCGTCAGCTCGTCGAGGACGCGGTGAAGGGGCTTGGAGGGATCGACATTCTTGTCATTAATGCGGGGCGTCAGCAGTGGCGTGAGAATGTTGGCGAAGTCACGTCTGATGATTTTGACAAGACTATCAAGACCAACCTTTACGCCCGGCACTGGATCACGCAGGCGGCGGTGCCCCATCTCCCGGTCGGCGCCTCGGTCATCACCACGGCCTCGGTTCAGGCCTATGAGCCATCGGACATCCTGCTCGACTATGCGACCACCAAGGCAGGCATTGTCGCCTACACCAAAGCATTGGCGAAGCAGCTGGTGGAAAAGGGCATACGGGCCAACGTGGTAGCGCCGGGACCGTTCTGGACCGTGCTTCAGGCAAGCGGCGGACAGCCTCAGGAAATGGTTGCGCATTTCGGCGAGCACAGTCGTTTCGGTAGGCCCGGTCAGCCCGTGGAGATTGCACCAGTTTACGTCCTGCTCGCTTCGCAAGAGGGCAGCTACATCACCGGCGAAGTCTTCGGCGTGACCGGCGGCGCTGGGATCGCCTGAAACGATAGATGCTCGATAGAGTGTGGGGGTGGGCCGGCGGCAGTAGTGTAGTGGTACTCCCGCCGGGGCTTTGCATGCGCGCCCCCATGAAAGCTCGTCGCATGCGATGCATGGTGTCGCCAGGGCGTTGGGTATCGGTAGCACCCGGCCCCACAACGCCCACCGTCCTTCACACATAACTTAACTGCCTGGATTTTTACGAATACGTTTCATTTTCACAGTGAATTTCTCTGAGCGAAGTTAACAATTCCATCTAATTCGGATGAGCGATCTGAATTGCCTTCTGATATACATATTCCTGCGGTATGGCTGCGTCGCGACCCGAAGGGCTAAACCGCCCTACTCAACTTGCCCGGCCCTGAAATCAGGTGCCGGGCTTTTTCCCGGCTGCGGCCCGATCATCATACGGGTTGTCAAGAATGTGCGGCCAACCTCGACTTTCGCGTGGAAAGGGCCTCGGCCATGCAGCGACTGCCAGTCATGGTTTGCGGCGTTTTATATGTGGCGATGGTACCGGAGCCGCGGCTATAGATCTTCAGCAGCTGACAGATCGGTCTAGCGCATGGAGCCGTGATTTGAGCAACGCACAAAACGAATTTTTTTGTTTTCCCGATGCTCATTTACCGGGCCGCAGTGCGGTGCTTGCCGAATATGATATTCTCGATACCCCGCGCGAACAGCAGTTCGATGATGTTGTGAAACTGGCCGCTGCGGTTTGCGCGGCGCCGATCGCAGTCGTCAATCTCGTTGGAGATGATCGACAGTGGTTCAAGGCTGAAATGGGTCTTGGCGTTCGAGAAACCCCGCTCGATACCTCCTTTTGCGCTCACGCGATTCTGGAGGAGGATTTCCTGGAAATTCGCGATGCGACGAAGGACAGCCGGTTCGCGGCCAATCCCCTGGTCGACGCGGCGGGCGGCATTCGATTCTATGCCGGCGCATTGCTTAAAAATCAGGCAGGGCTCGCGATCGGTACGCTTTGCATATTGGATACCCGGACACGTCCTGAAGGGCTGAGCGAGCTGCAACGCTTCACCTTGCAGATGCTGGCGACGCAGGTCATGAGCCAATTGGAATTGCGCAAGGTCGCGAGGCAGGAGCGTGAGGTCAAGAATGAGCTCGCTAACGCCGCGCTGCGCTTTCAGTCGATATTCGACAGCGCCATCGACTACGCCATCATCGTCATGGATCGCACAGGATCCATCACCGACTGGAATGCCGGTGCAGCCAATATTCTCCAGTGGACAGCCGAGGAAATTGTTGGTCGCGATCTCTCGGTCTTTTTCACACCGGAGGACCGCGCCGCCGCAGTACCAAGCCAAGAGATGAGGCAGGCTCTAGCCAACGGCCGAGGGGCCGATGAGCGCTGGCACATTCGCAAGAGCGGAGATAGATTCTGGGCGAGCGGAGAAATGATGCCGCTCAAGGATGCGGATGACGTCATCATCGGCTTCGTAAAGGTTTTGCGCGACAAAACCCAGTCGCGTGTGCTCCAGGATCGTATGGCCCTGCAAGATGAGCGCCTGCAGATGGCACTTACCGCTAGCGGCTCTGTGGGTCTTTGGGATTGGATGGTGTCTTCGGATCGCATCCACGGTGATGCCAATTTTGCGCGACTTTATGGCCTTGAAGTGGACGGGTGCACCGAAGGTCTTACCGAAGAGCAATATCAAAAGTACGTCGTCGCCGAAGATCTCCCCGCTCTGCGTGCCAGCATTCGGGCGGTGTTCGAGCATGGTGCCGATTTCCTCGTCGATTATAGGCTCGCCATCCCCGATGAACAGATCCGCTGGGTCGAATGCAAGGGTCGGATGGTGGTCGATGCGTCCGGCCAGCCTTACCGATTTTCCGGGACATCGATCGACGTGACGGCACGCAAGGCCGCAGAGCAGCAAAAGCAGTTGCTGATGCGGGAAATGTCTCACCGCGTGAAGAAAAGCTTCGCCATGGTTCAGTCACTTGCTGCCCAAACCTTGCGAAACATCGATCCTGAGGTACGGGAAACGCTCCTGAGCCGGATCGTCGCGCTCGGTCAGGCGAACGACAGTCTCCTCCAGACGAGCTGGAGCGCCACGCAAATGTCAACGCTCCTTCAGCGCATCTTGTGGCTGGGCGCAGACAGCGGCCGGATCGCGCTGTGCGGAACTGATATGCAGGTCAGCGCCGAAGCCGCGATGTCGCTATCCCTAATCGTTCACGAACTGGCGACCAACGCGGTGAAATATGGCGCCTTGTCACATGAAGCAGGCCAGGTGGTGGTCAGTTGGCATATTGACGACCACCGCTTCCAGTTTCTCTGGCAGGAACGGGGCGGCCCGGTCGTGAAGCCACCTGCGCAAAAGGGCTTTGGATCGCGACTTATTTCCTTGGGCATCTGCGGCAGCCGGGATGCGCTGGTCGAATATCTTCCAGAAGGCGTGCAGGCGCGTTTCAGCGTCGATCTCAAACGTGTTTTCCCCAAGGTCTGACAATGGACACGACCTATAAGGAACGCGACAGGCGGGCTTGGAACGTTTAATCGATGGAAGGCATCGGTTCAGACGTAGAGGAGATGCCTATGCGCATTTCGGCCCAATCAGGGCTTCGCCTTTAGCGTCTTTGCTTGCCTATCCAGATCTCTGGCCTTCGCTTTGGCGGCATTGCGAATTGCCTGGGCTTGTTGCTCCAGCTTGTCGGCCTGCGCATCTGCCTGCGCTTCGATAGCGTGTCCCTGATCCTTGAGCGCATCCGCCTGAGAATCACGCGCCTTAGCGGCGGCACGATCTACGCGGTCCGCAGCGCGGCCAGCGCGCTCAGCGGGCCCGTTCCCCTCATAAGGTACACCCGAAGCGTTGGCAGCGGCTTCATCCTTCGCGGCACCTGCCTTCTCCTTCGGTGCGCGGCGACAACTACGATGGCCGGTCGTGTTGCCTCAAGCAAAGATGTTCCCGAGGCGTTTGCCGTTGCCTCATCAGAATGGTTCCCATAGCCGATTGGGCCAGATCTTTCCATCCATTGCCTGTTCGCGGGTTGCGGAGCGTAGCGAAGCGGCGCGCGAACAGGCAATGGATGGAGCGCCGTTCGCGCCACTATTCAGCCGCCACTGCGGCAGCCCCGAGGATCAGTGCGTCGGCTTTCGCTGCTCGCCACCGTTTGCGCTGTCGTTCGAAAGTCCTCAACTGGCCTGGGAGGTACAGGCCGGGGTGGTCCGCGCAAAGCTGTTCAAACAAATCACGAGACGTTTGCCCCATGGCGCTTTCGAACAGGGCGGTCACCTCGGTTGCCGTCGCCGCGAAGGGATCGACGCGGGTCCTCCAAGTACGCTGTGGACGCGCCGGTTCCTCCAGGGTGCCGGAATGCCAAGCATCCTTGAGGCTCGCCAGAAAGTCCCCAAGCCGCGCGTCCGGCTGGATTGCCCCCTCAACCTGCTCATCCTGTGAAAGATTGAGCAGTTGCTGCTGACAATGACGCATGCGTGCGAGCAGGTCGATGGGATCCAGGCTCGCCTGCATGGTCGACAACTGTGTCTTGATAGCATTGCTGACTCGGGCATCTGCAAGGAGACGCTGACAGGGCGTGACCGGCTTATCGTAGCGTTTGATAACCTTGGCGCCATGACGTTCCTTTGAGATCAGTTTGAAGGATGGTTGAAGCAAGTTTACAAACAGGCGCGAAGCGGCGTAGAGATTTTCAAGAATTTGGAGGGCTTCGAGCCCTTCATATCGACGATATCCAACCAGCTTTCTGACCACGGATCCGTTCTTCTGCTCTACCCACGCTTGGTCATTTTTGTGATACGGGCGAGAACGGGTAAAGGTTATATTATGAACTGCACACCAAGCCTGAATAGTTTCGTTCATAAAGACCGTGTCGTTGTCAGTATCCAGCCCAAGGATCGGCATCGGAAGTGATCGCTGCAGCTTGGTCAGTGCCTGCACCAGATACTCTTGCTCGCGAAACGGAATCGGCATCGTTTCGGTCCACCCGCTGGCAATGTCCGTGAGAGTCAGAGTCTGGACAAATCTTCCATCTGCGGACGGACCCGAATGGGCCACTAGATCGGCCTCAAAGAACCCCGGTGACGGGTCACCCCAGTCTGCAAAGGTGCGGACCGGGACCGCTGCCTTCACGGCCGCCGACGGTGGTGCCCGTCGCCGCCGCTTGGCCCCTTCGCGGAACGGCGCCAGACGGCGATCGATTGTCGCCGCACTCATGGTAAGGATCCCAGCCCGAATGGCTGGTAGCAGGGTCATATGTCCGTGGCGCTCCATGGCCTCGACAAGCAGCGGCAGCATTGCGTGTAACCGCTTTCCACAGACCCGGTCAGAGGCCTCCCACAGCGTCACCAGCGCGCCGTCCATCTCGTCGTTGTAGAGACGCATCTCCGGTCTTGGCGCGCCCCGCTCACGCCGCCCTGTAGCGCGCAGGATCCGGGCCGCATGCTTGCGGTGAAAGCCTGTAATGGCCGTGAATACATCGAGGATCTTCCCTCGATTCGCGCGATCGCCTTTTCGATACCGCTCGCCAGTTGCTGCAATCATGTCGTCGCGCGTCATCATGCTGACCCTCCTCATTTGTCTGCTCCACAATCAATATCTTCGGGAGCATTCTTGATGAGGCAACGACTATGCCTTGGGGAACAATTCTATTGAGGCAATGCGCCGGACTCCGTAATCGTCGCGCTACACCTTCGGACCATCACAGGCCGCGATCGTACAGGCCAGCGCTGCGGCTGCCATGAGCGTCGATGTCGTTTTCATGCTGATCCAACTTGCGGGAGCCGCGCACGTTCCACGCTATCGAAATGCCACCTCCCGCGCCGACGCCCATCAGGGTGTCATAACGACGCGCCTCAAGGTCTCGACGATGAGCGAAGAGCGTTGCAGAGGGCGTGCTCGAGATCTGTGCCACGAAACGGCTTTGCCAAGGTGGCGATGTCGCTGAACTCGTCCACATCGGCCGCGTGACCGTAACCGGTGGCGAATATGAAAGGCACGCCGCGCGATTTCAGCAACGTGGCAACCGGGTAGGACCGTCCCCCGTGAATGTTCACATCCAGCATCGCGAGATCAAACTCTTCTCGTTCCGCCAAATCCAGCGCGGTATCCAGACGCATGGCCGGGCCGACGACGATTGCGCCCAGTTCGGTCAGCGTGTCTTCGATATTCATGGCTACGAGCATCTCATCCTCCACGACCAACACGCGCTTACCCGCAAGAGACATTGCGGTCTCCCAAGTTGGCGAGCGGCGCTGTGATGAAGCATTTCAAGCCGGCAGGCGCGAAGGACATCTCCGCAGTGCCACCAAGTTCGGCTGCAAGACCGCGCTCGATGAGCCGCGAGCCGAATCCCTGCCTCGATCTCGGGGCCACTGGCGGACCATCGCGCTCCTCCCAAGCCAGATGGAATTTGGGATCCGGCCCTTCCTCCAGAGACCAGGAAGCGCTCACGCGCCCCTTGGCCGTTGACAGAGCGCCGTACTTGGCGGCGTTGGTGCAAAGCTCGTGAAGGGCAAGCGCGATACTGACGGCGGCCTTTGGTTCGAGGGCGATCGCCGGTCCAGCGACATCGAAACGGCCCCCACCAAATGGGTGAATCGCATTCGCGATAACGTCCGCCAGCATGGCGTAATCCCAGCTCTCCTGGGTAAGTAGATTATGCGCGTCGGACAGCGCGAGCAGGCGGCCCTCGAATGCTGCGCGCGCCTCTGCAGGCTCGCGATCCCCCTTGAAGGATTGCGCGGCAATTGACTGTACCACGGCAAGCGTATTCTTGACGCGGTGGTTCAACTCATCGACCAGCAGTTCGCGATGCCGCTCGGCGAGCTTGCGCTCGCTTATATCCTGAACCAGCCCATAGAAGCCCTCAATCGAGCCATTAGGCCCGCGTTGCGGGATATAATCCACGCGAATATGTCTCGGCCTGATGCCGGAATATGGCATGAAGGTTTCGAATTGAACTTCCGCACCGGCCAGCGCGGCGTCAATGTGCTTTTGAACGTGGGCAAGCGCATCCGAGCCGATCATGTCCTCAACGCGGGCCCCAAGGATTTCGTCGATCGGGCGGCCCAGCCAGCCTTCGTACGCGCGGTTCACAAATCGATAGCGCAAGTCACAATCGACATGGGATATCAGCACAGGTAGGGCGTCAGTGAGCGCCTGAAGGTGCTGTTCGCTGCGCCACTGCGCAGCCTGAGCAAGGTCGGTTTGCTCCCGCGCCCTGGAAAGCCGCTCGCGGGCCGCCTTTTCGCCGCGCAGTTCGGCGAGGTCGAGCGCACCGCCAATACGCGCGCGCAGCTCGAGCGCGCTGAAGGGCTTCACAAGATGATCGTCTGCGCCAGCCTCGAGGCTTTCAATTCGTGCGTCCTCACCCGCCTTGGCAGAAAGGAAAATGACGGGGATGGTTTGCGTTGCAGGGTCGTCTCGAAGCGCGCGAAGGAGCCCGAATCCATCCAGGTGCGGCATCATGATATCCGACAACACAAGATCCGGCCTCGTCTCGCGGGCCAAAGCCAGAGCCTGAGCGCCGTCAGAGGCAACTGTAACGTTGAAATCCGGTGCCAACAGTCGGCGGACGTAGGCGCGCATGTCGGCATTGTCGTCTGCCAGCAAAATCCGTGGGCGGTGTGGAGCAGGCTCGGGCAAGAGCGGGGCCTGCTCAGGAAGCCATCGCCGTGCCTCCTCGACGTAAGCACTCGCGCGAGCAGAGGTGGTTTCGAGTTCAACTGAGCCGACTGGAGCGGAGCCTGTCCCGGGCTGCGCAAGAGGAAGCTTGACCGTGAATGCTGCCCCGCGCCCTTCACCCGCGCTTTCGGCCACGATAGTGCCGCCCTGGAGTTCTACCAACTGCTTGACTAGCGCCAGGCCGATACCCGAGCCTTCATGGCTGCGAGATTTTTGCCCGGCGATGCGGTGGAACCGAACGAATATGTTATCAAGTTCGTGGGTAGCAATGCCAGCTCCGGTGTCACTGACCGTCAGTACGGCAGCATTGTCTGTCTCACTGAGACGGACCTCAATCGACCCTTCGTTGGTGAACTTGAAGGCGTTGGAAACGAGGTTGAGCACGATCTTCTCATACATTTCGCGATCGACGCGGGCGTGCCGTGACAGCGGCGATGCCGCGACACGAAAATCCAGACCGGCCTTTTCGATCGCCGCCCGAAAATTCGACGCCAGGTCAACCGTCAGCGCAGTGAGATCGACAGGCTCGGGCGCTGCTGTCATCCGGCTCGCCTCCACTCGGGAAAAATCTAGAAGGGTGTTCACGAGACGCAACATGCGGAGTGCGTTGCGGTGCGCAAGCTCGAGAGCATCGCGATGCGCCGGCATAGAGGTGGGCTCATCGCTCAGCGCTTCCTCGAGGGGGCCGAGTATCAGCGTGAGCGGAGTTCGAAATTCGTGCGAAACGTTGGAGAAGAACGCCGTCTTGGCCCGATCGAGTTCGGCCATTTCGGCCGCGCGGCGCTGCTCGTGCTCACGCGCCTCGGCATTGCGTATCGCAACGGAGACCTGCCCACCTACAAGCTCGAAGAAGGAGCGGTACGCTTCATCAAGAGCCCGATTGGGTGAAATTGCGCACACCAAAAGACCATCGACCGCATTCTGCTCACCTAGAACGGGCAGGCAAATAGCCGAGACTACAGGGTCAAGGTAGGCGCCGCCATGCGCAGATACATGGGTGTTGGCCGCGTCAATGACGAAGCTGGAGCCACTCAGTGCAGCGGACAAGCCCCAGGGATCGCCGCCCTCTCCCATTTGGCTGAGAATATCGGGTGCAAGACCGAAGGATGCGGCAACCTCATGACGAGTTGCAGTGCGCAGCAGCAGCGCAGCATAAGGTATGTCGAGCGGATCATCCGCAAGCGCGGCCATGATATCGAGCGCAGCTTGCCTCGTCTGCACCGCGCTGCCCGCCCTGGCAGCGAGCTCGCGAAGCAGCTTCAGGCGGCGCTCCCCCACAATCTGCTCCGTCACCTCCGAGCACACCGCAAGCATTCCGGTGATCACACCAGCGTCATCCTCCGCCGGAGCGTGGCTCACCGAAAAGTAAGCCTCTTCACGATATCCCGAACGATGCATCTCGAGGGGTAAGGCCGGTGTCCAGTTTGCATCGCCCGTCGCCATTACACGCTCGATCATCGGGCCAAGCGTCCCCCATGCCTCTGCAAGCGTTATCCGAATGTCGGTGCCAAGTCCGGCAGGATGTCTGTCTCCAATCAGCTTGGAATAGGCATCGTTGTAAATCTGGGTAAATTCGCCGCCCCACGTCAGAACCATCGGATATTGTGAGGACAGCAAAGTGCGTACCGTCGAGCGCAGGCTCTGCGGCCAGCTCGCTACAGATCCCAGCGGCGTTTGCGTCCAATCCAAATCCCGACCTATTGAGCGGATTTCACCGGAGCCGGAGAAAAGTTGCTGTGCCGCAGGCTGGCCCGGCGTATCGATAAGAGGCAATTGTAGGCTTTCAGGAAGGACTGATGAGACGAAGTGCGGCATTGATGGCATGCCATCAACGTTTCCTCCCTCAAAAAGTGCCGCAAAACCGCAGAATATTTCCAGACTGAGGAATTTGCGAACGTTTGCAGAGACACGTGGGCCGTATCCGCGACCTGCCAAATCTGATGGTTCCGACCCTTTGTCGCCATTCAGCGGCCCAATTCTGCTTCCCGATTTCGGCCGGTCCGGTTTTTTCTACGCGGCGGCCAAACGGCCGGATGGTTCGCCACCCGAGGCGACAAGCCATCCGGCCTTCGAGCGTGGTGATCAGATCTGCACTTGGCCGCCATCGACGAAGAGTTCGACGCCGTTGACGAAGCTTGCCTCGTTGGAGGCGAGGAACAGTACGGCCTTGGCGATTTCCTCGGGCTGACCGATCCGGCCCGCGGGGATCAGGCTGGCGAGATAGTCCTTGGTGCCCGCCGCCTGCTCGCTGCCGCCGAAGAGATGGTCGAGCCCGGCGGTCTCGGTTACGCCGGGGCTGATGGCGTTGACGCGGATGCGGCGATCCTTGAGGTCGAGGATCCAGTTGCGCGCGAAGTTGCGCACTGCCGCCTTGGTCGCCGAATAGACACTGAAGGCAGGCGTGCCTGAGATGCTCGTGGTCGAACTCGTGAGGATCACCGAGGCTCCGTCCTTGAGCAGCGGCAGCGCCTTCTGGACGGTGAACAGCACGCCCTTCACGTTGGTGTCGAAAGTGCTCTGGTAGTGCTCCTCGGTGATCGCGCCGAGCGGCATCATCTCGCCGCCGCCGGCATTGGCAAAGACCACGTCGATCTGCGCATGCTGCTGCTGGACCGCGTCGTAGAGCCGGTCGATGTCGGCGAGCTTGGCCATGTCGCCCTGGACGCCGATGACGCGCCCGCCGATTGCCTTCACCGCGGTATCGAGCGTTTCCTGCCGCCGCCCGGTGATGAACACCGATGCGCCCTCATCGGCGAAAGCTTTGGCCGTAGCCAGACCGATCCCGCTGGTGCCACCGGTCACCACCACCACCTTGCCATTGAATTTCTTCGTCATCGTCTTTCCCCTTCGTGTTCCGGCGAACCGCCGTTGCCCAGAAGAGATGCCCTCAGAACGATGATGCGTGTAGACAGCAGATGTGGCACTTAGCGTTCCACTGGAGGAACGATGATGCGGATCGACCTGAACGACTATGGCTATTTTGCCGAAGTGGTGGCGCACGGCGGCTTTGCCGCGGCGGGGCGCGCGCTCCGGGAGCCTAAGTCCAAGTTGAGCCGCCGCATCGCCGGGCTGGAGGAGCGCCTCGGCCTACGCCTTATCGAACGATCCAGTCGGCGCTTCCGCGTGACCGACACCGGCCTTGCCTTCTACGAGCGGTGCCGAGCCATCCTCGCCGAAGCCGAGCAGGCCGAGGCGCTGGTACTCGAGGCACAGACCGAACCCCATGGCCGCATCCGCTTCAGCTGTCCCACCGGCATGGTCGAGCCCATCTCGGGGCTGATATCCGCGTTCCTTGCCCGCTATCCAAAGGTGCGCCTGCAGCTCGTCGCGACAGACCGCGCGGTGGACCTGATCGAGGAGCGGATCGATCTTGCCTTGCGCGTGCGCGCCACGCTGACCAGCGATGCCGCGCTTACCATGCGCTCGCTAGGCAGATCGACGCGCATCCTCGTCGCGTGCCCCGAACTGGCATGCCAGATCAAACAGGTGGAGCAGCTCGCAAACCTGCCGACGCTCGCCACCGATGACGCCGCGGACGATCTCGAATGGCACCTGGAGACCGAGGATGGCCGCAAACATATGATCCGCACAGCGCCGCGCATGGGCTGCACTGACATGGCCGCGGTACGCAACGCCGCCATCGACGGCCTCGGCATCGCGATACTGCCCGACCACGTTTGTCGCGAAGCGCTGCTCGCCGGCAAGCTGGCCCACGTTCTGCCCGACTGGCGCGGGCTCCAAGGCATTGTGCACCTTGTCTTCACGACCCGCCGGGGTCTACCGCCATCCGTGCGAGCGTTGATCGATCATCTCGCGGCAGGTTTTCCCCGCGAGGTCGTAGCGACGGCGCTCTGAGTTCAAGTTCGGGTGAACCGCGAGATCATGGACGACCCTTTGCCGCCATTTAGCCACCAGATTCCGATGCCCGGGTGCGGACGGGCAGCTTTTCCAAACTGGATGGGCAAGATGGCCGACTATCAAACGATAGGTTGCGGATGCAAATGAGATAGCGTCGGTATTCGCCTGTCCAATCGCATCCCCACACTATGCTGGTGGCCATTAGGAAGATCGGGACGAATTCATGCAGCGATGTATGTAGGGAAGCGGGTAGAACGAGATTTCCAGATAGGCGCGAATTCGGCTATGCCTTGCCCATAAACAAGCGCGCGCCACCTTGCCACACCGGCAATCCGAAAGCGGCTTCAGGGCCCCGTTCCATGTTCACTGCGCCGATTTTCGACCTTACCCCTACAAAGACAGCATTCCCGTTCCTGCAGGGCGGCGGCGTCTGCGCAGAACTGATTGCAGACCGAGATTGGTCTACAAGCTCTCTGGGGCCCATAGCGCAATGGCCTCAGTGCCTCACCAGCGCTCTTTCGCTCTTACTGCGCTCGCGCGTCCCCATGGTGATGATGTGGGGACAGATCGGCGTCATGCTCTACAATGATGCCTATTCGAACTTCGCAGGTGGTCGCCACCCGGATTCTCTCGGCTCAGCAGTTCGTGAAAGCTGGCCCGAGGTCGCCGCGTTCAACGATGCAGTGATCAGGAAAGGTCTTTCAGGCGAGACCGCGCACTACCGCGACCAGCAAATGACGCTGCTGCGCAATGGAGCACCCGAGCAGGTCTGGATGGATCTCGACTACTCGCCAGTTCCCGATGCAGAGGGAAATCCTGCGGGCGTCATCTGCATCCTCTCCGAGACGACCGAACGGGTTGCGGCGCAGCGGCGCAGCGCGTTCCTCCTTTCCCTCTCCGACGATCTGCGGTCGCTCAAAACGCCCGCCGAGATCACCAATCTTGCCGCAATTCGCGTCGGTGAACTGCTCGATGCCAGCCGGGTCTTCTATGCCGAGATCACGAGCAGCGGCATGATGACCGTTGAGCGCGATTATTCACGCAGTGTCGGCTCGATCGCGGGCGTCCATTCGCTTGCCTCGTTTGGGCCTGATCTGCTGGCTGCCTATCGCAACGGGGCTCCGGTGGTCGTCTATGATGTCCCCGGCGACGATCGGCTGAGTGCCCCCGCTCGCGAAGGCCTGACTGCCAGGGAGGTCGGCGCTTTCATCGACGTTGTGTTGTTCGAGGAGGAGCAGTGGGTGGGTCTCCTCGCGGTGCAGAACGCGACGCCGCGCGTCTGGAGCCAGGCGGAGGAGATGCTCGTCCAGGAAGTCGGCGAGCGCGTCAAATCGGCCATCGAACGTGCCCGTGCGGAGCGCGATCGGCTATGGGATTTGTCGCAGGATATGCTTGCGCGCGCGGACTTCGCAGGAATGATGTCGGCGGTGAATCCCGCCTGGACGCGGGTGCTGGGCTGGAGTGAGAACGATCTGCTTACCCGCGAGTATACCGCCATCATCCATCCGGACGATGTGGCACATTCACTGGAGGTCATCGCGCGGATGGCGCAATCACGTGAGCCTGCACGCTTCGAAAACCGCATCGCCGCGCAGGGCGGCAGTTGGAAAAGCATCGAATGGACCGCCGCACCGGAACCCGATGGCATCAACTTCGTAGCGGTTGGCCGCGATCTCACCGAAACCAATGCGCGCAAGATTGAGCTGGAGGCTGCGCAGGAGGCTCTGCGGCACAGCCAGAAGTTGGAAGCAATAGGACAGTTGACCGGCGGCATCGCGCACGACTTCAACAACATGCTCACCGGGATCGTCGGCAGTCTCGATCTGATCCAGCGCAATATCGCTGCCGGCAGGTTTGACCGGGTCGATCGATACATCAATGCCGGTAATGCTTCCGCTCAGCGCGCGGCTGCGCTCACGTCGCGACTGCTGGCGTTCGGCAGACGGCAATCACTCGATCTGAAACCTACAGACATCAATGGTCTGGTCTCCGGCATGAGCGAGTTGCTCGAGCGGACACTCGGCGAGCAGACGGTGTTGGAGACGCATTTCCAGGCCGATCTGTGGGCAGCTTCCACCGACACCAACCAGCTTGAAAGTGCGTTGCTCAATTTGTGCATCAACGCCCGAGATGCGATGCCCGACGGTGGCCGCCTCATCATCGAGACCGACAATACCTATCTTGATGAACATTACACCCGAGATCATCCGGGCCTTGAGCCAGGCCAGTACGTAATCCTGAGCGTCAGCGACACCGGGATCGGTATGGCCCCATCGACGATCGAAAAGGTGTTCGAGCCGTTCTTCACAACCAAACCTGTCGGTCAGGGCACCGGACTTGGCCTCTCGATGATCTACGGCTTTGCCCAGCAGTCAGGTGGACATGTTCGTATTTACAGCGAGCTTGGCTTTGGGACCACGGTCAAGCTGTTCGTACCTCGCAGCCATGGCGAAAAGGAAGTCGTGAAGCGGCGCGAGGCCCAGTTCCCGCTCGGGAGCGGTGAGGCCGTAATGGTCGTAGAGGATGATCCTTCGGTGCGCCTCGTCGTTACTGAAGTCCTTCGTGAACTATGCTACAACGCCATCGAGGCCACCGACGCAACATCGGCCCTTCCACTGCTGCAATCGGACGAACGCATCGATCTTCTGGTCACCGATGTCGGTCTGCCGGGAATGAACGGCCGCCAATTGGCGGAGATCGCCCGCGAGGTACGACCAGCGCTCAAAGTGCTTTTTATCACCGGATACGCGCAGAATGCCGCGATACGATCCGACTTTCTAGGTGGGGGCATGGACATGATGACAAAGCCGTTTGCAGCGGACGCATTGGCATTGAAGGTCCACGACATGATCATTGGCGTCCCTTCTGCTTGATACACTCGACTTGGCCGCCGGGCACCTGACGTCCCCACGCCCGGCTTTGTCGGAACCGACATTCCCGGCTCCAGCCGCCCACTGTTGAAGAGCGCGTTTGTGGCAAATTTGCTGGGTGCCGAGCTGAATTGCGAACAGGAGCGGCAGACATCGCCCGACACTACTGCTGAGGAGGAGCAGCCGTTAGGCAAGCTCAAGGGCTACGCCGCAGAGACGGCGGCTCATACCGGCTGACGGGTTAGGCGGAGACGGCAGCTTCTGGGGATTGCATCGAAGTGGCTGATGCTGCCGAACAGGGCACGTGGCTGCCGACCCGCCGTCTACCTTTTGCTGCCGTTCAATCACCGATTTTTCGCTTTCAGCTAACGACTGTCCGCTTACAAGTTCCCGCAAGGGCCCATCATCTATCGCCGAGCGAACAAATCCATGTTCGCATCGCCCCATGTCTTGAGCGCCTCGATTATCGGTAGAAGGGTGCCTCCACGCTCCGAAAGGCGATATTCCACCCGGGGCGGCACTTGCGCGAATACCTCGCGCTCGATCAGTCCATCGGTTTCCAGTTCGCGCAGTTGGTTCGTGAGCATGCGCTGCGTCACGCTTCCGCTACGACGCCGCAACTCGTTGAAACGGACGGGCCCGTCCTGCAGATGATAAAGGGTCACCGCCTTCCACTTGCCGTCGATCAGGCTGATGGCGGCCTCCACCGCGCAGCCGGGCGCGCAGTCCAGGCGGGAATGGCGCAGCTTGGCCAAGAGACGGTATCCTTTTCGACACTATAGGCGATATTTGTGCGTATCGCATGGGAATGCACTGTGACCACATAGGCAAGGCAACTGCAAAAGGAAGTACTCTCATGCGTGCCATTGCTTATCATCAGGCGGGCGTCCTCGACCGACCAGACGCGCTCGTGGATGTCGAATTGCCACGTCCCGTTGCCGCAGGCCGCGATCTGCTGGTTGCGGTGCAGGCGGTATCGGTAAATCCCGTCGATACCAAGGTCCGCGCCGGTGCCCCGCCCTTTGAGGGCAGAGCAGAGCGCATATTGGGCTGGGACGCGGCGGGCATCGTCGAGGCCGTTGGTCCGGATGTCACCCGTTTCAAGGTCGGCGACCCGGTTTTCTACGCCGGAAACATCGCCCGCGATGGCAGCAATGCCCAGTATCAACTCGTCGACGAGCGCATTGTTGGACGCGCGCCCTCCGCGCTTTCAGTGGCCGAAGCCGCCGCCTTGCCGCTGACCGCGATCACCGCCTGGGAGGCATTGTTCGATCGCCTGCGGGTGCAGGACAAGGTGGGACAAGAGCCGGCCAACCTGCTGATCATCGGTGGCGCGGGCGGCGTCGGCTCGGTTGCGATCCAGATCGCACGGGCGGGAACCGACCTCACGGTCATCGCCACTGCCTCGCGCCCCGAAACGCAGGACTGGGTACGCGGCCTGGGCGCGCATCATGTCATCGACCATAGCCAGCCCATGGCACCGCAGATCGCGGCTCTTGGGCTTGATGCACCAGCCTTCGTCTTCTCGACCACGCATACCGACCACCATCTGGCCGACATTGCCGAACTGATCGCGCCGCAGGGGCGCTTCGCGCTCATCGACGATCCCGCCAGCCTCGACATTATCGCTTTCAAGCGGAAAGCCGTTTCGGTCCATTGGGAACTGATGTTCACCCGCTCGCTGTTCGATACGCCCGATGTCGCAGAACAGGGGCGGCTGCTCGACGAGGTCGCCAAGCTGGTGGATCAGGGCGCGATCAGGACCACGCTGACCCAGACATTGTCGCCGATCAATGCGGCCAATCTGATCGCCGCCCACCGCCAGATCGAAAGCGCGACCACGCGCGGCAAGATCGTCCTGGAAGGCTGGCAGCATGAATGATGCGGCGGCCGATGCCACCGTGCATCTAGTCGCGCGCCTGGTGCCGCAGGTGGGCAAGGCGGACGAACTGGCGCGCGCGATCAAGGCGATATTGCCACAGGTCCGCTCAGAGCCCGGCTGCATCGCCTATCTCGCCCATGAGAGCCGCGATGAGCCGGGCGTGATCGTCATGATCGAGGCATGGGCGGATCAGGCTGCGCTGGATACCCATGCCGCTGCACCAGCCTTTACCGGGCTTGCCGCTCGCTTCGAGCACCTGCTCGCTGCGCCGCCGTCACTTGAGCGATTGCGGCGGATCGGTTGAGCCGATGCCTCAGGCCGTGCGCATCAACCGGCGCAGGGCCTGAGGCGGCTGTCCATAGTTGCGCATGAACACCTCGCGCATACGGCGCAGATCGATGAAGCCAACCTCACGCGCCACCGCTTCCAGGCTGTGGCGCGTATCTTCCAGCAGAAGCCGGGCCGCCTCGAGCCTAAGCTGTTCGACAGCCTTGGCCGGCGACTGCCCGGTTTCTGCACGGAAGGCCCGGCTGAACTGGCGTGGGGAAAGTGCCGCCACCTCTGCCAGTTCCTCGACCGTCAGGGGATTTTGCAGATGACTGCGGGCGTGAACGAGGGCCTTCTGGATGCGATCACTGCTGGGAGCCAGGTCCAGCATCTCGCTGTGCTGCGATTGGCCGCCAGCGCGGCGGTGATGCATCACCAGCCGGCGGGCAACCGATCGCGCGACGTCCGCCCCCAGATCCTTCTCCACCATGGCGACCACGACATCCAGCCCAGCGGTCAGTCCGGCCGATGTCCAGACAGATCCCTCGTTGATGAATATGCGATCCTCCTCGACGCGGATATTCGGAAAGCCATCGCGCATCATCCGCGCATAGGCCCAATGCGTCGTGGCGCGGCGGCCATCGAGCAGCCCCATCTGCGCCAGCAGAAAGGCGCCGGTGCAAAGCCCGGCAATGCGCCGTGCGGGCAGCGCGGCGGCATGAAGCGCGAACAGAGCTTTCGCATCCTGCAACGGCGGCGGCATCAAGCCAGCCATCAACAGAAGCGTATCGACCGGCCCGGCCTTGCCAAGAGGCACAGTTGGCACATCGAACCCACTGGATGAGGCGACCGGCCCGCCGTCAATCGAGTAGATGCCGAGCGTGTAGAAAGGTTCTTCCACCACGACATTGGCGAGTTCGAAGGCAGCCTGCACGCCCAACGCCAGAAACTGGAAGCCCGGTGTCAGCACCATCGCGACATGCGGCATCGGTTCATCTCCATATGTCCTAAATCATGTCATTATACGTCATTTAAGACAAGGTCCATCCGATCCATAAATGGGGTGTCGAAAGTCACCGACTGCTTGTCGAAAAAGGAACATCCATGTCGCATGGAACTGCCCTCATCACCGGCGCATCCAGCGGGATCGGCGCCATCTATGCCGATCGCCTCGCCCGTCGCGGTTACGACCTGATCCTGGTTGCGCGCAACCAAGGCAAGCTGCAATCACTCGCCGCCAGCCTCTCTGACGAAACCGGCCGCGCGGTCGAGGTTATCGCGGCTGACCTTGGCGACAGCGCAGACCTCGCCCGGGTCGAGGCGGTGCTGCGCAGCGACGCCAGCATCACCATGCTGGTCAACAATGCCGGTGTCGGGACGCACAGCAGCCTGCTGGAAAGCGATGTCGACCGCATGGAGGCGATGGTCCGGCTCAACGTCACCGCCCCCATGCGGCTGGCCTATGCCGCCGCTCCCGCCTTTGTGGCGCGCGAACGGGGCGCGATTATCAACATTGCCTCGATCGTGGCCATTACGCCTGAAACACTGAACGGCGTCTATGGCGGCTCAAAGACCTTCGTTCAGGCCTTCAGCCAGTCGCTTCACAAGGAACTGGGTGACAAGGGTGTCCGTATCCAGTCGGTCCTGCCCGGCGCCACCGCCACTGATTTCTGGGCAATCGGCGGTCTGCCGGTCGAAAACCTGCCTACGGAAATCGTGATGCGCGCCGAGGACATGGTCGATGCCGCGCTGGTCGGGTTCGATCGCGGCGAGCTCAGCACGATCCCTGCGCTCGCCGACGGCGCCCTCTGGGATGCGTTCGAAGCCGCCCGCGCCGCTCTTGGCCCCCAGTTGCCCGCCAGCACGCCCGCCGCCCGCTTCGGCCTTGCCGCCCGCACAGCGGCCTGAACTCTCTTCAAGAAGGAACAAGATCATGTCGACCATTACTCCTCTTTCCGATGCCGATGCCACGCCCGACACCGCCGCCATCTTCCGCGAGGCGAAGGCCCGGATGGGCAAGGTGCCCAACCTCTTCCGTGTCATGGCACAGGCCCCGGCTGTGCTGGATGTCTACTGGGATGGACGCGGCGCGCTCGCCGAGGGCGTGATCCCCGCAAAGGTTCAGGAACAGATCGCCATTGCCGTCGCAGCTGCCAATGGCTGCGACTATTGCCTTGCCGCCCACACGGGGGCCGGGCGTGCGGCGGGCCTGTCCGCGACCGACCTCGCCGATGCCCAGCGCGGCGAGGCCAGTGATGGCCATGCCGCAACGATCCTTGCGCTGGCGCTGGACGTGAACGCCGATCATGGGCGCGCTGGCACGGCCGTTCTGGATCGGGCCCGGGCCTCCGGCCTGAGCGACGCCGAGATACTGGAAACGATCGCCCATGTCGCGGTCAGCATCCTGACCAACAGCATCAACAACATCGTCGGCACCAGCCTCGACTTCCCGCGCGTCGCTCGCGTCGGAACTACCGCCGCCTGATCCTGCGATCAGAGAGAAGGACAGAATCGATGAAACTCACCGGCAACACCATCTTCATCACTGGCGGCACCAGCGGCATCGGCCGCGCCCTGGCCGAAGCGCTGCATAAGCGCGGCAACCAGGTCATCATCTCCGGGCGCCGCCGCGCTCTGCTGGACGAAGTCACGGCCGCCAATCCCGGCATGGCTGCGATCGAACTGGATATCACCGACCCGGCCAGCATCGCTCATGCCGCCGAAGCGGTCATGCGCGATTTCCCAGCGACCAATGTGCTGCTGAACAATGCGGGGATCATGCCTTTCGACGATGCGGCAGCAAAAATCGACGACGGCATGGCACTGGGGCTCGTCACTACCAATCTGCTGGGACCGATCCGCATGACATCGGCGCTGATCGAACAGCTCAAGGCTCAGCCCGAAGCCACTATCCTCTATACCACCAGCGTGCTTGCCTTTGTGCCACTCGCGACGAACGCCATCTATTCGGCAACCAAGGCAGCGCTGCATTCTTACGCTCTGTCACAGCGCTTCCAACTTCGCGACAGCAGCGTGCGGGTCCAAGAGATCGCTCCGCCATGGGTCGATACCGACCTGATCTACAAAAGCGGTGATCCGCGCGCGATGCCGCTCGACGACTTCATCGAACAGACGCTGGTGGCGCTTGAAATGGATGATCCAGAAGTGCTGGTCGATGCGGTAAAGCCGCTGCGCGACAATCCTGGCGCGCAGGAACATGCGCTGGTTTATGCTTTCAATCAAAGCGTTGCGGATAATCCAATCCCGGTCGCGGCATGAGAATCTGAAACGGGGCTCCTGTCAGTCCCGTTTCATCCACCGACCCTTTCCGGCCGCTCAGCTTCAAATTTTCCGTCTCCAATTGCGGTCGGTCTGCTTCCCCCACCGGATGCCAGCCGCCACAACGGCGTGATCGCCATCGGTGATTGCGGCATGCGCGCAGTCCACCCGCATATCGCGGTAGCACACAACATTCGGCGAAGGCAGGAGCGGTTCGATCTGTTTCCTCCCGGGTGGATACTCACACAGGGCCACCGATCCGTATATTTTCCGGATGAACATGAGGCAGAGCGTAAGCTAGCGTCTAGTCGACTACCTCAAGACTTCAAATCGATCCTTGCAACGACGACGATCAGGGGAAGGTCGGAAACAGAGCAGAGATCGAGAGGGGTCGGCAGATAAATATTAAATTTTTGCAAGAATATGGAAACCGCTGACTAACCACTGTTTAAGCGCGTTTTCTTGGGGGCACGACATTTCGAGATTCGCTTCATTGCTCGCCAGCTTACTGCTGGCGCTCGGTATCACTGCGTCAGGGTCCGTCGCTGCGCAAACAATGCGTCTGATCGGACCGATGCCACAGGACTGCCGATCGCTCTTGCCACAGGGGGCACGCGGCACGTTTCAGGACTGGCGCGTTTTCGTCGAACTCGAGCATTGCGACCGCATCAAGCGATTACGTCGCATCGCCGAAATCCTACCCCCCGACGAACAGCCGATGTTCTATGAGACGCGGCTGCCGGCCTGGCGTCTGCCGTCAAACATTGCCACGGATGTCCCTGTACTGCGGGTCGTCTTTCCCGAACGCACCTTTTTCGATACCGATTCCTCAAGGTTGCGCCCCGAGGCCATCGAGATCGCTGCCCTCATCGCAGAAAATCTGCGTAAAGAGCCCCCAGATGTTGCGCTTTTCGTTGCCGGGCACGCCGATGCGCGGGGAGCGCGCGAGTACAATGAAGCGCTATCGGTCGATCGGTCGAATGCCATTGCCGAACAGATTTTCCAGTTCGGGGTAAGCCTCACGTCAATCTGGCGCATAGGTTTTGGCGAGGACATGCCGCTGGTCGCCGGCAACGACGAGGGCGCGTTTGCCCGCAACCGGCGCATCGAGTTTCTCTTTGCGGCGAAGCCCGAGGCTATGGCAACCTGGCTTGCCGACAACCAGCTCGACAATCTGTGCCAGGCACGCAACCGATCCGACGCGGAACGATGCAAGGCGAGCCTTTCGCTGAAAGCCGACTACACAGTTCGCGAAGTCGTCCAGGCACCAGCGCGGGCCAACCTTGCAGTGAAGCGATCGCCGGCAGCAAGGATCGCACCTGGCTCGAATCCACTAGGCAGCGTCGCACCCTCAAGCCCGACGACGATCGGCGTCAAACCGAAACCGGCACGCACCATCAGCATCAATCCCCAGCGCCGCAGCGCAGGGAACATTCAACTCAATCTCTGACCATTTCTATTCATCTTTCCAGGGGCATTATGAGCGGCGAACGTACAGGTATAGCCAGGATCGACGAGTATCTCGCGATCCCCGTGACAGAGGGTTCGGGCGCCTTCGACGATTTGATGGCGAAGGTCGATGATGAAGCGCGCCACCGCTCCATCCGACTGACCGGCGATGGCGACGCCGGAACGGCGAGTGGCAATCTCACTCCAGCCATGAACACCTGGTTCAATACTCGTGTCGCCCAACCCCGGCAGGCAGCACTGAAAGAGATCGAGGCGTTGGGCGGTGCCATTCAGATCGGCCAGGCCAACCGCGGCAAGGTTGTCGAGATCGAGAACGACCGTCTGCGGCGTGAGCACGCTCGGCGCAATGCGGAAATCCATTCGCAGTTCTCCAAGGAGAATGGCGAGCGGATTGCCAACCTTGACCGACTGAACCTGGAGTACGATCAGCTCAGGGTCGAGGAGGGGGAGCGCGATCCTAAAACACCCGCTAAATGGATCGACATCGCGATCCCGATCAGCATCCTGATCCCTGAAAGTCTCTTGAATTTCGAGAGCTTCATGGCCTCCCCACTGATCCATACAGGTATCATGGCGCTTGGCGTGACCATCATCGTGGGCATTGCAATCGGTTTTTCCGCGTTCCTATCCGGACGGTTCTGGAAGGCATTCAATTACTGGATGCGGCCCTACGACGAACGCCAAAAGGCCAAGGGCTTTCGCATGATCGGCATCGCTACGGCCCTCCTATTGATGGCGCTCGGGGTCGTGGCTGCTGCACGCTATTACTACCTCGTCCCCATGATCGAAGAGGCGCAGGTCCTGGGCCTCACCCCGCCCAATGTTGTCTGGAGCACCTCCAGCCTTCTGCTCGGCAATATCGTCGTCTTCATCCTGGGTGCGGCAATTACCTACTGGATCCACGACGAGAACCCCGAATACGCTGACAAAGCCGAGAAACTGCACCGTGCAAAGGGCGAGATGGAACGCGTCAAGCGCGCCAGACTGATTGGCCCGCTCAAGGAATCCGAGCGTCGGCACAGACAGGACAGCGAAAAGCTGCAGGCCTCTGCCAAGCTAATCGAAACCAAGGACGGGTACTCGCAGATCCGCGATGCGCTGGCCCTTCTGTCCGGCAAGGACTCCGAGATCGTTGGCGTCATGCAAACATACCGCCAGCGCTTGGTTGGCCGGATGCTCGACCTTGTCGATCCCGATGAGCGCCTGTTCAGCGCCCAGGAAAGCCTGAATGCCGCCATGACCAATCGGTCGGCTCTAACTGCCGCTGATTTCGCGAACCTTCCGATCGGACTCTACAAGTGCTGAACAGACTTCGTACCCCTGTCGCCATGGGCGCCCTCTCCCTCTCCCTCACGCTAACCGCATGCGGCGAAACGCCCGGCGCCGACAACGCGGCGGGCGGCGCTGGAGAAATCAAGGCGCTTGCGGCCTGCGCCAAGAACCCGTCCGACGGGCCGATGCGCGAAACCTTCCTTCTCGTCGATGCCAAGGCACTTGTCCGCACCGACAAGGCTGTCGAAACCGCCCAGAAGAACGGATGGCTGCGCGATCTGTTCGTCGACGTCGCCGACCCGGTAAAGGCGCTCACCAGCGGTTTTGTCGCCCCGAACGAGCGGGTGACCATCATTGTTCTTTCCAGCGATGGCGCTTCGGGAACCCGGGTCTTCTCTGGATGCGTTCCTGGCGCAGCCTCGAACGCACCGAACGGCTCCGGCAAGTCGTCGGTCGGCGCGTTCTTCACCGGCTCAGATAGCGACGCTCTTAAGGAGCAGCAGGACCAGTTCCGCACGCGCCTGATCGGTGGTCTGCAAGCCGCCGCTGCCAAGGGTGATCAGGCCGCATCGCGCCAGACCGGCCCGCTGGCGGCCTCGAAACTGTTCGAAAGCATCCGCAATTCGCGCGGACTGTTCGAGAATGGTACCGCAGCCAAGCGCTTTGTGATCGTTTCGGACCTCAGCGGTATCGACGGTCCTGCGGGAGAAGCGCCCGACGCGCATGCAAATGGCGCTTTCGAGGCCGGCGTCACCGAAGGCTACCGCTCGGCATTCGATTTCGAGCTGGGAGAAGTCTATCTTGTCCAGCCCGAGGGCACGAATGTTCCTGATCGCGCATTCCTGGATGGGTTCTTCCTCGCCCAGTCGGCCGAGCTCGTGTCGGCGGCAACCGGCCGCGTTGGACCGGGAAGCCTTGCCCCAGTTTCCGTGGAAACGTTCAAAGGCAACGCCCTCTATCCGTCCGGCGCACAGCCGCTGACCTTGCGCCTGGCGCGCGACGCCAAGGATCAACTCGTCGCCTCGTGGCTTGTGCTGCTCGGCGACCATCCACAGTCACTGCCGCTCGCCGGGACAATGCAATGTGCCTCGGCGGACGAGTGCACCGTCACGTCCAAGAACGGAAAGTTCTCGCAGTCCTGGAGCCCTGCTCCAGGCGGCGAGCCGGAATTCGACGACAAGATGCCATTTGGCGGCATGCGCGATTTTAAGCTTGAAATCAAAAACGGCAAGCTGACGGGCAGCGTCTCCGACGCCTACGTAGGCGATGTTGGAAACGGCAAAAATTTCATCGGTATCGAAGCAGCCAAGGCTCGGGGGGGCCAGTGAACATGAAGAAGGTTATCAGCGCAGTCGTCATCAGTTCGATGATGGTCGCCAGCATCCCGGCAGGTTGGGCGGCATCAAAACCCAAGTACGCCAAAACCGAAGCCGACAAGGCGATCGGCAAATGCGTGGCGGCCGTCATTGGCGGCGCGCTGCTCGGCGGACTTGCCGCAGGCAAGAAGAACCGGGGTACCGGCGTCCTAGTTGGCGCGGCGGCGGGCGGCGCCGTATGCGCGGTTCTGATGGCGAACGCCAAACGCAAGGACCGCATTCTGGCCGCGCAGCGCGAAACCGCGATGCGTAACGAGAACTACGCCACCAGCTTCCAGGACGACAACGGCAACCCGATGCAATATCGGGGGATGGTCAGCAGCACGGCAGAGATCGACGGCGGGCAACTGGTCCCTGTCAAATACACGCCGCTTGGAGGCGGCAGTGCCGTATCCCCGCAACTGGGGACAGGCGGACACGAGTGCAGATTCGTCGATAGCGCGATCGGCTCGGCTCAAGGCGCGGCAGGCATTCCCAGTCAGGCCTTCTGTCGTACCGACAGCGGCGACTGGGAGCCGTATCAGAGATCCATCTGACACGAGGCGCGGCGAACCTGCCGGGAAATGGGGGAGCGAGGGAGAAGCGAAACTCCCTCGCCTTCCCCTGGCTTGATGTTCCAGCCTGGTGACAATCTTCGTGTCGTGACAAAGCCGCCACACGGCAAAAAGGGTCGGATTGCCGGCGCCTACAGCGGGCAGCCAAGATCCGCCACGGACATGCGATAGTCGTTGGGCGACAGAATTTTAACACTTCACTGAAATACTAATTCGGTGTCGCCAAAAAACCGACCGACCACGGTTCAGTGGTTGGCAAAAGCAATATCTCAACAGGGGTTTATGATGGCACGTCGTTCATTTCTAAAGCCGTTTGCTGCATCGCTCGCGACGCTTGTCGCGGGTTCGCAGGCGCACGCGACCGTTCCGATGGCTGTTCCGGCAGCCGTTGCGCAGTTCGCTAACCAGGCCGACGATGCAAAGGATCTTGTGCTGACCAAGGCTGACGAGGCGGTGCAGCTTGCAGCGCACGGCTCCCATTCGAGCCACTCCAGCCATAGTTCGCACTCGAGCCACAGTTCGCACTCTTCCAGCGCGTACTGAGCCGACCTCAAAAGAACGATAAAAACCATGACCATTGCTACTGGCGATGCCCGGACAGTAACCCTGTCCCGGGCCGCCTTTTCCGTGGACGCTGCCAAGCGGGCTGCCTACGCCTTGATGGCACGCTTTGATGTCGATGTGGCCGTCGTCGGCGACGACCTCGTCTGCAGCCTGCTTCCGGCGAATGCGACGATCTCGATGGAAACCGCTGAACGCGATTTCCGGCGCGAGGTCATCGATCAGGATCTGCGGATCTCCATCGAGGAGCGCACCGCACCTTACAGGGATGCCATTCTCGGCCTCGCCTTCTCGCGCACGGGGCTTCAGGATGGCTAAATTCCGCGAACGGGCCGAGTTCGATGCTTCCACTCGATCGGACTACACGATGCTGCCGTGGCGCTTCACGCCTCTCGACGACGAGAGCTATGTCGCGACCAATATGGCCGGCGAGTACGTCACGATGTCGGCAGGCGAGGTCTCGGATTTCGCGGGAGGCGCATTGCGGCCTGATCAGCCGGTTTACGATGAGCTGAAGTCTCGGCATTTCTTGATCGATGACGACACCCAGGTCGCAATCGACCTGCTGGGTCTCAAGATCCGCACGAAGCTGGCGCCGCTCGCCAATTTCACCGGGCTGCACATCTTCGTGACCACGCTACGCTGCGAACACAGCTGCCCGTACTGCCAGGTGTCGCGGGCTAACGACGACAAGCGCGAATTCGACATGAGCGAGGAGACAGCGTTACGTTCGCTCGACCTCGCCTTCCGCTCACCCTCACCCGCCATCAAGATCGAGTTCCAGGGCGGCGAATCCACCCTGAACATGCCTATCATCCGGTTCATCGTCGCCGAAGCCCTGCGGCGCAAAGAAACGGCTCGCCGCAATCTCGCATTCGTGATCGCCACCAACCTGGCCGTGCTGGATGACGAGATTCTGCAGTTTGCCCGTCAGCACGATATCTTGATCTCGACGTCACTTGATGGCCCGGCAGACCTCCACAATCGCAATCGTCCAAGACCCGGCAAGAATTCGTACGAAAAGGCGGTGGAGGGTATCGCCCGCGCACGAACGGCGCTGGGCCATTACAATGTGGGCGCGCTGATGACGACGACCGCGGCAAGCCTGCCGCAGGTCAGGTCAATCATCGACGAATACATCCGCATGGACTTCGGCGGAATCTTCCTGCGTCCGCTTTCGCCCTACGGCTTCGCGATCAAGACCAAATCCTACGCGTCGTACGATCAGAAGAAGTGGCTCGAATTCTTCTTCGAGGGCCTCGACTACATCATCGACCTCAACCTCGGCGGCTTCGAGTTCATCGAGCACTATTCGGCGATGGTTCTCAAGAAAATGCTGACGCCCCTTCAGACCAGTTACGTGGATCTAATGAGCCCAGCAGGGATCGGGATCGGTGCGGTCGTCTACAATTACGACGGCGTCGTGTACGCCTCTGACGAAAGCCGCATGCTGGCCGAGATGGGCGACACCACATTCGCTCTGGGCAATGTCCACGACGACGATTTCGCCGACATTTTCATGGGCGATGCACTGTTGGAACCGCTCGAACAGTCCTTTTCGGCAAGCGTGCCCGGTTGCTCGTGGTGCGCCTTCGAGCCGTGGTGCGGTGCCGAGCCGGTGTTTCACCATGCAACACAGGGCGACTTTGTCGGCAAGAAACCTCTGTCCTCCTTCTGCACCCGCAATATCGCCCTCTTCCGCGGCCTCATCTCCAGGATGGAGGCCAACCCCGAAGTACGCCGCATCTTCGAACGCTGGGCAAATATCGTATGATCACTCTGCGCGGTCGCCTGACCCAATTCAACCAGTCGGCAATCAATCGTGGACCTGCGATCGTAAAGCTCTCGGATCGCACCGACCGTCCTATGCCGTTGCGCGCCGTCGAGGCGTTCATCCACCATCATGGGCCAATTCCCGATGGATTTGGCTGGTACTTGGTCAAGGATGCCGAGACACTTGCGCTTATCCCCGGGGGTGCCGCCGCCGCCGTACTGTCCGAGGATTTCCATCATTTGGGCGATGGCGACGTCGTGCGGCTCGAGCCGGCGAAGGCGGGCATCCGCACGCTCTTCCGCAAGGCGGTCGCCTACAATCACTTTCTCCTCACCGAGCGCTGCAACAATTATTGCCTGATGTGTTCACAACCCCCGCGCGCCGTCGATGACGGCTGGATCGTGGACGAGGTTCTCGAGGTCTTGCGCCTCATGGATCGCAGTGCCACGGAAATCGGGTTCACCGGTGGTGAGCCGACATTGCTGGGTGCGCGATTCATCGAATTGGTTCAGGCTGCCGGGTCCCATCTCCCCAACACAGCCCTGCATATCCTGTCGAACGGACGCAGCTTCGCCAC
Organism: Novosphingobium resinovorum; assembly: GCF_001742225.1. Taxonomy (NCBI): domain Bacteria; kingdom Pseudomonadati; phylum Pseudomonadota; class Alphaproteobacteria; order Sphingomonadales; family Sphingomonadaceae; genus Novosphingobium; species Novosphingobium resinovorum. The sequence goes on along the minus strand of NZ_CP017077.1, from coordinate 183,784 downwards.
CGGCACCCTCGCCCGGGACCTCGGCGCCGTGCGACATCCAGACCTCATGCTGGGCATCCCGGTCTATGCCGACCTGGCGCACGTTCACGATCACGTCGTGCAGGCCGATGGCGCCTTTGACGAGACGATCCGCGGCATCCTGGCGCTGAAGGCGCAAGGGGTCCGCGTGGAGATCAGGGTTGTGTTGCAGGAGCAGACCGTCCCGCGACTGATACCACTTGCACGGTTCCTTGCCCGCAATCTCCTGTTTGTCGATCACGTCGCGCTGATGGGCCTCGAACTCACGGGCTTTGCCCGCGCCAACCTCGAGAGGATCTGGATAGACCCCGTCGATTATCAAGCCGAACTCACCGAGGCGGTCGGGATCCTCGATCGCGCCGGTATGAAGGTCTCGATTTACAACAGCCAGCACTGCATCCTCGAGCCGTCGCTACGCCGCTTCTCACGCCGCTCGATCAGCGACTGGAAGCAGGAGTATATGCCTGAGTGCGAGGGATGCGCTGCGCAAGGCGAATGCGGCGGGTTCTTCAGCTCCGCCAAGTTCCGGTACAGCCGCGGCATTTCCCCAATCCTGAAGGCCTCGTAACCAGCCAAAATCATGATCCTGCTTCCCATCCTTGCTTCAGTCCTTGTCGTACCCGAAGGCCAAAGCTTCAAGTGTACCCCAACCCATGTCTATGACGGAGATGGGCCGGTTTGGTGCGCGGAAGGGCCTCGCATCCGCATTGCGGGAATAGCTGCCCGCGAGATGGACGGCACCTGCAATGCCAACCAACCGTGCCCATCCGCCCGTGCCGATCAGGCTCGCGACGCACTTGTCACTTTGCTCGGCACCGCAAGGGGCCGGGCAGCGACCGGACATATCCTTGTCACAGCGCGGCCGATGACCTGCCTTTCGCGCGGAAATGCTGTGGGGGTCCGCACCGGCGCCTGGTGCAAACTTGCGGATGGACGTGATCTGTCCTGTTCCATGCTGAAAACACGGACCGTACTCATCTGGCGCAGGTACTGGGGCACGCATAGCTGCGACTGATGCTCAAGGACGTCGCGTGCGGGGGTGAGAAAGCGACATTGCAGTCGGGAAGTGGCGCGGTCCCGTGCGGCGCGCCTCCGAGGCTTTCCAGGCAATCCGTAGCCACTCCCTGCGCATCGAACCGGACGCGAAGCTCTTCTGCAACCGGCGCTCTGACAGGAAGCATGCCTTCACCGTATGACGACGGCTTCGCTTTCGCGGGACCCCTTGATGGCGGGCAAAGCGAGAGCCAAGCCTTTCGCGCAACTTATGCGGCACTGAAGGATCGCGCCACCTTAGGGGGCCTTGTCAAACAGTCGCCTGGATGCAGCGACATCGTTGGGAAAAAGCCGGCGCAAGCTTGGGACTTGCGCCGGCTTAGTTCAGCTCTCGCATCAGGAGCGCGAAAGCCTCGGGTCGCCTCGGAAACTCGGTATCTCGTTGTAGAACGTGGGGTCCTAATTGGCCCGCTGTGTCCCGCCGGTCGATCCGGGGAATTCCCGGATAGGGCATTTCAGATTTCTTCGCCCCGGCTCAGCGCGATGAGCTGCGCCATGCCGTTGGTCCGGGTCTTGGCGATGATCGATGCACGGTGATCCTCGACGGTGCGCTCGGAGATGCCCAGCTCCGGGGCCATCTCCTTGTTGGTATAGCCGCGCACCATGAGACCAAGCACCTCGCGCTCGCGCCGTGTCAGCAGAGCCGCGAGAGCGGCGACGCGGCGTTCGCGGACAGACCACGCCAGCCCTTCGGAGACGGCAGCGATCAGGCGCGCCTCGTCGATCGGCTTTTCGAGGTAGTCGAGCCCGCCATGGCGGCGCACCGCGTCCACGGCGTGGGCGGTAATCGGCCAGGCGGTCATGAACACCAGAGCTGTCGCCGGATCCTTCGCGCGCAATGCGTCGGCAAAAGCAAAGCCGTCCATCTCTCCCATCTGGATATCGCTGACAACGCAGGCGAAATGCTCGGTGCCAAGCGCGGCCAGCACTTCGCCGGGAGCGGTAAAGGCGCGCGCGGCTATGCCATTGCGGCCCAGCAGGCGAGCGACGGTGGCACCAAGATCGGCGTCGTCATCGAGCACCGCGACGGTGTTGGAAGGCACGCCGCAAGCGAAAGCGTCGGTCATGCGAAAGCTCCGGTGAGAAGGGGCAGGGAGATGGTAAAGCGCACGAAGCCTGGTTCGTCACGGCGATAGAGGGTGCCGCCATGCGCCTCGATGATGGTGCGGGCAATGGCGAGGCCGATGCCCATGCCGCCGGTCTGGGCGCCTGGCATCTCCAAGACCGGATTGGACACGGTAATCAGCACCTCCTCGGCGTGGACCCTGGCGGTGAGGTTGAGGGCCTCTCCGGGGCTGGCGGCAAGGGCGTTGCGCAGCAGGTTCACGAGCGCCTGCGTCAGCTCGATCTCCTGCGCCTGGACAACGAGGTCGACGGGAACGGCAGCGCTTTCCAGCCTGCCTCCGGCCGCCCGGGCCTCCGAGGCGACGATCTGGCAGGCCGTCTGCACCAGCATGGCGACGGGAACCGGCGAAGGCTCGTCCACGTCGCGGCCACCGAACCGGCGCAGCCGGCGCACGAGATTGGCCAGAGCGCGGGCCTTGCGGTCGACGAGGTCGGCGCTGGCGACAGTGTCGGCGTCGAGGTGCGCGGTCACCGATTTGAGGTGGGCAGCCTCGATCGCGAGCGTCGAGAGGGGCTGACTGATTTCGTGGATCACCGCCACCGACATCGCGCGCAGGGTTTTGAGCCGCTCGGCCTGAAACAGCAGTCTGTTGCGCTTGTCCAGCAGTGCGCGCGACGTCTTTTGCGCGTCGGCAAAGCTGCCTGCCAGCCAGGTGACGAGGACCACGGCGGCCAGCCCCAGGTGCAATTCAAGGCGCCTGCTGTCGTCGAGCGAGCCGGCCGAGTAAGGCAGGAACACCGCGACCTGTGCAAGGATCGCGAACCAGGCCGGAGTGCGTCCATGACGCAGCCCGATCCAGGCGCCCGCCAGCAGGCTGGGGATCGGCTGGGCGCCGAGGCCGGCGCGCCACAGCGCCGCCGTGAGCAGCAGGCACAGCGCCATTACCAGCACGTCCTCCAGCAGTGGGCGCACGGCGACGCGGGGCAGCCGGCGGCGGCGGAACGATCCGTCGTGAAGCGCGGCAACCCACAGCAGCAGCGGAGCAAGGACGAGGATGCCGAGCAAATCGCCTACCGCCAGCCCGGTCAACGAGATCACGATGTCGGTTCCTATGCGATAGCGCCCCGCATCGGCCGGTAGCCAGGCTTCGAACGGCACCACCATCAGCGCGTTGAGTGCAGGTGCGGCAACGGCAGCCAGACCAAGCATCATCGGCGGCAGCGCCAGTGTATCGTCGCGCTTCGTCATCAGGCGCCGGACCGCGAAGATGGCGAGACCGCAGGTGAAACCGGGACGGGCAGCGCCGGTGATCGCCTGAAGGGCAGCGGGTCCAACGAGCGCGAAGACACCAACTGCGCCATCGGTCAGCACTTCGGTGAGCATCAGCCACGGCGTCAACCTTGTGCCGCGGCTCCACAACACTGCGAAGCGCAGACCCGCGGCAGGATACCAGAGCGAGAAGAACCCCGCGCCACCCCAGGGACTTGCCGCCCAGTGCAGCAGCGCGAAAGCGAGCGCGTAAATCGCCAGTAACGCCGCGTCCACAAGGTGAAGCCTGAAGGCGCTGAAGAAACGGGGCAAGGTCGCGGCAGTCATCTTTTGCCTGTGGCCGGTTCGTGTTCGCTGGGGAACCCGGATTATTCACGGACCGAGCCTGTCATCGGATCCGGAAACGACAACAGGTGCCAGCGACGGTCAGCCCGGATATCGCTCACGCCGCCATAATTCGCGAGGGTCTGCTGCCGCGCGGCGGCAACAGACCCGCTCATTAGGTGATTTAGCCGCTCCTTGGAACATCGACCGGCGGAAGCTGACTGAAAACACCGGATATTTCCCGGATCGACCGATGCAATTCATGAAGTCAATTGCCGAGGTGACCTGGGGGGCTCGTTCTCGACAAACCCGCCCTGGTCCTGCCTAGGATGGACTGTGTGACGTACCGGGCAGCTTGCAAAGGCAGTCCACGTGCGAGAGGAAATGCAAGACCGATGTCTTCCATCCTGACCAATGCCGGTGCGATGACAGCGCTAAGGGTGCTGGGGACCGTCAATGCCGATCTGAAGGTCACGCAGGGTAGCCTCACTTCCGGGCTCGCCGTTTCGGGAGCCCGTGACGACAGTGCGAAATTCGTCCGCGCACAGGGCCTGCGCGGAGAGATCCTCATGCAGCAAACGCTTGGCGATGGCCTGAACCGGTGGAAGTCTACGACCGATGTTGCGATCGCTGGCGCACAAACGGTCAGCGACCTTGTCAATCAACTCGGGGCGAAAGCACTGCTGCTGCAATCCTCTGGCAGTGACCTCAGCGCGGCGACCGCCATTCGCAAAGACATGGAGGAACTGCTTGGCCGCATCAGCGCGGCCGTCGATGCATCCGCGTTTTCCGGGGTCAACTTGCTAAAGGGAAAAGCGGTTACCCAGACCACGACGCGTACGACCTACAGCCTTCCGGATTCGACAATAAACCCGGCGCACATGCTCTCCGACCTGGTCGCCGGCGGTGCGGCGAGCGCTATGCCGCCCGGCAGCGATGAAACCCTGGTAAGCGGAACGCGGCGTCTCACATTGCCGACTTCAGACCTTACGCCCAGCGGGTTCGAGGAACTCATCAACCCGCTGGCGCCTGAAGATCCCTCATATCTGCCGATCACCACCAACGCTCCCCGCACGTTTCAGGTGGACGCCGGCGGCACCTCAGGCCGGATAAACCTTCTGGTCGACACAGGTTCTGCCAGCTTTGAAGGTTCGAGCGGTGCCGGTGTCGTTGAAATCTGGCAGAACGGGGTGCGTGTCGCCGCATCGGGAGCGGACTATGTCCGCAGCAGCGAGGCGGTCGCCCCCGGAACGCCCGAGGCCGGGCCATTCATTCTCAGCTTCGATTACGATCCCGAGAATGGCCAGGACATTGAAATCCGCGTGCCTGCCGGTAACGCCGGTCTCGCGATCGAAGGGCTGCAGCTCCAGGATCCTGACCTTACGATCCCCGAGCCTGTAGAGCGCTGGAAAAGCGCAATTGCCTATCAGACGCCTGCAGCATTCGATTCTCCCCTCGCCTCGGCGGACCCGGAACAGGTGGCTGCGGCCAGAGACGATCCGTTTGGCGAACGTGCATTGCCCGAAGGGGTCGTCGCTCAGTTCCCATTGGATCCTGGCCCGCTGGCAGCACACATCGACATCGCGTTCGACGCCTACGAACGAGCGGATACCATGGAAATATGGCAAGGCGGGATCCGACTTGCCGCCACGGGTCAGCCGGCGGGCACGGAGGGTGCGCAAGTCGGCGAAGGTGCGGCTCGCAGCGGCCTCAGTGTCCTGAGCTTCGACTATGACCCCGCGCGCGGCCCGCTTACAGTCATGGTCAACAACAGCGAGCATGACGCCTCGAGCGCTTGGGCGGTGGGTGCGATTTCGATGGGACCCTACGGTTCTTCGCCCGCATCGACCGGCGATGTCGTTAAGGTTGTCGCGAGCTCGCAAACCACCGGACGAGGGAATGTGCGATACGACTTTGCAACCGATACGCGAGGCGGCACCGAACGCATCGTATCGCGCGATCTCAGCCTCAGATCACTCGGCCTCGATCCTATCGATTGGGACGACCCTGACAGCTTGGCGCAAAAGGTCGAAAGGGCCAGCGGAACCGTAGGTTCTGCATTGCGCTATTTTGGAGCCCACTCGGGCTCCCTTGAGGTGCGCCAACATAGTCAGACCGTTGGCATTGCCATCGCAACCGAGGCGCTCGGCAACCTGGTGGATGCGGACATGTCTGTTCAGTCGGCTCGAATTGCCGCGCTCCGATTGCGGCAGCAACTCGCTGCGCAAACACTGGCCATCACCAATCAGCAGCCGGAGTTCCTGCTGGCACTGTTCCGCACATGATCCGCGGGTGAGGGTTGCAGAGGATCTTCTGGCCAACGTACTTACAATGCCGATGTAGGGAGCTGCGAAAATTGCGTCCTAACACTCTATCCGCCATCTTGGCCGGCCTTCACATCACCCGCGATGACGAGACGATGGCCCGGGCCATCTATCCGGTACTGATGGATGTCATCCGTCGCCGCGCGAGTATTGATCTGGCGAACCTGGCCCTCGCTGTGCGCGAACGTTGTCCCGAGCCCGAGCATCCGATTTATCGGCTGAGACCTGACGATCTTCCCAGGCCGCTGCAGGTCCTGCGCGCCTTCACCTCTCCACGTGGGTACCCCGACATGACTTGCGTGGTGGTTCAAGGCACAGCGCCCCTGACCGCCGAAGATTACGCGGACCCGATGCGGGCAGCCGCACGCGCGGCCGGCTTTGACTGGCCATCCGTGGAAGAGCAGCTCGCACTGCAATGCGACAAGTGGCGCCGAGATTTCGAGCGCAGGGAGTAATCATCTCGGGCAGCGAAACTGGCAGACAAACTTTCCATAGTCGCGCGCAGTGTTCCGCTAACAGTCCTGCAAGTTGGGCGGATCTGCCTAAAGGTGAAGCCTTCGACACTCCTTCCATCAGCCTAAATTCCGCTCTTGATTTGCAACGATTTTGCCGCCAAAGCGGCGTTGAAAAAACATCTAAGCATTTGGAAAGTTTCAAATCTTTTCATTTCCCGCGGCAGCAATTCCATGACCTTCTCCATGTCCCGATGAAAGTTCTCGTCTTATCGAGCTTATTTCCAAATCCGGTGCAGCGTCGGCATGGGATATTCATCGAGCACCGGATCGCTGCCACATATTCAAGTGGTATCGAGATGCGGGTGGTCGCACCGGTTCCATGGTTCCCGTCGCGAAATGAGCGCTGGGGGCGATACGCCAGTTACGCTGACATTCCTCTCGACGCCGAGCGTCGGGGGATTTCGATTGACCATCCACGCTACCTGACGGTGCCGAAGTTCGGTCAGACGGTTGCACCTGCATTGATGGCGGCTTCGCTTTACAGGCACATTGCGCGACTGCGGCGCACGTTCGACTTCGACGTGATCGACTCCTATTATCTCTATCCTGATGGCGTCGCAGCATCATGGCTTGCGAAGATGTTTGACCGCCCGTTCATCAGGTCGGCATTGGGCACCGATGTAAGCTTAATCCCGAACTGGCTTCCTAGCCGCAAGATGATCGTGAAGGCTGTGCGGCAATCGGCGGCAACGACGGCTGTGTGCAAGGCTTTGGTGCAGGGGCTGGAAAACATCGGCGCGCCCGCCGGAAAGCTGCACGTGATTGAGCATGGCGTGGACCTGAAGATGTTCAGTCCCCCGGATGATCGCGCGCAACTGCGCCTGAAGCTGGGCTTTCACGGACCGACGATCCTTTCGGTCGGGCACCTGATCGAACGCAAGGGCCATGATCTGGCCATTCGCGCTCTCGCCGGATTGCCTGGGGCATCACTAGTGATCGCGGGCGACGGTCCGCTAGAGATGAAGCTCAGGCAGTTGGCTACAGACCTCGGGGTTGGAGATCGGGTCCGCTTTCTCGGGCATGTTGAACAGCATGAACTTCCGGCCATCTACGGATCGGCGGACCTGACCTTGTTGTGCTCGGACCGTGAGGGCATCGCCAATGTGCTGCTGGAGAGCATCGCTTGCGGAACACCGCTTGTCGCGACGTCCGTTTGGGGGTCGCCCGACGTGATCACATGCCCGGAAGCAGGAGTGCTCACAGGAGACCGTTCGCCGATGGGTATCGAACGAGTTCTTCGTAAAATTCTGGCGGATATGCCCGACCGCTCGGCAACGCGGCGCTATGCTGAGCGGTATGACTGGACTGAAACAGGCCGCCTGCACCGCGCATTGCTGATGCAGGCGGTGTTACAATATCAAGCGAATAGTTCGTCGCAGCCAGTACCAACGTAGCGTCTCAATGACAGGCGCATTGACTTTGCTTAGCATGTGTCGCTCAACAGCTAGTGGTTAGATTCAATCGGATGGTTCCGCCAGGATTGCTGGAAATCAGCCATTTTCTGGCCTTCGAAAGGGACTCATCCGTTGCAATCTGACCACTAGGTGTTTGATCCCACGGTTTGATGGTGTGATCCTTTCGCTGGAATGGAAGGAAGCACTATGGGCCAGGTTCGTCACGGGAGCGCCACGACCACGCACGCCGTCCGAGCAGCAATACAGCGATCGCAGGCTTCGCTCGCGACGCTAAGCCGGGAGCTGGGGATCAATCCCAAGACGGTCGCGAAGTGGCGTAAGCGGACGACGGTCGATGATCTGAAGACCGGGCCGAAGGCCCCTCATTCTACCACCCTGTCGGAAGCCGAGGAGGCAATGGTTGTCGCATTCCGGCGGCACACCCTGCTGCCGCTGGACGACTGCCTCTATGCCCTGCAGCCGTCGATCCCCCATTTGACCCGCTCAGCGCTGCATCGGTGCCTGCAGCGACACGGCATCTCTCGCCTGCCCGACATCGAAGGCGACAAGCCAAAGCGGCGTCTCGGAGCGGAGATGGTCGGCGTCTCGTGGGTCGGTGATGGCAAGCCGGGCGCGAAGCGGCTGGGGAGTCAGCGTGAGAGCCGCGTCGATTTGCGCTTCAACGGCATCCGGGCGAACGAGGGGGCCGTCGTCGCCGATTTTCTGTAAAGTTCGAGCCATTATGCCCCCTTGCCTTATACAACAGCGGTTCTGCGAGCGTCCCAAAAGCACGCTCGTCTCCGCTGATCGCGGCAGGGCCGGAAATCCGGAAAGCCGTTTTTGCTTTTTTCGACGATTTCTACGCGTTGGCGCATACCGTCCTTCAAATGCCTCCGAGGTACCTTTCGCAACTTAAGCCGCCCCCAATATGATAGGTTGTACTGCCTCATGCAGTTCGTGCCCGCACCGGCCGATAATTCTGGCACCAGTATCGGCGGGTAAGGCGGCGGAACGACCTCATGCCGCACGATCTAGGTCGATGATGTTGGCAAGGCCTTGTTGCACCAGCGGTTCGGCGAGGGCCCGGACGCTGCGATGATGTGTGAACAGCAGGACCTGGTTGGTCTTGCCAAATTCGGCGAGCAGGTCGAGCGTGGACCGGCTGCGCTCATCATCGAAATGCACCAGAACGTCGTCCGCGATGAAGGGCAGCGGCTCCGTCGCACTGGCATAATTTTCTAGACTCGCCAGCCGGAAGGCGAGGAAAAGCTGGTCGCGTGTGCCGTCGCTCATGGCAACGACCGCAGCAATACCGCCATTGGCGCGCCGTCCGACCACGACCGGATGGCCTTTGTCATCGATATCTGTCTCGATGCCGGCAAATTCACCGAGTGTCGCCGCCTTGAACAGTTCACCTGCCCGCGCAATCAGCGGATCTTGCTGTTCTGCGCGGATCGTTGCCATGGCCGATGTCACCAATTCGCGAGCAACGGATAGCTCGAGATAGCGTTCGAGGGCGAGATGCATCTGCGCTGCCGCCGCCTCGCGTTCGGCAACGGCGTGATTGACCTCGCTCTGGCTCAGATAGACAGCAAGGTCGTCCTTCGCGGCCTTCTCGGTGAGAATGGCTGCCTCGATTTCGCCCTCGATCTCGGTAGCACGCGATGTCTGTTCGGTCAGTTCTGCGCGAACCTCATCGAGGTCGCGTTCATCCCATTCAGCCCGCAAAGCAGTGAGATCAAGCTTGTCGCCTACGTCCGTCGCGGTGCGTTCTACCAGGGCGATCTCATCGCCCAAAGCCATGCGTGCTTCACACCGTGATGCTGTGTCCAGAAGGATACCATCATCGCTGCCATCGAGTTTTACCGAAGCCGCGAGCTTAGCCAGCACCTCCCGAGCGGTGCCGAGAGCCTCTTGTGCCTGATCAGCCTCAACCTTCGCCTCCTCAAAGTCTGGGAGTATCCCGTCATATTGGGTTTGCGCGGTGGCGTTGTCGGTAAACCGGGCCAGCAGCATCTGCGCTGCAACCACACAGTCTTCGCCGATCTCGATGGCGAGTTCGGTCGCGAGACTACTGACATCCTTTGTAAGGTTCGTCTCGTCTTCGTCCATGCGCTTTAGCCGCTGGCGGGTCTGCCCTATTGCCGATAGGACACCGCGTGCGCCGACCCATTCAGTCACCGCACTGTTGGCATCTGTCGGCGAAATGTCGGGTTTGAGCCCCAGCCCACTTGTCGCAGTAGGCCATGCCGCGTCCCAGGCAGCCTGTGCGTCCGACAATTGTTGCACTTCCGCCTCAACCAGCTTGCGTTGCCGTTCGAAGTCCTCCCGGTCTCGCATGTCCCTGACATATCCGGCATGGGCCTGTTCGTGCAGGGAGATGGCGGTTTGCACCGCGCTGACTCGAGCTGAGAACGACAGTGTAGAATCTAGCTTGCGGCTCTGTTCGATCCGTTCGAGCAGTTCGACGGTCGGCGCAAGTTGGGCCACATCAATTTCGAGCGCATTCGACGGGGTGCGTAGCCGTTCCGATTCGTCCAGCACCAGCTGCCGAGCCTGGGCAAATTTAAGCAGTGAGGCCAGTTCCGGATGTTTGGCCTGTACTTGCGGGAAACTGTTTCCCCATTGCCCAGTGCGCACTTCTAACTGCGCGACAAGTGCGGCCATCTCGGCCTCTGCCACCGTGACATCAGTCCTTGCGTCTGCCACGCGCCGCAGTGCGAGTGCAAGTGATGCAGCCCGTTCTGCCTCTGCGGCGCGGCGATCGGCAAGTTGGTCCGCAGACACGATTGCCGATTCCAAGTCGTCGGCAACGGCAAGGCGAGCGGTGGCGTCATCGGGCAGATGTCCCGCGACATATGCCGATTTTATCGGCCGCCAAGCATCGGCGCGCAGAATGCGCGCTTCGGCAAGTGACGCGTCACTTGCAATGGTCCCGGATGCCTGAAGCGAGCCAATCTCAGCCTCTCCGGTTGAAATCTCGCGCTCGGCCTGCCGCTTAAGCTTGGCCTGATACTCGATCTGTGAAGTTAACGTTTCGCGCGCGGCCTGCTCGCTGCGAATATCGTCAACGCTGGGGCATGACAGGGTGGCAAGTACATCGATGGTATCGAAACCCAGAGCCTTGAGCCGTCCGGTCAATGTTGCGTTGTCAGTATCCAGCGCCTGCTGACGTGCTTGGTGTGCTGACTTCTGGGCCGCAAGGCTAGCAAAGGCCGATGACGACGCCTCTGGCGGAGCATTATGCCCTGCCTGGCGTGCCGTTTCCAAACGATCATCAATCACCGTAAGCGACGCCACCAATTCGCCAAGGCGCTTTCTGGCAGAGGCTAGACCTGGACGGCGCTCCACTATCTCGTCGGCAGCCGAGCGCACAAGATTAAGGGCAGACTGGTCCGGGATCAGTGGTGCAAGGTCTGCATCGTCCGGCAGGCCAAGCATCCTGCGCAGCGCCGCTAGCTGAGCCTCGCCGTCATCAATCTCGCGCTGACGATTGGCGCGATCGGACCGGGCCTTGCTGACGTGAATGGCGCGTTCGGCCAGATCACGCACCCGCTGTTCGGCGGCTTTGAGACCCGGGTTCACCACCAGCGCATCAAGCCGTGCCTTCAGGCGGTCCCGCCGCTCGATCGCGCCCTCGAGCCGCATTTCAGCCTTGTTGCGCTGGTCCAAGGCAGTCCGCATCTTGGCCGCGAAATCATCCGGGAAGGACGCGACATCGTCGTAGCAGACCAGATCCTGCGTCAGGCCGGCCAGCTGACGCAAGTGGGGTACGACGCGCAGGACGCGCTCCAGCCGGGACGTCGACGCGCCGAGGCTGCGCCTCTCAATGCGCAGGGCCTCGAGCTTTTCCGCGGCTGCGAGCGATGCCTTGCGCGTCTGCTCAAAGGTTTCCCGGGTCAGTTGCGCGCCGCGTGCCGTCTTTTCGGCTGCCTCGAATGTCGTCAACTGCTGGTAGAAAACACGATTTACCGACCGCCTCGTATCAAAGAGCTTGTCCGCTTCGCCGTCGATACTTTCGAGGCGAGATACCAGCGTGCGCAAGCCGCCGCCTGCTTCGACGATCAGACGCCCGATGTCGCCATCGGCGTGAAGCAATCGCTCCCCGCCGTTGCGCAAGGTTTCATGGTTCAGGCCGAAGAGTGTCTCGAACCGCTCCCGCGTGATGGCGCCCAGCACCGGCGCAAGGACGGTGTCATCGAGCGCCGTTCCACACAGGTCAGCCAGTGTTTTGCCGTTGCCCTTGCGGCGCTTGAGCGTCACCGTGCTGCCATCAGCCATCAGCATCGAAGCCCGGATGCGCATGCCATCATATCCGAACAAGCTGCCGCGCTGAGTATTCTTGGGGATCGAGAACAGAAAGTCGCTGATCGCCTCAAGACATGTGCTCTTGCCCGCCTCATTGGCACCGTACACCACGGTGAGGCCCGCCGTTTCAGGAATGGTGAGCTCACGACTGGCGCAGCCGCCATATTTCTCAAGGCTGAGTTCAGTCAGGCGCATGACCAGCCTCGCTGACTAGACTGCGCGCAAGGGCTGCGGCGCGTTCGGGTATCTCGGCGCGCATCTGCTCAATGAATGCATCGGCATGGGCTCCAGCGGGCAGTTTCGTCCGAATCTCGGCAAGTCGCGCTTCGAGAACTTGCGCAATCGCGCTGTCCTGGCAGAGGCGGGTCACTTCCTGATCAAGCTTTCCAGCCACCGTTGGATCGACTGCGTCGGGCGCCTCAGGATGGGCCGTTTCCAACCTCAGCTTTTCAAGCCACACGTCATCCGTGAGCGTTGCCAACAGTGTTTCCACGTCCTCCCGGAAAGCGGTGCGCTCGAGGATCAATCTGGAATGAAGCGGTGTCGTTCCCGTCACCGTCAGGCGCAAGGCAAGAGGCCGTCCATCGGCTTGCTCAACGCCTCGGGTGATCTGGCCGCGAATAAGATCGAGTAATTCCGGGTGTTCGCTCGTTCCCGACACATCAACAGTGATCGACGCCCAGCGCACCACATCCAGCGCGCGATGCTCGAGGCTGGTGACTCCGCCGTCATTGACCTTGACCACAACGGCTCCCTTGGGGCCCGTCTCACGAGGGTACCGGCCTTGAAGATTACCGGGATAGACGATGTGCGGGTGCTCCCCGAGCACGGTATAGGCGTGGACGTGGCCCAGCGCCCAATAGTCATAGCCATGATTGGTGAGCTGCTCGGGCGTGCAGGGCGCATACCGGGCGTGATGACCTTCGCTGCCCGCACAGGCCGTATGGAGAACGCCGATATTGAACAGTGCCTCGGTTGCTGCCGGATATTCGCGCGCCAGATCTTCGGAGACGTCCGGGCGGGGGAAGCTCCGCCCATGGATCGCGACTCCGACATCATCGAGACGATGCGTGATTGCCTTGTTCTTGGGAAAGACATGTACATTGCCCGATAGGGACAGCTTGTCGGCAAAACGATTGGCGGAGTCATGGTTTCCAAGGACCATGAACACTGCGATGCCGGCTTCGTCAAGCCGGCGCATCCCTTCCATAAAATAAAGACCCGTCTGGAAGTTACGCAGATCGCCATCGAAAATGTCACCGGCCAACAGAATGAACCGGCAGCCCTCCTCGATTGCAAGGGAAACCAGGTTATCGAAGGCTTCGCGCGACGCCGCCTCGACGCGCACGGCATAATCCGCAGATTTACCGGCCAATCCAACTAAGGGACTATCGAGATGAAGATCCGCGGCATGTACAAAGGTAAATTCGGTCAATCGAAGGCCTCCCGTCTCCAGTATGGCACAAACCACCCTAAAATATCTCGTGATAATAATTTCATAGCACTTGAGGGGAGTGGTCTGAGCTCCACAATCTCGTCAAGATGTAGTTGGCGGGCAGCCTTGGGATGAGTCGATTGGTACCGATGGCTGGCTGGTCCTGGCAAGATCTGCCATGCGACCGGTTGCTTGGGAACGAGTGGAACGTCCCACGCTCCAGCATTCCACCATCCCAATGCCAGAATGACACTATGACCGGTTTGGCGACCCCGATCATGGGAGTTAAATGTCAGGAATGTCGGCGGAGGCGGCCATCACGTAAATGCAATCTGAAAGTCCGTTTTCCTGTTTTTGCGCTCCGAAGCGGACAGCCCGGAAAGTCCCAGCCCCGGCCATTCCCGTGCGCCCTACTCTCAGCTGGCAACGACGATTGAGTGTTCAAGGCGTACGTCGTCGAGAAGTCGCTCGATGGCGGAACGCTGCCTATCTGTCCCGCTGGGCCTGACATCCCAATTGCAATGAGTATAGGTTTTTGCGTCGCGAACGATGATTTTGCCGAGAGCTCGCCGCCATGTTTGCGATGTGCCACCGCTTTCCCGAATGAGCAGGGCAATCAAAAGCTGTTCGAGGTCCGATGCAGTCATTGCATCCACTTAACCGCCACCGACTACAAGGCAAGCGCAGCGTCAGGTAGCTCGGGCAAAAGGCGACGCCTCGCTGGGGGCGCCGCCTTTCCAATATTCAGCCGTTAAGCTTGTCTTTGATGCCCTTGGCAGGGGTGAAGCTCAGCTTGCGGGCGGCCTTGATCGTCATCGCTTCGCCGGTGGCCGGATTGCGGCCTTCGCGCTCAGGTGTGTCCTTGACCTTGAACTTGCCGAAGCCGTTCAGCGAAATCTCTTCGCCCTTGGCAGCCGCATCGGCGATCGCATCGAACACAGCGTCGACGACCTTGCGCGCATCTGCCTTGGTTAGGCCGGCATCGGTGGCGATCGTCTCGGCCAGATCATTGTTGTTCATAGCAGTTCCTTCTTCTTTCAATGGGCGGCGGCCATTAGAGCCGACGGCCAGATCCGTCACGTCCGAACGCGGACTACCCGACCATTATTGAGAGGGCAGGCGGCAAACTCAGCCAGCGTTGCTCGGGGTCGCTTTCGGTGCACGAGCCATCCGCTTGCCCCGCGGCGCCTTGGTCGGATTAGCGGCCTGCACGGGTTCAGAAGGTAATTGACCCTCAGCTGCAGGATCACTGTCGCCCGGCTTCGCCTGTCCTTTGCCGAATAGACCTAACTTGCCACGCGGCTTGCGAACCGGTGTAGGAGCGGGTGGCGACGCGCCCGCCGGAATTGCTTCGGCGATTGGAGCCGGCGCGACGTCAGCCGTTGCGTCCTTCCTCGCCGCGCGCTTCTTTCGGGGAACTGCCGCGTCTACCGATGCGGACGTCGGACTGCCCTTGAGCTTGCCTTTCTCCTTGGGTGCGACTGGCTCGGCCGAAGCAACCTTGTCATCCTCGGCGGCGGCAGCAACTGGCGCATTATCTTTAGCTTTGACTGGCTTGGTAGCCGCCTTCCGCTTCGCCTTGCCTGCTGGTTCTGGGGATTTCGGGGCCCCTTTCCTGGCGATTGGCGATTTGACCGCAGGGATCTCCGCAGCCGATGGCTTGCTCTCGGCAGCAGGCTCAGTGCTTGCCCCGGCCAGGGGCGCTGCAACGGGCTCCGCATTGCCTACGGCGCTGGCGGTTTTCGGGCGATTGCCGAGACCAATCTGCTCCGCAATGGCGCGGCGCTTGGCCGCGAAGTCCGGGGCGACCATGGGATAGTTCGCCGGCAGTTTGTACCGCTCGCGGTAGGTCTCCGGGGTCAATCCATTTGCAGCCAAGTGGCGCTTGAGCGTCTTGTAGCGCTTCCCGTCGATGAGGCTGATGAGATACTCAGGAGACGATATGCTCTTTCGCACCGACACGGCTGGCGTGTGCACCTCAGGCTCCTCAGCTGGCGCAGAATCAGCGGCGTCGTGCGTCAACGCCGCCCTCGTTGTGCGGATGAGATCGGCGAGGTTCTCCGAAGCAACGGTATTATTGGTGAGGTATGCGCTCAGCAACTGCACCGTCAATGCCGTGACATCGGCGGGATTTTCAGGTTCGGCCATTACAGATGCTGCTCCAAAGACTGCCTATCAGGATCGACAATTTGCGACCGCATGCTTTTCATGCTCAGACTAACATCTTGCAAGTCACAATGTGCCCAAGAATCCTGAATTTTGCGGACGGAACGTCTTGATGGGGAGATCCAAGGTCTGTCGCTCAATCCGAGGGCCTACGCAACCGCCCTTCCCCGGTCGCCCGGCACCGGGTCATCACAGAAATGCACCTGCGCTTTGCCCTTCCTCTTGGAACGGTACAGCGCGGCATCGGCACATTGCAGAAGCCTGTCGAGGTCGAGACCATGAACCGGCGCGAGCGAAATCCCGACGCTGGCGGAAATCTGCATCTCCGTATCGTCGATGTGGTAGCTGTCGGAGAGTTGGCGGATAATGCGGCGCGCAAGAAGCTCCGCCTGGTCCGCATGAAGAACGTCAGGCTGAAGCACGACAAATTCATCGCCGCCCAGTCGGCGGACGACATCTTCACCTCTTACCGTAGCCGCCAATCGCTCGGCGACCTGGACCAGCAGCCTGTCTCCGATGGGATGGCCGAACTGGTCGTTGATCGCCTTGAACCCGTCGAGATCGAGATAGTGAATGGCGATCTGGCGATCGACCCGGCACGATTGCGCCTGTCTCAGAAAGCATTCGCGCACCAGCAACCGATTGGCGAGGCCGGTGAGTGGATCGTATCGCGCCAGGTTTCCAAGGTCATGCTTGGTCGTCAGATGCTCGAGCGCCGATTGATAAAGATGTCGGACGGATTCGATGCTCATCGCGGCCACGACGAGAAGCAGAATGGCCTCAAGTATGAAGAACTGCCCGGTAACGGTAGAAGCACCGATCCGCGTCGCATGCACGAGCATTCCCAGCGAGACTGGAACAACTGTGATTGTCTGGCCAAGCAGACAGAGCCGGGGTCGGCCCGCATTGCGCGATACGATCCCGGCGCCAAAGGTGAAGATCAGGCTGACGGTGGCCAGATGGACGAGCGGATGAGGCGCTCCGAGCGCCACCAGATTGAGGCTCGCTATCAGGCCGGCACAGGCACATGTTGCCCACGTGTAGCGCTTCTCCCATCGTCGAAGCGCCGACACCTCCTGGGTCATTCCCCCTGCCCTGTGATACCCGCGAATGATCAGAAGGCGAATGGCGGTGACAATGCTGGAGCACACAACCAGCGCGAGGACTGCTCGGCTGTGCCAACTGACGAAGACCAGTATTCCAACGACCGCGTAGAGAATGCCAAATCCCAGTATGGGCGTTGCCATGGCAAAAAGAGGTGCCACGAGATCGCGATAGACGGCCTCCGGCAGCAACTGATCGGCCGCCCTTCCCGAGCTCAGCGCGACAAGTCCATGCGTGCGTAAGCCCGCATCGTGGCCCCGGCGCTCGCGTTCGAAGCCCAGAGCGAGGCCCAGAATCGTCGCAAGCCCAAGCCTCATGAGGGTGGTGGAGATGTCGTCCTCAAGCATTTTTCGTGCTCGGCCTGAAGGTGATGACGCGGTAGATGTAGTACAGCAGGACTGCCGCCATGATCCCGAGGCCCGCAGGCCCGAGGTAACGATCAACCGCCGAGAACTGCTTCCCCAGAAGGTATCCCGCTCCAGCCAGGAGACTGTTCCAGACCGCCGATCCCGATGTGGTCAGGACGATGAACCGGGCGAAGCGGGTGCCGAACATGCCAGCCGGGATCGAGATCAACGTACGTAGCCCCGGCACGACATGCGCGAGAGGAATAGCCCAGGAGCCATGGCGATCGAACCAGTCATCGATGCGATCTATTTCATCGGCTGACAACGTCAGCCAGCGGCCGTGGCGATCCGCGAGGGCCTTCAGTCTCCGCTCACCGTACTTGCCTGCCAACCACCACCAGAAGGCGGCGCCCGCAACCGTCCCAAGCGTGCCGGAGAGAATGACAGGCGCGAGGTTGAGACCGCCATCGGCCGCCGTATAGCCAGCGAGCGGCATGATGACCTCGGAGGGTATCGGGGGAAAGACATTCTCGAGCAGCATGAGCAGGGCTATGGCCCAGTACCCCAGCTTCTCGACAATGCCGGTGATCCATTCGGTCATTTGCGCTGCCCCCAGGGCCTGAACAACTTCACACGCGTCGCCGCTTGCCCGTCAGGCCCGCATGCGTCTCCTCTCAAACAGGCTTCGCGCCACCCCGTTCCCGAGGGCATGGGCGCTCGTGCTCTTTCGAAGCCTTTTCGGCGTTCAGATCGTCCGTGCCGTTCACGCAAAGATGGCCACGCCTCAGGCTTGGGTGTCGCAGCAAAACCCAACACCGATGAACATCGAGCAATCCCCCGCATATCCGCCAATTCCCCACCGATTTTGCGTTGGTTATACTCCAAGTTATCCACACCCCTCCCGCGAATGTGCCTTGGCGCTCGCCGGCTCTGATTAGCGGTAACGCGTAGCTGCGCTATTGATCGTCGCCCGGCAGTGCTTTCCGATTTTTGGGCGGCGAAAAGCCGCGAGCTTCTGCAAGCTGGACACATCCCGCGCCGCGCGTTCATAGGCAGGCGATGACGACCTTGCTGACTTCCACCATCCTTGCCGTGATCGAGCGCGCGCCGCAGTGGGTTCGCCACGATCTCGAATCCAAGGATGACTCCCTTCGGGCGCGCGCCGAAGAGACACTGGCAGCGATGATTTCAGCCGCACTCCAGGATATGCAGAGCCAACCTTTCGCCTGATGAGGCCATAAGGTCCCCTCCCGTTCCAATTGCATGGCACGATACGCTGCAGCGGAACCATTCTGCCGGTACGTCTTTGATGGAGCCGAAGGAGACAATCGCATGATTGGCAAGATTATCGGAGCGATCGCCGGAACCCAGGCGTCGAAGCACGTGCGAGGCCTCAATGGAACGGGCGGTGCACTTCTGGGTGCCGCAGCGCCCATCCTGCTACGACGGCTAAGTCCGCTGACGCTGATTGCCGCGGCAGCGGGCGCGTACGCCGCCAAGAAATATGCCGACGGCCAGAACGCGGAAAAACTGCCGCGCGCACGGCCCAGCGGTTTTGTCGAACCCACGCGGACCCAGGCCTGACGCAAGGCGCGGCACTCTTCGACGCCGGAGCGCCGGAGCGCCGGAGCGCCGGGGTGCCGGGGTGCCTCGCGGCCTCCCTGTGCGCTCAAGCCAGCTTCTTCATCAGCCGTCCGGCCGCGCCGTTTTCTGCGGCGAGGTTGCGATTGTAGGCGAGCGGCATGCGCGGGCTCTTCCAGCGCAGCGCATCCATGATGCCTGCGAGATCCTCACCGCTGGCGAACAGGTCCTGATTGAGGCCGACACGCGTGGAGTGCCCGCTGATGCGCTTCAGCCAGTGCTCAAGATCGTCGCGTGTCAAATCAGGCAAGGCCCCCTTCTCAAATGCTCGCCGGATGATCGCGCGCCATATCGGCCCGATCGAGCCGGGATGAAGCGCGGCATCGCCGACACTGTATTCGGTGCGCGCCGCCACGGCAGGTTGGGGCAGGGCCTTGCGCCAGTGATAGGCTTCGCGCCCGGACAGCGTCGCCAGGTCGCGGCCGGGTATGCGGGCCCTCGCCTTGTAGCGGCGCACGAAGACCCGGCGGAACAGTGCGCCCTCGCTGATCTCGGCCGCGTCCAACCACGCTTTCACCGCACGCACGGTGCGGGCTGAGGAAAGCGCTAGCCCCCTCCCCTTCGCTATCACTCTTGCTACGCGGGATCGCAAGCAGCCGCGCATCCGGGTCGGTTGCCGGGAGGATGTGCCCGACTTCGACGGCGACCAGTTCGCTGGCCCTGAGCCCGGTGTCGTAGGCCAGACTAAGGAGGGCGCGATCGCGCAGACCCACGAGGTCCTCACCGCAGCTTTCCAGCAGCGCCCGAAGATTGAGCCCCCGTGCCAGGTCGTGCTCGAGCTTCGAGACGGGTCCCTTCAATCGCAGCGGCGCGGCCTGGCGCTGGGCCACCCCTTTCTCCTTGCGGATCGCCGCCAGCGTCAGCTTGACCAGCAGAGCCGTTGTGGGATCGATGAGGCCATGCAAATCGACGAAACACTGTTTGCACACGTGTCGCCGATGGGCTGGTCGCACATCGGGCTGACCGGCGATTACCTGCGGGAAAAAGCGGCGTTCAGCGGTCCCGGCTTTCGGCCGCTTCACGACCCAAACGAAAGGTTACGTCTCGTCGCGTGAGATGTTCTCACTATGTCCGGCTTAGCGTTGTCGGGCGAACAAAATCTGAGGTAAGGCCTAGCGGGGTGCTACTGCTTCCTCTGCCCGGAAGGCGCTCAAAGCTTTTTGACTGCATCGGCAAGACAATACGCTTTAGGGTTCGCCTGCGAGAGATCATTGAGACGGAAATGGCGCCCAGCTTCAACTTCCGGGTTTCTCCGGCAAACGGTCTGGGAACTTGCCGGCCGTGGCGGCCCCGCTTGGGCCGCGCTCCGGGCGGTCAGAAGTCGGTTCGGGGGCCGTCGGCTCATCAATGGCAGTCGTTATGATGGCCGGGCTGCCCTGCCCCTGCCCGGCGATCGTTGCGCTGCTGTCACCGGGCGAGACCTTTTCCGAGGCCTTGCAGTTGGCGCGCTCGCCAGCGCCGGTCTCAGCAGGGCTTTGCGTCGTCTTCGGTGTCGCGGGCATGGTCGTGCTCCTTTTGCTAGGTCTGTCCGGACATCAACACGGTGCGCGCGCAACTGGTTTCAGAGCCGATGCGAGCTACACCAACCACCGGATTGCAAGGATCTCCACGCGGGCTCTCCTCCCTAGCCCGAAACGGCGCCGTTTCCGGGCACGAGGCTGGGCTCAGATGTAGCCTTGCTCTTTCCGCGGCACGTCGTCATTCGGGCCAAAATACAGGGCGGCGCATTCCTCGCGCAGGCATCCGCCCTCCAGCACCAGATCCTGGCGCCAGGCATCGGTGATGAAATCCATGGTGTCGAGGTGTTGATCCTCGAAATACATCCGATGAATATCGTCGCGCCCTGCCCCATAGGCGATCCGCCCAATCTTCGCCCAGATCGATGCCATTGTGCACATTCCGCAAGGCTGTAGCGTCGAGTAGAACGTGGCACCGCGAAGGTCCATATCTCCGTGGTTCGGTCCTGCGGTCCTGAACGCCATCATCTCGGCATGGGCGGTGGCATAGCAATGCTCCTGCGTCATATTGACCCCCGCGCGAGCACGCGTCCATTCATGACGATGACAGCGGCAATCGGCGTATCTTCGGGGCACGTCCCCTTGCTTCGCGCCAGGCCGATCGCGTCTTCCATCCACTTGCGGTCCTGTTCGTCGAGCATCCCGCGATCAGAGCCCCTGCCCGGATAGTACGTATTCATGCATGTCGGCAACTCTCTCCATCGCGGTCTGCCGCCCCGCAAAACGGATGGAAAAAGGGCCGCCACGTCCTCCCCGCGATGCTTGGCAGAATTATCAGTGCAATCGCCGGCAACAAGGCGTCCGAATACGTCCGCGGCGTCGATGGGACGGCAGGCACCTTGCTTGGGTTCGCCGCTCCGACCGTGCTGCGGCGCATGGGACCGCTTGGTATCGTCGCCGCCGTGGCCGGCGGCTACGCCTACAAGAAGCATGCAGAGCGGCGGGACGCGCAGAAGGCGCGCGCGCAGAAGGCGCGCGCGCAGCGACCGAGTGGCTTCGCTGAACCGACGCGCATGCAGGCCTGACGGGACGGCTGCCGGTGTTGATGCGCCGCATCGGCAGCCCCCCTCGGTGGGTCAGCGCAGTTTCTGCATCAGCCGATAAGCGGCGACATGCTCAGGCTAGAGATTGGGGCTGCGTTGAATACGCGGCGATTTGCAGCGTAGCGCATCCATGACCCCACCGGATCTTCATCTCCGCTGAACAGGTCTTGATTAGCACGATCCGAGTGAAATGCCCACTGATACGCGCCAGCCAACGCGCTGGATCGCCGCAGACAGATAGGGCAGTTCGCCCTTCTGGGCACCCCGCAAATCGCTCGCCAGATCGGTCAGATCGAACCCGGATAGACAGGCTCTTCTCCCTGGCTGTCTTCATTGCCCAAGAACCGGTGGTTTCCACAACACCTCAAGCTGCTTGCAGCTTTAAGCCCAGACAACGTCGCCGAGCCGTACGAACATTTGCTGGACCACGCACGGGCCGTCGATTTTGGCGGTTTCCTCAGCGGACATTAATCCGTCATTTCAGGACGGGCATCGCATTCGTAGGCCAAACCTGCGGTTGATGCACAATGGTGCTTGAAGCGCTTGCCTCTTGGCCCAGGAACGCTGTTTGCCGGAGACAGTTATCGGCATGATGCGTTGGAGACGATCATGGCTGCAAGACCTTATTGGAAAGGCCAGATTCGACTGGCTCTGGTTTCAATCCCCGTCGAAATCTATTCGGCGACCAAAAGCGGCGCGACGATTGCGTTCAATCAGATTCACGAGCCGTCTGGCAAACGCATCAAATATGAGAAGGTCGTGCCCGGCATCGGCCCGGTCGACCTCGACGAGATCGTCAAAGGCTTTGAATATGCCAAGGGCGAATATGTCCTGCTCGATGAGAAAGAGATCGAGGGCGTCAAGCTGGAGAGCAAGAAGACCTTGGAGCTGACCCAGTTCGTCGACAGCCACGACATCGACCCGATCTATTTTGAAAAACCCTATTATGTCGTTCCCGCAGACGATCTGGCAGAAGAAGCCTTCATCGTACTGCGCGAGGCGCTTCGCCGCAGCCGGAAAATCGGACTTGGTCAGCTTGCGATGCGCGGGCGGGAATATGTCGTCAGTATAAAGGCCTGCGGACGGGGAATGGTGATGGAAACCCTGCGTTATGCCGATGAGGTGAATAAGGCGGCGAGCTATTTCCGCGAAATCGGCGACGGCGATCCCGATGACGAGCTTCTCGATCTCGCCACCACCCTGATCGACAAGAAGACCGGAAAGTTCGATGCCGCCGATTTCCATGACCGCTATGTCGACGCGCTGAAGGATCTGATCGAGCGCAAGAAGAAGGGAAAGACCCTCAACATCGACGCGGACGATAGCGAAGCTGATACGCGGGGTAGCAACGTCGTCGATCTGATGGCGGCGCTCAAGAAATCGCTCGGCAGCGGCGATGCCAAGCCCGCTGGGAAGAAGGCACCCGCCAAAAAGGCAACGAAGGGCGCCGCCAAGGAGCCAGCGACGAAATCCCCGCCGAAGACGACGCGCAAGCGGGCATAATCCTATGCCCAATCCAATTCGCAAGACCCCCGGCAGCAACGACGATGATGATGCGGCGTTTGCGGAGGGCGCGATCACACTCTGGAGCAACCTTCTGGCGCTGATCGGCACGCACCTGCTCGAAACCGGCATGCCACGTCAGGAGGTGCTCGATATGCTGACGATGCTCCACGAAACCAATGAGGAAACTGTGCGATCGCCCCGCGCACGCGCCGTTGCCGGCCAGCACCTGATGTCAGTCTATCGGGTGCTCGGGGAGACCTGATGGAGTTTCATCCGTGGGACCGAAACGCCGGCGTTCAGGGTCGCGACGGTGCGCGAAGCGCCCCTTGATCTGCTCGTTGAAGAACCTGCCCGCCGAGGCGGCCTTGCACAAGTCGTCGAAGACAGTGGAAGGCACGTCATGGTAGAGATATTTGCCGGTCTGACGAAACGAGATGCACAGCGTGCCTGCCGCTTCGTCGAACACGGCACGCTCGATCATCGAAGAATTGTTGAAGCGGCAGGCGCGCATAAGCACCCAGCGACAGAGCCGCCGAGAT
Organism: Novosphingobium resinovorum; assembly: GCF_001742225.1. Taxonomy (NCBI): domain Bacteria; kingdom Pseudomonadati; phylum Pseudomonadota; class Alphaproteobacteria; order Sphingomonadales; family Sphingomonadaceae; genus Novosphingobium; species Novosphingobium resinovorum. The sequence goes on along the minus strand of NZ_CP017077.1, from coordinate 160,215 downwards.
GTTCCCTGCCGAAAGCCGACCCGAGTCCGAAGTATGGCCGGATGAAGGCACGCTCAGATTCGGTTTCGAGGTTCCATGAACCAGGCGCCAGGTAAGGGGTTTTGGCAGGATGGCAGAGGTGGGAAGCGATGAAAAACTGCGCGACATGGCCCAGCATCGCGGCCTCAAGCTCTTAAAATCACGAAAGCGCAAACCCGGCGTCGGCGACTATGGCAAGTTCGGGCTTACCGATGCAGGGGGCAAGCCCTTGCTCGGCATCGGTGCCAACGGACTGGAAGCGTCGGCCGAAGACGTTGAGGCCTATCTGCGTGCCGGTGCCGCCGGCAGCTGGAAAGCATCGGCAGAAAGCACCCCCGCCAGACCGGCACCGAAAGCCCGACCCACTGGCGGCAATGATGGCAAAGATGAATATCCGGAATCGGTCATCCGGCCACGCGCAAAACGCAGGTCGGTAGGACAGTCGGAATCGCAAAGCCGAGCACCTTCGAAAGGTCGCAACAAGGCCGAGAAGCAGTCAGCAGATCAGCGTAAAACCGCCGCGAAAGAGGCTGCGAGCGTCAGATTAGCATCTCCTCGAAACGACCGCCGCCCCGATCCAGCGCCGGTCCCCGAGTTGAAACTGGTCATTCGAACCGCGACGGCAGCCGATGCGGAGGCACTCGTCCCGCTCGTGCGACAGTTGTCGGCGGTCAAGTTTGACGAACTCGGCATCGCGCGAAATCTGAAGGCAGCGCTCAAGGCGGATGCCGGCATGGCCGTTGCGGAATTGGGAGAGGTCGTCGGTTGCTGCGCCTGGGCCGTCATTCCCATGATCCAGCATGGCCCGGTCGGCAGACTGACAATGCTGCTCGTCACAGAAGCGCACCGAAGAAAAGGGATCGCCACCGCTTTGGTCGATGAAGCCATGACGTCGCTGCGCAAGGCAGGTTGCACGCGGCTTGAAGCGATGAGCGACATCGAGGTCAGGAACTCCCACAATTTCTTCCGGGCCTTGAAGTTCGAGCAGACCAGCTACCGTTTCGCGCGCTCAATCGACCCAAAGTGATCGGTGTCCAGATGCGACACGTCCAGGACGCTTGGGCGGCACAGGAACGAGTCACGGCATCTGCGGATTAAGGAACAAAGGAATCCGAGGTCGACATGGCAAAGGCAAAGGCACAGACCAAGACAAAGGACAGTCTCGCCGCCTACCGCGCCAAGCGCGACTTCGCGCGCACGGCCGAACCGTCCGGAGCGACACAACCTGCCGCCGGCAACGGCTTTGTCGTCCAGAAACATGCCGCATCCCGTCTGCACTATGATTTTCGCCTTGAGCTGGACGGCGTCCTGCTCAGCTGGGCTGTGACGCGTGGGCCAAGTGCCAATCCGGATGACAAAAGGCTGGCCGTGCGGACCGAGGACCATCCGCTTGACTACGCCCGGTTCGAGGGCACCATTTCCAAGGGCGAGTATGGTGGGGGCACTGTCATGCTGGGGGACAACGGAACATGGGAAACGATCGCCGGCAAGAAACCGCGCGAGACCCTGCCGCAGGGCCATCTTCATTTCATCCTTCACGGGCGCCGGATGCAGGGCGAATGGATCCTGTTTCGTATGAAGCCGCGCGGCAAGGAAAAGGGCGAGAACTGGATATTGCGCAAGGTCAACGACGCCTTTGCCGGCGGCTCAGACGATCTGGTCGGGCTCCATCTGACCAGCATCGAGAGCGGACGCACAATGGAAGAGATCGCGGCCGGCAAGCCGGTTGCAAGATCAAAAGCCAAGCCATCGCCAGCGGCCTCCGTCCCCGCAAAGGCGCAAGCCAAAACTCCACCCAAGGCGCCAAAGCGGAAGAAGGGTGGCGGTATCCTGCCGCCGTTCCAGCCTGTGCAATTGGCGGCTCTCGTCGATCATGTGCCGCCGGGCGATCGCTGGCTGCATGAGCTCAAATATGACGGATACCGCACGCTGCTCGCCATCGGCAATGGCGAGGGTCGCGCCTATACGCGTTCGGGTTTGGATTGGTCGGACCGCTTCGCCGGGCTGATCGGCGACGCCGTCACGCTCGACGCAGCCAGTGCCTTGATCGATGGCGAAGCGATCGTGATCCTGCCGGACGGACGCACCAGCTTCCAGGCTTTGCAGGCAGCGCTCAAAAGCGACCCCAATGCGGTCGATTATTTTGCATTCGACCTGCTCGAGCTCAACGGCGTAGATCTGACGCAGCGGCCCTTGCTGGAGCGCAAAGCGCTGCTCGCCGCGCTGATCGGCGAGGGCCAAGGCCACTTGCGCTATTCCGACCATATCATCGGGCGCGGCGAACAGCTTTTCAACAGCTTCTGTGGTGCGGGACTGGAGGGCGTCATCTCGAAACGCACCGACGCGCGTTACTCTGGCTCGCGTTCGGGGACCTGGGTCAAGACCAAGTGTATCCGCCGCCAGGAGTTCGTCGTCGTCGGATGGACACCGTCGGACAAGCAGCGCGGCTTTCGCGCTTTGCTGCTGGGCGTGAACGAGAAGGGTGTGCTGCGATACGCAGGCAAGGTTGGAACGGGGTTCACCGGCGACGAGATCGAGCGTCTGATGGCCTTGATGACGCCGCTCGAACAAAAGAGCGCAACCGTGAAGGCACCCCCTGCGGCAGTGCGCGGTGCCCACTGGGTCAAGCCGAAGCTCGTTGCCGAGGTCGCCTTCATCGAGTTCACCGACAAGGCGTGTTGCGCCATTCGAGTTATCTGGGGCTGCGAGAGGACAAGAAGCCCGAAGCAGTGGTGATCGAGATCGAAGCGCCGGTCGGCGATCTGACCGTTCCGAATGCCAAGAGCACCGTCACGATCAGTAACCGCGAGCGCGTAATCTTCCCAGAGGGCAAGCTCACCAAAGGTCAACTCGCCGACAATTATGAAGCCGTTGCGGAGATTATGCTGCCCTGGACCGGCAGCCGCCCGATCAGCCTCGTGCGTTGTCCGCAAGGGCGCGACAAAAAATGCTTCTTCCAGAAGCATGATGCCGGCAGCTTCGGCGACGAGGTCAAACATGTCGCGATCCGCGAGAAGGATGGGCATGACGAACCCTATCTGTTCGTGGACACGCCCGCCGGACTTCTGACCTGTGTTCAGATGGGCACGATCGAGTTCCATGGCTGGGGCGTCCGGATCGAGGACGTCGAGAAGGCAGACCGACTGGTTTTCGATCTTGATCCGGACGAGGGTCTGGAGTTCAAGGATGTCGTCTCCGCTGCCTTCCATCTTCAGGACGTGCTCGGCCAGATGGGGCTTACGACCTTTCCGATGGCGACCGGCGGTAAGGGCGTTCATGTCATCGCGCCACTGATGCCGACCGCCGAGTGGCCTGTGGTCAAGGATTTTGCGCATCGTTTCGCCATGGCCATGGCGCAGGCCGCCCCCGACAGCTTCACCGCAGCGCTCGCCAAGGCAAAACGTACCGGTCGCATCTTCATCGACTATCTTCGCAATCAGCGCGGTGCCACTGCGGTTATGCCGTACAGCGCGCGTTCGCGGCCCTTCGCGCCGATTGCCGTGCCGCTCAGTTGGGAAGATTTGCGCGATCTCGACAGTCCGGCCCATTGGCATATCGGCGATGCCGCCGAGATGGTGCGACGAGCACGGTCCAGGGCACTCGCACACTGGGGCCACGCCGACCAGATACTCCCGGATTTGTGAAGATCGCCACTTACAATGTGAACGGCGTCAACGGCCGTCTGCCGGTCCTCGATCGCTGGCTGGCCGAGGCCGAGCCGGACATAGTCATGCTTCAGGAACTGAAGGCGCCGCAGGAGAAGTTTCCGCAAAGCGCTTTTCGCGAGCTTGGCTATCAGGCGATCTGGCATGGCCAGAAGAGCTGGAACGGCGTCGCCATCCTCAGCCGTATCGGCGAAATTCATTAGACCCGCCGCGGATTGCCGGATGACCCCGACAGCAGCCAGAGCCGGTATATCGAAGCCGCGGTTAACGGCGTGCTCGTCGCCGGCCTTTACCTTCCGAATGGCAATCCGCGTCCCGGGCCGAAGTTTGATTACAAACTGCGCTGGTTCGACCGGCTCATCGATAATGCTGCGGAACTGTTGCAAACCGGAGCTCCGGTGATTCTGCTCGGCGATTTCAACGTCATGCCGACCGAGCGCGACGTCTATAAGCCCGAACGCTGGCTCGACGATGCCTTATTCGCGCCCGAAGTCCGGGCGGCCTTTTCCCGGCTTCTCGATCAGGGCTGGACGGATGCGCTTCGGAAGATTCATCCGGACCAGAAAATCTACACCTTCTGGGATTATTTTCGGAACGCCTATGGCCGAAACGCCGGCCTGCGCATTGACCATCTGTTGCTTAGTCCGCTCCTGCGTGACCGGCTCGTCGATGCCCAGGTGGATGCTCATGTGCGGGGTTGGGAGAAGTCGAGCGACCATGCGCCCGTCTGGGTGGAGCTTTCCGACAAAAAGGTCGCACGCCGCACTCGACGGCCGTGATGCGACACCAAAGGAGCGTTGCCCGTGGGACCAACCATCTGCACGCAAGCTATCGCCGTGACCAGCAACGTTGAAGGCAAATTATTTGAGCTGGCTATCCTTGCTGCCCCGGCGATTTATGCCGACAGAACGTAGAGTAGCGTCACGTATCGACTGGCACGCAACGCAGGTACGGGTGCCGGGCAACGCCTGCCGCCGGCGCTCGGGTATGTCCTCGCCGCAGTCGTCGCAATACTCTGCGCTCTCGCCAGCGGGCATCATAGTTCGCGCGCGCTGTACAGCGTCCCTGACCGTATCGTCTATCTGATCCTGCACCGCGCCGTCGCGCGCCCAGCCATTCGCCATCGCTTTGACCTCCAGATTCTAAAATGGAGTTACGGTGCCCTGGGTTCCAGGTGAGAGAACGGCAGGCTGGATCATGGGCTCTTCTTGCATCTACGGAGAGCGAGCATGGCTGATCGAAAGCTGCTCGATGTCGGCACAAACAAAAGTCAGGGAGGTCGGCGTTGAGAAACGCGCGAAAAACCCCTGCGTCCAAGCCGGGTTGGCGTTTTGCATCATCATCTCTTGGCTGCTGGACACATAGCTCGCTTGCCGGCCGACGGAACATAGAGGGCAGTATCGCAAGCTGCACCCGTACCGTCTGGAATGTTTCAACAGATCATACCACTGGAACTCTTTGGGTCCGGCGTGAGCTTATTGCACAGGGGATACAGCAAACGCACGCAGCTGAACTCGGATTTCGAGCGTTATCAGGTGCCCTTCGCGTTTCCGATTTTCATATTTAGTGATGGAGCTGCTTTTGGAAGATCTAGCCGGTTGGATCGCGCCCGCCGCTACGATGATCGCTGCAATGATGACTGCGGCCAATCTTGGCGCGCGTGTGACGGGCTGGGGTTTTGTCGTTTTCACCGTCGGTTCGATCGCCTGGTCTGTTGTCGGGCTTTCGTCACAGCAAACCAATCTCATCGCTAGCAATGGCTTCCTTACACTCGTCAATCTCATTGGTATCCGGCGCTGGCTAGGCAGGCAGCGAGCCTATGAGGATGGCGGTAAGTCCGCCACCGAAGCAAGTCGGCGCTCCCGATTTCCGACCCTGTTCACTGCGACCGGCATCGCCGGCATGCCTGTCCTTCTCCGCGATGGAAAGGCGATCGGCAAGGCGGTCGAAGCCCTCCTCTCCTGCGAGAGCGGCAGCGTCAGCTATATTGTCGTGGCTTCGAGCGGGATTGGGGGTCTTGGCGAAGAATTGCGAGCCATCGATCGGTGTGAGATAGATTTCGCCCGCGACCAGCTGAATCTGAAGGGATCGCGCGCCTGGTTCGAAAGTCTACCCACATTGGTGGAAGGGGAATGGCCAGCATCCCCGAATGGACTGGCCTAGATCCGCTGACTGTTCCAGGTGAAAAATCTCGGAAGCGGCTCAATCATCTCGAGGAATGTGTCTCCTGCCGCTCGGTGAGCCACTGGACAAAACTATCATTGCCCTGCACTCGCGCAAGGATCGCTGCGTCGTTCCCAGCAAGATCCACTGCGTTGATATCGGCGCCGGCGCCAAGCAAAAGTTCGACGACCTCTCGCCGGTCAAACAGGGCGCTCATCATGAGCGCGGTCTGTCCCGCAGCGTTGCGCAGGTTCGGGTCCGCACCGGCGGCGAGCAGTTGGTCGGCGATGGGCAGATGTCCTTTGAAAGCGACCCCCATCAGCGGGCTGCCGCTTGCCGTCGCGCCGTTCGGATCGGCGCCGCGATCCAACAGCAGCGCGGCGGTCTTTTCGAAACCATGATAGGTCGCGAGGACCAGGGCGGTGTGCCCCTTCGCACCGACACCCTCGATATCGGCAACCGCCTCCAGCAGGACCGGTATCACGTCGTCGCGCCCCAGCCTGGCAGCGTCGAACAGCAGTTCCTGCACCCGTTCGGGCGAAGGGAGCGGCGGCAGTGGACGAGGACATTGGAGTTAGACCGCCTTTCTGAAGTGATCGGATGCACATCAGTGCGTGTGTCATGCAAAGGAATCACGCCGACGAAACCCATACTGCTGGATATTGTTCTCCTTAACGATAGGAGAGCGCGATGACGTCGAGCCAGAGTTTCAAACCCACGCTGAGGATGGCGTCTGCTGCGCGACGCGGGCTACGCCTCCGCGGGAAGTTCGACTGAGGCGGAACCCAAGTGGGTGTCGCTCGGGCGCATCAACTTGCCGAGCGCCGCGACCTGAGCGAAGCCGATGTGAGGGCGATGCACAGCTTCTTCGCACGGCATGCCGTGGACAAGGACGGCAAAACCCACAAATAGAATTCGGACAGCGACCCATCAGCCGGCTTCATCGCCTGGTTGCTCTGGGGTGGTGACGCGGGCAAAGAGTGGGCCGATCGCAAGGCGAAGGCGCTCAACCGTTAGGAGAGCGGCGAGGTTGCTCCATTATTCTCCGGGCGCGTGCAACCTTGGTTCGATCGGCACAGCCGCTGGGCAGTACCGGTGGGCCACCTGATACCCGGCATTCGCACTCCGATCTCGATTCCCGCCGGGATATTCGAGATGGGTCTTGCAAGCTTTGTTCTGCTTACGGCCGCCGGGGCTGGCGTCTAGACGAGTGCGCTTGGCCATGCGGGATATATCCTCGGACGCCGCTTAGATGCGGTCGACCGCAATCTCGGACCTGCGAGCACGGCGATCATGGTCGCGGTCTTGCTTTTCTACCTCTACCGCGTTGCGACTTTTCGTGGAGAAAGCGGCACCTGACTGGCGGCTTCGCCTGATTGGGTAGGTGAGGCGTCTGAGTGGTCTCCCTAGAAACGGCCTTGGTCTCGCTCACGCGCTCTCGCGCGCTAGGCATTCCGGTTCGGCCCGCTCGCCCAGTAGAGATGGCACGGCGGGATGTTCCACCATTCGTAGGCGTCGCGCAGGTCGGAGAAATGCCGCTCAATGAGGGGCCTGATAGCCGTGCGCATCTGATAGGCCGCAAGCTGCCCGGAAGGTTTGAGCGCCAAAGCGGTCTCCCGCATGATCGCATCGCCTTCAGCGGGCCCGAGCGTCGAGAACGGCAAGCCGGTCACGACAAAGTCGGCCTGGCCGAGGCCATGGCGGCCAAGGTGATGGTTCACCTGCGCCGCTGATCCTTCGACAACGATCAGCCGGTGGTCGTCGCAGTCCGAGCGCAGGCTCCTGGCGAACTCTGCGCCGGTCTCGATCGCCATGAGCCGCGCGTCGGGGCACATGCGCCGGAGTATCTCGAAGGTGAAGCGACCGCTTCCTGGGCCATATTCGATCAACAGTGCGATCTTTGACCAGTCGAGCGGTCCAAGTAAATGATCGACCATCTTCATGCTCGCGGGAAAGGCCGATCCGACAGCGCCGGGGTTTCGCAAGAATTCCGACAAAGCAACCCAGCCTGTGTCTTTCATCGGCCTCTCCTTCGATGGAGAAACCGCTGTGCGCCCTTTTGGCTTCAGGGCATTTTCCGGCCAGCAACATTCCGCTTCCAAATCGATGGCCTGCGCCCAGCTTCAACTGGATCGCGCCTTGCCTCGCAGATATACAGTCGCGGGCATCAGGAGCTTAAGGCATTGGACTCAACCGGAACCGAGGCGAAGACTATCGACGACCTGCAGGCTATCGTCGCGCGCTCGCGTCTGGACGCAGACCGCCTCAAGCTCGCACTTGCAGCCGGCGCTATCGTCGGAACCTGGTTCTGGGATGTACCCGCCGACCGCTTCACGGTCGATGAGCCTTTTGCCGAGGCGTTCGGTCTTGACCCCGCCTTGAGGCGGGACGGTCTCGGTCTCGAGAAGATCGTCGAGACCGTCCATCCCGAGGATCGCGCCAGCCTGATCGCCGCCATTGAAGAGGCGCTCGCGAGGGGTGGCCGCTATGCTCATCAATACCGCGTCTGTCGCACCGATGGCCAGTATCACTGGATCGAGGCCAACGGACACGTCGTCCATGATGAAGGCGGCAAGCCCATAAGCTTTCCCGGCGTGATTATCGATATCGGAGAACGTCGCCGTATCGAGGCTGAACGCGACAGCGCGCGGGCGCTGCTGACCAATTTCGTCGATGCCATGCCCGGCGTCGTCTACGCCAAGGATCGCGAAGGCCGGCTGATGATCGGCAACCATGGTACGAGCGAACTCATCGGCAAGGCACCCGAGGATTTTATCGGCCGCACGGACCTGGAGGTGCTGGAGGACAAACAGCAGGCCGCCATGGTAATGGCGACCGATCAGCGGATCATGGCCAGCGGCCGTTCCGAACAGGTCGAGGAGGATGTGAATTTTCCCGATGGCCGGCGTGCCATCTGGCTGTCGACCAAATCACCGCTGCGGGATGCCGATGGTGCGGTGGTGGGCCTTGTCGGAACCTCGCTCGATATCACCGAACGAAAGGCCATTGAGGCCAGCCACCGCGAGATTGAGGAACGCTACCGGCTCGCCATCGGTGCTACGAGTGACGTCATCTGGGACTGGCGTCTCGCCGACGGCCACGTCGTCTGGAACGAGGCGCTGGCGACGCGCTTCGGGCATGCACTGGAGCAGACAAGCGCGCAGTGGTGGCTCGACCACATCCACCCCGAAGACCGCGCGCGGATCGAGGCCACCATCCATGCGGTGATCGATCATAGCGGCACCGGCTGGACCGACGAATATCGCTTCCAGCGTGCTGACGGCAGCTACGCATTCGTGCTCGATCGCGGGGCCGTGCTGCGCAGTGACGATGGCGCTCCCGTGCGCATGATCGGCGCGATGCTCGATCAGACCGAGCGCAAGGCGGCAGAGGCCGCGCTCGCCGAAAGTGAAGAGCGGCTTCGTCTCGCGACCGAAGCCTCCGATGTCGGCCTCTGGGACGTCGACATCATAAAAGATGTGTTGATCTGGCCGGCCCGCACCAAGGGCATGTTTGGCATTTCGCCCGATGTGCCGGTGTCCATGCGCGACTTCTATGCGGGACTGCATCCCGACGATCTGCAAGCGACCAGCGCGGCATTCGCGGCTGCCGCCGATCCTGATCAGCGCGCGCTCTACGATGTGGAATATCGAACCGTCGCGTGGTCGGCGTTGCGATCGACGTCACGACGCGCAAGGCTGATGAGGCCCAACTCTTAGACCTTAACGAACGGCTCGAACTGCGCGTTGCCGAGGAGGTCGCCGAGCGGACAAGAGCCGAGGATGCGCTACGCCAGAGCCAGAAGATGGAAGCCGTCGGTCAACTCACCGGCGGTATCGCGCACGACTTCAACAATATGCTTGCCGTCGTCGTCGGGTCGCTGGACCTGTTGACCCGGCGCATGGGAGACGCCGATCCCAGGGCCCGGCGCTATGTCGACGCGGCGATGGATGGCGCGCGGCGCGCGGCTCAACTCACCCAGCGCCTTCTCGCTTTCTCGCGCCAGCAGCCCCTCAAGCCCGAGGCGTTAGACGTGAACAAGCTGGTTGCCGGCATGTCCGATCTGCTTCGCCATACGCTTCCTGATATTCAGCCCGAGACCGTGCTGGCTGGCGGGCTTTGGCGGACTTTCGCCGATCCCAACCAACTCGAGAATGTCATTCTGAACCTCGCGGTCAATGCGCGAGATGCCATGGCCGATGGCGGGAAGCTGACAATCGAAACCGCCAATTGCCATCTCGACGCTCGCTACGCGGCCGGCCATCTCGGCGTGCCGGCCGGGCAATATGTGATGATCGCTGTGAGCGACACCGGCAGCGGCATGCCCGAGGAAGTCATTGCCAAGGCGTTCGACCCCTTCTTCACCACCAAGGAGGTTGGGCGCGGCACCGGCCTTGGCCTCAGCCAGGTCTACGGGTTCGTCAAACAGTCGGGCGGACATGTGAAGATCTATTCCGAGGTCGGCCAGGGGACCACGGTGAAGGTGTATCTGCCCCGTCTCATGGGCGCAGTTGATGAAGTGGATAGCGCCCAGACGGACGACGCGCTGCCGTTGGGCGAGAGTCAGGAAGTGATCCTCGTTGTCGAGGATGAGCCGGGTGTGCGCCAGTTCTCGGTCGATGCTCTGAGTGAGCTTGGCTACCGGGTGCTCGAGGCCGATGGGGCGGCAGCCGCACTCAAGCTGATCGACGCCCATCCCGAAATCGCGCTGATGTTCACCGATGTTGTCATGCCCGAGGTGAATGGCCGTAAGCTTGCAGACGAGGCACGCCAGCGGCGTCCCGACCTCAAGGTTCTCTTCACCACCGGCTATACCCGCAACGCCGTAGTCCATAACGGTGTGCTCGATCCAGGCGTGCATCTGATTGGCAAGCCCTTCACGGTCGAGGAACTGGCGACGGCTGTGCGTCTCGTGATCGAAGGAGAGATCGAATAGACTTAGTGCGCGCGTGCCTTCTCAACCGCTGCTTGCCCTACGAGCGCAGATTTCGCGTGGGCCGACTGTCCTAGGGCATCGCAGGAGCAGCGTGAGTTTGTCGAGAGTCGACGTCGCGTGAATGTCGGCCATCCACAAGGCGCGGCTCCCGATCGGACATTCCTCCATCGGCCAGCCGTGGGCATGCCGAATGATGAAGCAGACCAACTGGGTTTGGGCGCATGAAATTGGCTGGTGAAAGGCTGAATAGGGTCGATCCGTCCGTCCCGTGCGCCAACCGTCCATCGTCCCGATGAGGAACCGCAGCGGCTTTCTGAGTTTAATTAGTCAGGTGGCCGACCGGCGCCGCAGATTCATGGAGTGATAAGACATGACACTCGAAGGCAGGAACATTGCCATTCTTATCGCCCCTCGTGGGACCGAGGAGCCCGAATTCGTCCAGCCCAGGCGGGCGATCGAGCAGGCAGGCGGCATAGTGACGGTTATCGGTCTCGAACCGGGCGAGGCCAAAACCAACAACGGCGATCTGGACCCGGGTGGCAGCTACGACGTCGACAGGACGGTAGCGGACGTCAGCGCCGAAGAATTCGATGGCTTAATCATTCCTGGAGGTACGGTGGGCGCGGACAAGTTGCGTGCCGATGGTCAGGCTGTAGACTTCGTCAGCGCTTTCTTTCAGCAAAAGAAGCCCGTGGGCGCGATCTGCCACGGCCCCTGGCTCCTTGTTGAAGCAGACGTGGTCGAGGACCGCGAACTCACTTCCTATCCTTCGATCCGGACTGATATCGAGAACGCAGGTGGCAATTGGACGGATCAGGAGGTGGTCGTCGATCAGGGTCTCGTCACCAGCCGCAATCCCCACGACCTGCCTGCCTTTTGCGCCAAGCTCGTCGAAGAATTCGCCGAAGGGCGCCACGCGGACGCATGACCCATACGATTGAGTGGGCCGGAAAACGAATTTTCCTTTGCTAGGACCGAGAATTTTGCTGCCGACCGCTCAAGTTGGCGCGGGGCCACGCGCCAGCCCTTTAAGTCGCGCGGTTTCCCATCATCTCGCCGAGCTGCACACTCCGTTCCGGCGCCCACTCTTTGTTGAAGACAATGCCGGTTTGCCTGAAAAGCATCACAATGGTTGAGCCCAGCAGAAAACGGCCCATTTCTTCACCCTGCTTTAAGCAAAGACGATGGTCAGGGTACGTCCAGTCGGACGGCTTTTTGGTGCGTTTCGCATTGACCACGCCGTGCCATGTCGTTGCAATGCTGCCAACGATTGTGGCGCCCACCAGAACCATGGCAAACGTGCCATGCGCCGCAGATTCGAAGACACACACTACCCGCTCATTGCGGGCGAACAGATTGGGCACGCGCCTTGCGGTGACCGGATTCACGGAGAAAAGAGCGCCCGGCACGTATATCATCCGCGTCAGTATACCATCACAGGGCATGTGCACTCGGTGATAGTCGCTCGGCGATAAATACAGGTTAGCGAAACCGCCATGGCGGAACTTGGCCGCAAGCTGCATATCGCCGCCGACCAAATCTGTGACGGTGAAGCGATGCCCTTTGGCTTGAAGGATGTGATGGTCGTCAATGTCACCGAACTGGCTGATCGCGCCGTCCACTGGGCAGATGAAGTCGGCACGGGCCAATGGTCGCGCGCCGATCCTGAGCGGCCGGGTGAAAAAGTCATTGAAGCTTTTATAGCTTGCAATGTCTGCATCTGCGGCTTCGGTCATATTCACGCCATATCGTTTGATGAACCACCGGACCAAGCGGGTCGTAAGTGAGCCGCCTTTTGCGCCTGCGATGCGACCGGCCAGACTGGTCAGGGGCTGCTTGGGAAGGATATGTTGCAGCAAGGCTTGCAGACGTTCGGACAAGGTGGACCTCGAAATAATGGCGACAGTTCAGTGGTCTGTCTCAAGATGCGCCAGCCCCTAGCCGATTGACCGGGGAGACCCTTCATAACCTACGTTTAACGTCTGCATTTGGCCGCAGAAATTCGACCAACGAGCATCTGTGAAGAGTCGCAGGTGGAATACTGTAAAACTCGTTCCTTCGGTAGCGTAACCGGGTCTAAATCCGCTGTAGAGCCCTGTCGAGCCTCCACCGGCGTCAGTGCTCGAAGCCGTCCGCGTCCGTCTTTGAGTTGCCTACTGCGTCATCTCGACCGGGCGTACGGCGGTCAGAGATCAACCCTTCGTCGTGCAATCCTTTGCGCGGTGGATCTAACGAGGAGTTTGCCTTCGGTTCTTCTTCGGTCGCAGGCGAAAAGGGCTTCGCCTCCACGCCTGCACGCCCGTGCTTTAGGTCGAGTTCGCTGGCACTTTGAGCGTCAACGCGCTCAATCGTCGGACCACCGTCCTGCTCGTCGTCTGGGCGGGGCCCTTCTGGTCCCACTGATGTGGTATGTTCCATGTCCGTCTCCTTTCAGAAAAGGAAAGCCGGCATAGACACGAGGTTCCAATGCCAGGCTTCACGCGCATTTCAGGAAAGAGGGCGACACAAGAACCGGCGCTAGAAGCAAACTCAGGACAGCGAAATGTCAGACAACGAGCAGGCCGTGGTCGCTTCCCTCTACGGCCATGGAATTTTAAAAGCCGGCTGCTGATCCTTGTGGCAGCAATTAAATCATGTCCGGCGAACCTCGACCATACTCGGCGGTTGAAGGACATTGGTTCGAAAAGGAAATGCGATAGTGTGCGATCCGCGCAGCGGCCAGGCCGGCCTACTCCACGCCTACAGCGACGGCGATGTCACACTTCATGGCGAAATTTTTCCTCCCGTCGGCGCAGGCAATGGCCGCGCAGCCCTGATCGTCCATGAAGCCGATGGCATCGGTGGGAATGTTCGGCGCCATGCCCGCATACTTGCAGAGCTGGCTTACTTCGCGTTTGCGGCGGACATGCACGGCGCGGGTGCGGTCCTGGAAGGTGAAGCGATCCACGACGCACTTAAGCGCTTCCGCGCCGAGCCCGACAGACTGCGCAGCCGAGTCCAAGCCGCGCTCGCTGCACTCAGCGACATTTCGGGACTGGAGCCTGAAGACATGGTTGGGCTGGGGTATTGCTTCGGTGGCTTTTGTGTCCTTGAGCTCGCTCGTAGCGGCGTGCCGGTTCGCGCGGTCGCAAGCTTTCACGGCCTGCTGAACACTTCTCGACCTGCGTCGCGCGACACGCTAAAAGCGCGGATCGCGGTGTTCACGGGAGGGCTCGATCCGCTTGTGCCGCCTGACCATATCGCGGCTTTTCAGGCGGAAATGCCCCTGGCAGCAGCAGACTGGCAGCTGGGTATCTATGGCCGTGCCCTCCATAGCTTTACTAACAGCACCGTCGATGCGCTTGGCGATCCGACAATGGGATATCACGCCGAAGCGGATGAGAGCTCATGGGCCGCGATGCTGCGGTTCTTCGACATTTCGTTCAAACGCTCCGATAGGGGTGACGTCGACCGAAGGGTGGCTTGACGGGCTGTCAGGATTGCCCCGCTGAATGCATCAGACCGGGAATGAGCGGAAGCAGGTCGCTGGCAAGGAAGCCGAGGGGCGCAATTGTTTCGGCACACCGGCGTCCGGCCTCGCCATGGAGCCAAACCGCCCACAGCGCTGCGGCTAACGGCTCGCAACCGCGGGCAAGCAACCCTCCTGCGATGCCGGCGAGCACGTCGCCCGATCCGCTTGTCGCAAGCCCGATCGTACCTCCATTGAAATGGTAAATCGTTCCTGAGGGATCTGCGATGGTTGTGCATGAACCTTTGAGGACCACAACGGCATTGAACTTCCGGGCAGCCAACATGGCGATCGAAGCGGCGTCAGATGCAATATCTTTCGGGTCAATCCCGAGCATTGCGGCGATCTCGCCGGGATGAGGGGTCAAGAGGGCAGGACGCATGCGTCTCCTCATCCGGTCCGCGTGCTGCGCAAGTGACATGAGCGCCGCGGCATCGATCACAAGGCGATGGTCGAGCGTGACGACGTCCAGAAGCGTATCGACAAGACGTGACGCGTGATTACGACACGACATGGCTGGACCGACCACGATTGCGTCGCACTTCTCTACGAGCGATGTGATTTCGGACGCAGCAGCGTCGATTTCCCCGGACGCGCTGGCGGGCAGGGCTGCAATGGCCGCCTCTGGAAAAAGCGTCCCGATCATATGAGCTATCGGCGCGACAGTCGCGATCCTTACCTTGCCAGCGCCCGCACGCAAGGCGGCCTCCGCCGTGAGGCGCACGCCCCCGGCCACCTCGAGACACCCGCCAATGACGGTTACCCTGCCTCGGGAGTTCTTGTCGACCTCACCCGTGGGCTCCGGCAACTGATGCTCTCGCAGACACGCGCGATCCAGCGCCGGAGGAACGGCTGTCCCCATGTCAGCCACGCGCACCGGCTATTAAGTCTGGTTCCCGCGTTGTTGCCGTACCTTCCCGCTTGAGAGGCGCCGTGACATTGTATCGCTGCAGGCTGAGGCGATCATCCGCCGGCTCAAGGTTGTACTGGGTGATGCTGCAATTGGCGACATCGCCAAGCGCGTCGATCTCCAGTATTTCCGCTTCGGACAAATTCTCCAGGACATAGCGCATGCATAACACCACGACCTGGTGCGCAACGATCATTACGCGCTTGCCTGCATAGTGCAAGGATACTGTATCCATCAAAGCGCGCAGGCGGAAAACGACATCCACCCAGCTTTCGCCGCCCGGCGGGCGATGATAGAATTTTCCAAGAACCTGCCGAAAATGAGCCTGCTCGGGCTGGAGTTCGCGAATTCCGGCGCTCGTCAATCCGTCAAGGATACCGAACTCCTTCTCGCGGAGCCGCTCGTCCAGGCAAACGCGCAGGTCCGCCGAACATCCGCCCGCCTCGCGGAAAAGCTCAGCCGATTGGACCGCGCGAAGATAGGGACTGGAGAGCATCACTTCCGGCCGCTGACCTTCAAGTCCGTCCGCGAACCAGTGGCCCAGCGCGCGGGCCTGCTCTTCGCCTAGCCTCGATAAAGGCATATCTACGTCGCGATGCTCGAGCGCGATACGGGCATGTCCCTGGGCATGAGCTTCATCGCGCGCCACATTACCGGCGCTCTGGCCATGACGTACCAGCCATAAGGTGCTCGGCCACCGGTGTGATGCTGACATAGGTGCCATGGGGTCAGGCTCCTCAGGCCGCAAGGCTGCGATCAGTTCCGTTTGCCCAAAGTTTCAAGCGGTACCGCTCGAAGCACATCTTGCCACACAAAAGCCGGATCAGCGCGCCTTCCGCGATCGCCGCTGCGCGGTTGCCATCTTCGGATATGAGTGGTCGCAGCGCTTCCTGGTTCCAGGTCTGGCTATGCTTCACATCGAGAACTGCGTGGAGATCGAAGTATCGCCGCTCTCGATTTGACAGGCCAATCCGCCGCAGGCCCTTTGCCACTAGCGCGGAACGGCCCGGTGCGGTCAGTTCGATCACCCCCAGCGCCCCCACAGAATGCCAGGCGTAGCGCCGTGTCGTGGCCATTGCCGTCATGGCGTTCGCAAGTGCAAGGCTTTCCGACACAGTCGATTGTATCGAAGGTTCTACATCGAGTGCTTCAGCAACGATCTGCAGCATGGGGCCATGCATACCTTTGGGATTGCCGCAGCCCATCTCGTCCCAGTAATTGCGGGCCAGCTCCATTTTCGCCTGTTCGGGAAGCTTGATCTGCGTCATCGCCACCAAGTCGTCGAAACCAGCTTCGCCCGCAGCCTCCTGCTCAAAGAACCACCTCAAATCGTCACGGGCGGCCGCTTCGGCGAGCCAGGGGAACAAGGGATCGTTCTGCCCCGGTCCGGTTTCCGCGAGGTTCTCGAACCACTCGACAAACCCGGTCGGATCAGTGGGTGCTTCCATCGCCTGCTTTTGGACCAGCCCACGCATGTGCTCGATGAATTCCCCTTCGAGCATCTGCATCCGCGCGTCGTTTTGCAGCTCTTCGCGCCAGTTCTGGCCGGGAAACTGGGGTGCAAGTCGTTTCCGATTCCAGACAGCCAGCGATTGCTGAAAGTCGTCGGAAAAGTAAGAATCGGTCGACCGATCGGATTGGGCGGCAAAGGCCAGCATCGGGCATTCCTCAATTTTATTGTGGTACGTGGGTTTCTGAAGTGACCACGAGCGAATGCGCTCACGGTCGCGGCCGAGGCGGATCCACGCCGGTTCGCGCCGATGGGGTGCGCGGATGTCGAATGGATGCGGGGCTGGATTTCTCAATTGGCCGCGCGTTGATGTACAAAATCGGGATTCCGTACCGCTTCAGATCCTCGATAAGGAGATCGCGGCAAGGGGTTCGGGGGATTTTTCCGATGAACGCCATTTCTGGGAACACGGTGCCGAACATGGCCAGCGCGTCCCACGCCGTTTTGAAATGATGGACGGTATGGCCTTCACGTTCAAGCCGCGCTCTTACGGCGTTCATTTCTTCTGGCTGCGCTGCCAGTAGAAGGACGGGTGATGGCATGACTGGACTCGGCATATTCCGATAATCCCGCTGCGCCACTGCCGGCTCCCCCATTCATCTTAATAGTGTCACCGATAAGACAAGCTGACCCGGACGAGAGACAGGATGAGCGTTGATCCATTCGCCTCATCCAGTATCGAGTGCGTCCGATAGGCTGAGCGCGATGCAGATCTTTCAGACCATCTGCTGACCTTATCTTTGGTCCTGTACCGAAAATATTGTGAGGCCGGCGGGGTTGGCGGCTACGTACGGGCGCTTGGTGACACGAAATTTGCTACATCGAGGCGCAATGATGGTGGGCCGGTGTGCGCTATGCGCATTCACCGGTTACCGGAAGGATTGGGGTGGCAGGGAAGGTTGCGCGGCCGTCTTCGCCATGTCGGCAATCGCGCGATATCTCGACCGAATTCGGTATAAGGTAAGCCCTTCTAGAAGGGAGTACGGAGGGGTTCGATCGCCGGGCAAAACCAAGAGCTAACAGCGCCAGCGTAGTGCCGCACCTTCTATGGGCATGTCTCGCTATGGTTCTTGAGAAGCGCTTTGGCTTGATACATCACGGCCTTCTCGCGGTGCGCGTACACCGCCGCAAGGCATCTCCCGCGCCTGAGCGCATCCTCGGCCTTGCGTGCCTCTTGCTTTGCTCTGCGCAGCAATAGTTCAGCGGTAAGCTTCACGGGCGCCTCCTGGCGAATCGATGTCCCGATGTTAGCGCCGCATGTGACACAGACATTTCGATAGTGCCGAGTTGCCGGGTGCATGCGCCCGACCGTGGATCAACCAGATCATGCTCTGGTGCAGCGCGGGCGAAGG
The DNA here is from genome assembly GCF_001742225.1 of Novosphingobium resinovorum. Taxonomy (NCBI): domain Bacteria; kingdom Pseudomonadati; phylum Pseudomonadota; class Alphaproteobacteria; order Sphingomonadales; family Sphingomonadaceae; genus Novosphingobium; species Novosphingobium resinovorum. Next base: position 142,153 of record NZ_CP017077.1, on the reverse strand, counting down.
CGCCCTTCGTGACCGTAGTGTTCTGGAATTTCGCGAGGACAAGAAGTTGGAAACTATCGTGATCGAGAAGAAGAAGCGGCCGACGTGCCTAACGCCGCGCCAACCCGCATCGTAAAGATCAACGACCGCGAACGGGGATGTGGCCTGAGACTCACGACCGGCCGGACAGATCTAAAGTATAACAACCTGGCGGAACCCTGGCCCCCAAAAAGTTCTTGAGCATGCCTACCCAGCTTCCGCTGCCCGCGCGGCTGACGCCGTGACGCTATCAGGAGTGACCGCATGCCCCTTTCACCGCCACGCGCGGGCTTGAGGGCAGCCGTTTGATCGTCCTGATGAATCTCGAGGACATGCAGGAGGCCGGACTGGAAGAAGCATCGACGGTCACGCTCGTCGCCGATTGCGACACGCACCAGCGCCGTGAGGTGGGGGGTCTTCCCCCTTTGACCTACCGCGCGGCTGCCTTGCCGGCTATTTTCCCGAACTGAACCCGCTGGTCCCGCTTGGTCACCACGACGTTCTGTCGAAGACGCCCGCAGCAAAGGGGGTGCCGGTAAGGATCGAGGCATCATGAGGAGCGGCGATGCGGGAACGAGCCGGCTTGCAGCGCGCTTACTTATCGCAACCTCGAAAGGGTGAAAGCTCGCCACGACCCACCCTTTCGCCATGTGATGGAGCGTATCATGCCCGACACAGATTCTACCGGAACCCGCCGCGGCGTACTGGGAGACGCCCGTCCCGATGCAGTCGACCCGCACCGCCAGAAGAAAGGTGCACAGAAGCCTGAGAAAATCGAGGACCGCCCTTCGGTCGGAACCGTCAAGCCGGAAGACTACCCCGAAGGCCAGCGCGCCAGGAACACGGGGCAATGATGCCGGAACGGGACCAGCCCAGTTCGCGTCGCCTCGGCCGCGCGGGAATAATGGTGGCGGTGATCCTGCTGGCCGTTATCGTCCTAGTGTTCGCGGGACGCACTTTATGGCACGCCCAGGAGCTTGAACAAGAACAGCAGACCGGCGTGAATGAGCATGATGGCGCGCAACGCGCGATCAGGAAGGCCGAATAGCGATCTCTTCGACCCGATGCCGAGACAGATCACTTCGGTACCATCCGTTCCGCCATTGTCCGCCTTCCTAGCGCCCGGATTGCAGCCGGCCTAGTCGCCTGCAATCCGCGTCAGTCATCTTTTTTTGATCAAACACCAAGCACTCCTATTGCTTGCGATAACACGCGACGCTGGCCTGAAGTATCGACCATCTCCTGCTTAATGCGGTAACCGCGAAAGGTCGGGTCTCAGCAAACGTCGATCGTTGTCCGCGCGCCTGCGAGAAAACGAGCGATCCTGCCCCGGTCTCGATCGGTTTGCCTGACAATGCCATGCGCCGCCCCAAAGGATCCAAGCGATGAAAATCCAGAGCTTCATACTTACCGAGAATGGCTGGGTGCCCAACAACGCTCGGCTTCCGGTAGTTAATTATAGTGCGGCGCTGGATAGTGATGAGCCATACCTAGCGGATCGCTTCGAAGCGCTATTCGGCGGGCATGGCTGGCCAGCGGACTGGCGCGACGGGATTTTCGACTATCGCCATTACCACTCGACCGCGCATGAGGTGCTCGGCGTGTTTTCCGGTTCGGCAACGCTGGAAATCGGTGGACCACACGGACGCCGGATCGAGGTATTAGCTGGCGATGCGCTGATGCTGCCTGCCGGCACCGGGCACCGCTGCCTTTCCGCAAACGAGGATTTCAAAGTGGTCGGGGCTTATCCGCAAGGGCAGGACTGGGATATATGCCGGGAGGCTGCGGACGATGCCACGCGGGCTCGGATCGCCGCGCTGCCTGACCCCCCCTACGATCCCGTTACCGGTGAGCGGGGTGCGCGCACCGGCCCGTGAAATCAGGGATGCAGTAATTGCACATACCATTGCGCGTAGGGCCCGGTCCTTGCCAGATGCCGATTAAGATCGGGGGCGCCATCGTCCCACCAGACCGGTCCGCGCTCGCCCAGCGCCTGCTTTGCTGAATCGATCGCAGCATGTGCCCGCTCCTTCGCGTCGTGATCGCCCTTGCGCCTGGCAACACCAACCGCGCGACGGGCTGACATGAGCTTCTTGACCAGCGCCTCGCGACGCTCTTGCGGCAGGTTGGGATCGGACATGCGCCACAGCCGGCCGCCCACGACAAAGTAGTGACCGTCCGGCGTCACGGGGTGGCCGGCGACGCGTGTGGGTGGCTCAGCCATACAAATCCCGATGGAGGATGATGATAGGCGCATCAAGGCAGGCTCGCTCTCCGGCTGGGCCTGCCTCTAAGCGGCAATTCAGATTTTAGTGTTCGCTACTACGGCGTGGCTACCCGCTTCATCGCCTCTGATCTTACCGCCGAAGAGCATCTTCAGCTTGCCGGTCAGCGACACATCGGATTCCCATAGCTCAGCTTCATCGATATCGAAGCGAAGCAACGCAAGATTGGGATCCGTCTTTCCTCCGGGAAACCAAGCTTCGACAGCGTTCGACCACAGCTTGTCGACCATGGCAGGGTTGGTATCCAATTCGACGCGGCCCGACAGACACGCGAAGAAATCCTGACCCTTCGAAACGAATTGCGCCATCGCAGCGCCGCCGCCGGCAAGGCGATTGTCCTTACCGATGAAGAACCAGATGGTGTCGACCTGATCCTTGTCGAGCTGCGCCGTCAACGGTTCGGAATGGCTCTTCCCATCGGCAAGGCCGACCATCAGGAAAGGGCCCTTTTCGATCTTTTCCCAAAGGTGTTGCTTCAGCTTTTGTGTGTCAGTCGACATTGCCATCTCCTCAAGGGTGTTCCAGCCACAACGCCGGTATGCCGCCTGAGTTTCGCAAACGTTGCCTATCCGGTGAGCGGCTGTGCTCTTTCGCCGCCATGCCGCCTTCGCGGTCCGCAGGAGTAGCACCGCCGCCAAATTCGACGTCGCTGTGGCCCGGATTCAGGCGCTCTTCGCGCAAATCGTTGCGGTGCTCCTAGTCTTTGTGAATTGGCAGAATTATCGGCGCAATCGCGGGCAACAAAGCCGCTGAACACGTGCGCGGCGTCATTGGTACGGCGGGCACCCTGCTCGGATTCGCTGCCCCGACCGTGCTGCGGCGCATGGGTCCGCTCGGCCTGATTGGCGCCGTGGCCGGGGGCTACGCCTACAAAAGGTATGCGGAACGCCGGGACGCGCGAAAGCCGCCTGCGCAGCGGCCAAGCGGTTTCGCGGAACCGGCGCGCACACAGGCCTGACCGGGTTCAAGCCGATGCTGGGGCAGCGCCTCTGGCATCACCGTCCTCTGGGCGGATCAGCCGAGTTTTCGCATCAGCCGCCCTGCCGCGCCGTGCTCGGCCGCGAGGTTGCGGTTGTAGACGAGCGGCATGCGCGGGCTCTTCCAGCGCAGCGCGTCCATGATGCCCGCGAGATCCTCACCACTCGCGAAAAGGTCCTGATTGAGGCCAACACGCGTGGAGTGCCCACTGATGCGCTTCAGCCAGTGCTCCAGATCGTCGCGGGTCAGATCAGGCAAGGCCCCCTTCTCGAACGCCCGCCGGATGATCGCGCGCCAGATCGGCCCGATCGAGCCGGGATGAAGCGCGGCATCGCCGACACTGTATTCGGTGCGGGCCGCCACGGCAGGTTGGGGCAGTGCCTTGCGCCAGTGATACCCTTCGCGCCCGGACAGCGTCGCCAGATCGCGGCCGGGTATGCGGGCCCTCGCCTTGTAGCGGCGCACGAACACCCGGCGGAACACCGCGCCCTCACTGATCTCGGCCGCGTCCAGCCAAGCTTTGACCGCACGCACGGTGCGAGGGCTGAGGAAAGCGGTAGCCCCCTCCCCTTCGCTATCGCTCTTGCTGCGCGGGATCGCAAGCAGCCGCGCATCGGGGTCGATGGCAGGGAGGATGTGCCCGACTTCGACGGCGACCAGTTCGCTGGCCCGGAGCCCTGTATCGTAGGCCAGACTGAGGAGGGCGCGATCGCGCAGGCCGACGAGGTCCTCACCGCAGCTTTCCAGCAGCGCACGAAGATTGAGACCCCGTGCCAGGTCGCGTTCGATGTCGGAGACAGGTCCCTTGAATCGCAGCGGCGCCGCCTGGCGCTGGGCCACCCCCTTTTCCTTACGGATTGCCGCCAGCGTCAGCTTGACCAGCGGAGCCGTTGTGGGATCGATGAGGCCAAGTAGTTGGTGCAGCCGCGCGATCGACGCCTTGTAGCGGGCCAGCGAGGCCGGGCGGGCCCCCTGCCCGCCGCGGCGCTTGAGATAGTCCGCAACGTCCTCCGATCGTGCCGGCACGGTGATGCGGCGATGCTGGCGGCACCACAGATCGAAAGCGGAGAGATCCGAGCGCAGCGCTGCGAGCGTATGTTTCGAAGCCGCCGCCTGGAACGCTTCGAGCAAACCCGCATCCACGACAACCTGCTCCGCCGTCCGGAGCGACGTGATCAGCGGCACCAGGGCGCCGCCCGCCCCTGTTCCATCATGGCGACCCGCCGCACCGAGAAGGCTGGCGTGCCCGGCGGAGCCAAGTGTTTCGGTACCGGAGACTGGGTTTGGCTGGTGCACGCTCATTCGTCTGCTTTTCCATGCTTTTTCGCAATCCGCGCAAAACCGCCGGTTTTTCAGCACACCGCTGGACGGCCGCCATCTTACCGGCACGATAATGCTTCTGCAATAACTGCAATTATCGCATATGGCTGATGATGCAATATAGCTCGATGTATATTTATCTCGTTTTCACTTAGCGTGTGGTATAAATTCCGCGATTCCTGCGGGCTTCCACGGCGCGGGGCCGGCGCATCGCATTCGTGGGATGCCCGGGCGCCAGCATCATCTGCGGCGCATGGTATCATTGGTCGGCCAAGCCCAGATCAGCTAACACTTTCGAGGAACTCATGCACTACCCTGCCCCGCTGTGGATACGCGACGGCATCGACCTAGGCTGGTTTCTGGCCGACGGCATGGGCTCTGTGCGTAGTGCCGTCAGTTATCGCTCCGGTGGATGGTGGTTTCTGCCGGTCTGGCTGCCCGATAACGTCAAGAACGACGTTGGGCCCTTCCCGACGAAGGCTTCCGCCGTGGCAGAAGCAGAGCGCTTGCCGCTTGCCTACAGCCGAACAAGCCCGAGCCTTTGAGTTTCCTTTACGCACAGGACCGCCGCCCAATCTCCGTCGTATCGGGCGTCGAGGTTCGCAAGTGGGCGGTGAGGTACGTGATCGCGTTCGCTTCATCGCCCTGCCGCTGCCTATAGCGATCACAACGACGCGGACAACGATTTTCGCAGTTCCTTTATTCCTTACCGGCCACAGGTCCCGCCCGCCGTTCACAAAGCAGCCGTAAATTCGCCTCAGCAAGGCTCCACGTCATTAAAACCACGATCGCTGCTTGGTGGGCAGGAAGATCATCCAGATCGCACTCGCCAAATTGTCTGCAACCCGGAAGTTCTATGCGCGGTCGATGACACCAAAACTCGCGGAGCATGCCGCCTGCTTCAACGCCCCGGCCCTCAGTTACCACCGCGAGAGAAGCCAGAGCCGCTATCGCGATCGAAGCGGATGAAGGTCCAGTAAATCCGTTTCGCCGTATGAAGTCGCGGATCCAGCAGCACTTGGGTGCTGCCGGAAAAGGCGCGGCACTTGCTCAGACCTCGATACAAGCGCTGAAAACGAGTTCGAATGACATCGCCAGTGAAATTGGCTGCAAATCCCATCACAAAAAGCCTCCCCGGAAACCGGGCTTACGCTGCGTAAACTGCCTTGAGATGACCCGTACCACCCTAATAGGCGCCACCTCGCTCCAGCGAGCCCAAAATTGATTATAGAGCTAATTCCCGCTTTGTTCCGGAACTCCGGCTGTCAGGCTTCGGGCGCACCAAACAACTCGTCGAGTAAGAGTTGGAACGCTGCCTCCACCTCCGATCGACCGGCGCTTAACTTTGGCGGCAACGTGATCGTCATTCCTTTTTTCCTCGATGCCTTGGTGTACGTGAGGATTTCCCCGCCATCGGCTGCACCAATGGTGAAGGTGGTATTCTCGATCACGGAAGGCTTTGGCGGCCTGGCAGCATTCCTGAACGCCGCAATCACCTCAGCTGGTGCCATAAGCGATACCCCCTCGTTGAGACGCAACGCTTGCAGGCCGGCGAGCCGGATGGCCTCGTCGCGTACCCGCTGTGCGACTTCTCCCCCTTCCTTGATGATCGAAGCGATGGCGCGCGGATGAGAGACTGTCACCGACTTCGGATCACCAAAGGCGGAAACAAAGACTTGATCCAGGTCGGCAAGCGCCGTGTAGCGGTAGATCGTGGCACGCGCCACGCCTAGGCGCTCAGCCATCGCTGCGGTATCGCTCTTGTAGTGAGAGCGAAGTGCCATCTGGTAGCTTCGTGCTCGCTCGAGATCAGAGACATCGGCGCGCGCTCTGTTCTCCAGATCGCTCAGCCGAAACGCCGCCTCGTCGTCGAGGGGCTGAACATCAATCAGGTATTTGAAGTCGGGATAGTTATTCGCTCGAAGCCAGCTGATGGCAAAGTGCCTGCGCGAACCTGCAACAATCTCGTATGGCGCTGCAGGATCCTCCGTGCGGCGAACGATTGCCGGCATCCGCTGCCGCCCTTCGGACCGGATCGACTGAATCAGTTCCTCGCAATCCTCGTAGGTAAGCTCGTCATAGCGTCGAGCATTCTGGTTCGACGGTTTGCAGAGCACGGGATCCACCCATTCGTACTGCTCATACTGCACGTCAGCACCGAGTTTGCTCAGCGCCTTGCCGCGACTGACCAGTACATCGCCTGTCGGAAGGGAAGGTGCATCGCCGTGGCCAAACGCCTCAACGACCTCCGAGGCAATAGAAGCCCCAAAACCCGGTTTGCGCGCCATAACGTCAATTCCCTTCACATGCCCCGGCAGAAATACAACGAACGAATCTCGCTCTTGCCGGCCATGGGGAGTTTATCGGATGAGATTCCATAAGCGCAAGGCCGCCCCCTGCCCTGTACCCAAATCCCTCCTGCGCCCCTAACAGTCGCACCGCGCAATTCGGTCCCGACGAAGCACCCGGCGTCGGCGTCGATGCTGTGAACCGGGTTGAACCATGTAATTCGTTCATGCCTCGCCCGCCCGGGCGATCGCCGCGGATGTGGAGACCTTCATTGTAATCTCCGGTAGCGGCCCACCCTCCAGCGTTACGCAGACAACATTCAAATGCGCTCAAGTGGTGACACTTGAGAGACGAGGGTGACCCTATCCTTCGCCCTGCCCTCTCGACGGAAGCAGCGGGCCGGCTCTCTTCCGCCTTTTATGCGCTCGTAGTTTCGCAGCACCTGCCGCCGGTCGATCACAGTTTGGCACCGCGAGACTTCTCGCAATCATAATCGCGAAGCCGACGCGTCAGCGATGAAGCACCTAAGTTATACGGGAAAGCTGCTCTGCCGGCTTACACTCCGTTCGCGCAGGAGCCCTGCCAGCAATGTCCAGAATATTTTCTCAGATGGTTGTGATTGCGGCCTACGGACAGGCGCACTTTGGTGCCCTTCTCCATTGGAGAATGACTTCCTCGTCTCCGCTTGGGCGCCACGAAACCACCGATAGCGACCGCGCGCATTCGCACACTCGCTTCCACCCTTGCGCCATAGCTGCTATTAACAGCACACATTCTCCATTGGAGAGAGCGCGGTAGAGCGCGCGCAAGACATTGCCACTTGACGCAGATCTCGCGGCTTTGCGTGCCGCGCGATCCTTGAGTGACCCGATAGGTCTTCCGTTCTCCAATGGAGAACGGCACGGGACATCCCGGAAATTCGTTGCTGCGAGCTTGGCGTGAGCTCCAGGCATCGGTTGCGGATCGTCATTCTCCATTGGAGAATGACTGTTGCTTCAGGTCCTAAGCCTCCAAGTTTAGACGCTGCGCCAATGACCTTGCCGTCAACTAACGTGAGCCCAGATGTCGGGCAGCAATGTCGATCGAAATTCGTGGGACAATCCGAACCGTGAATGCCCCCCTCCCCTTCTCCTCCGCTTGCACGGCAGACGCGCGGGGACGCGGCATTTCAACCATTCAACCCTTCCAGGCCGCAAAAGCAAACCCCGGCACAGTGGCCGGGGCAAGATGAGAGCGATTGAGGCGGCGAGCTTCAGTCGAGCCCATGTCTCGATGGCCAAAGTTTCTTGATGTTTTCCTCAAGCTCCCAGCCAAGCTGGTTGAGCTGATTGAGGCAGCGGGTTCTGACCGCGTGGTTCGTCGTTGAAGACGTCAGGTCGAAGACCGTCTTCAACTGGCTGGCGGCATTGTTGAACTCCGCAGAGCTCCGAAGCTCCTGCGAAAATACACTGCGTCCGAACACCGTATTGGTGATGTCTACAATCTGCCTTTGAGACTCGATGTTCGCCTCGCTCTTGGAAATCACCATTCCCACGAACCCATACTCCGGCTGGATATCGTGCTCACCCAGTGCGCCCATCGTCTCTTCAAGCATGCCCAAAAACGCAGTCGTTGAGGCGAAATCGACAATGCTGGGCGGAACCGGGATGAGCAGCGCGTTCGCAGCGTACATAACCGAGAGCGAAACCATGCCGAGCGCCGGCGGGGGATCCATCACGATGACATCGTAGTTGCCTGCCACCTTATGGATGTCGCGCGCAAGGGTCGTGAGCACGTTGAAGCCGTGGACACCGATGCGGGCAGCAACTTCATATTCCGCGTTATAGAGCTTGAGATTAGCCGGTATCAGATCAAGATTATGGAAGTGGGTTTTCCGAATGATCTGGGCGATGCCCCTCTCAGGCTTGCCCTGCAGCAGGGCGTAAATGCTGTCGAGTTCGTCGAGATCCTTGTCCGGAATATATCCGAACTGCATTGTCGCAGATGCCTGCGCATCAGCATCGATCAACAGCACGCGATAGCCATGTATCGCAAGATACTGCGCCATATGCACGGCAATTGTCGACTTGCCGACGCCGCCTTTGAAGTTCTGGCATGCTATGATTGCCGGCGGATCGGTCTCCTCGCGCCAAGGACGCGTGTCGAAGACTTGGCGCATCGTGTCGAGGTCCTTGAGCGTATAGCCCTTCCGGCGCCCGGTCATATTGCGCTCTTGATGTGGGAGACGACCCTCTGCCTCAGCGATCCGGATCGCCGATGCGGAACGACCGACAAGGCTGGCGGCCTGTGAAATTGTGAACGTCGGCCCGCTGCGGGGTGGGTTGTGCTGAATGTTGCGCTCCTGGAGCTTGCTCAGCACCATGCTCGCCATGTGATAATACCGGGTGATCAACTCTTTGGTTGTGCTGCCCAAATCAGGGGAAAGGGACGCCATGCTTGTCCTCTTGTGACTCTCGGATTATCGAGGCGCACGGCCTCGTTGTCGATTTTCTTTAGGTTCTATCGCGAATTTCGACAACGAAAATCTAGAACTGTCGTTCATTCCCAAGACATGGGCCATTTTCTCCGTTTCAAAGATACCGAAAACAGCGACCATTTGTCACTTTTCCGCTTCGGAAGTGGAAAATCCAGCAAGCTTCAGGTCAAACGTCATCGCTGATTACGGTACGGTTTCGTGGTCGGTGCCGGATGATTGGCGCAAACAAAATCTCTTCCGGTACTCAAACCTCGCGATGGGGGTCCACTCCTCAATCCCGCTTTCGAGAATACCGTAAACAGCGATCCATTGGCGGTTTCTGGTTAGCTTCATCGTCAAAACCGCAAATCGGGATGCTGCCGGCATTTGAGGAGAGTCAGGGGCTGTGGATAAAATTGTACCATCGCTGACGAAGGTATGAAGGAACGCTGGAAAAGGTACGAACATACGCTGGAAAACGTACGATCGAGCGCTGTTTAAAGTATGCGATCTAACCTACTACCGAATCCTACTCCCTTTGGGAGATACCTTCCTCCGGTTAGACGCGATCGGGGTTTCCAAAAAAAAAAGCTTAATGGAATTTTCGCAGCGTACCTTTATCAGCGACCCATTGGCACTTTCGGAGGTATCCCGGCTAAAAAACCGCCAACAGCTTGCGTTTAACCGGCATTTCGGCAAAATCGGGGCATCGATCGGTGATTCCCAAGGGTGATTCTGTGGCAAGGCGCAAAACAGGCGAGAGCGATGCTCAGATCATGCTTCCACTGGGAGCACAGTTTGTCGAGGCCTTGAAGCACAGTCCAGTTGCCGATGTGAGGGCACTGGCCGACACGCCAGACGCAAAGCGGATTTTCGACGCCGTCCATTATGTGATGGAAGAAGAATCGCTTCCAAACTTCATGCACTCGGCACTTTGCGCCATGTCCCTTCCAGTGAAGGCGCCCAAGGACCAGAGTGCGCCGGTTATCAGGCGTGACGGGAACATCTCGCTTATCATTCAGCCTATGGAGCGGCAGGAGCCCATAGGACCGAATGGTGAATTCGTAGCGGTGAACAGAGGGGTACCGTATGGTCGCCATGCGCGGCTGATCATGATCTATATCATGACCGAAGCAGTGCGCACGCGAACCCGGGAAATCTATCTGGGGAGCTCCTTTTCAAGCTGGCTGCGGCGCATGGGGATCACGAACACTTCCTCTGGCGGCAAACGTGGCACACGCACCAGCGTTCAGGATCAAATCGATCGAATCCTCAATTGCCAATGGACAATCCGCTGGGACGAAAGCGCTCCACCCGCCGGCAAAGGGAAGAAGGGGGAGAAGGTTCCGAGCGAGCAGATGCGTGCGTTTGCAGTCAATGACATGCGGATCGTCAATCGGTACGCGGGTCTCAGAACGGGGGAGGGGACCTTTGTCTCGCACTTTGTCTTGTCAGAAGAGTTCTATGGAGAGCTGCTGAAGCATTCGGTTCCTTTCAATGAACGGGCGATCGTCGCACTGAAGGACAGTGCCACGAAGCTCGATCTCTACACCTGGCTCGCATATCGGCTTCCACGCATACCTCAGGGGACAGAGGTGCGCCTCAACTGGGCTGACCTTGCCAAGCATTTGGGGAATCAATCGAGCACGATGACGAAATTCCGTCAGTCCGTGCGTGCTGCCTGGGACGAGGTCTCTGGTGTCTACCAGCAGGCGCGTCACTCGGTCGATATGAGCGATCTCATCATCCGCCTGCGTTACGCTGAGAAGCCGACTAAGGGTATGCTGCTTATCCAGGGGGAGAAGAGGGGCGCCAGGAAGCTGGCGCAGGCAGCGCCTGAGGACGCAGGCCTGCTGAGGTTGCACAGTTCCGATAAGCCCAAGCCGGTTATGTCCGGCCCAGCTATACGCTTTCCCAAAAGTGGTGCACTGGAATTCGCAGAGCCCGAGCTGTATCGCATCGGAAGGGACTTTGGATCAAACAACTCCGTGACGGTCATGGCCGATGCTTTCAGGAAACTTCTCGGAAACGAGATTGACAGTCTGGAGGGCGACCAGCTCAAGGACCGCTGGAAGCGATATGTAGAAAAATGGCCGAAGCCTGCCTGATTTCAAGCAGGTTAGCGCCGTTCTCCATTGGAGAATCTGCTATCGGCATCACTGCGTCAACAACGCATCAACGGGCATACCATACCTTAAACAGCGACGCATAGCTCAGCTGTTTCAGCACTCCAGCTTCGAGCTATCTCTTGTACGCCATCGTTCAGATGATTGGCCTAATCGCTGATTGAAGTACGCCCGCACTACCGTCGTGCATCCGTGCGTACCTTAAGCAGCGACCCCCAATGCGCGACAGAACCGGTCGTCTTGGGGTCAATGTGCAACTGCCCGATGAGCGTCACCCCAGAGGCTTGCATATGAGTAGGTATGCGGACAACCACGGCAAGCTACCCATGGCATCTCCGGATGCCGGGCCGGATTCGTTGACTGAACCGCTCACAGACCGTTTACGTTTAGCTTGTCCTATTCTTGAGGATAGCACCGCCAGGCTTGTTCGGTCGCGATCTGCTTTTGAGCGAGTGATCAGGGCGAGCGCCTCCACGTGCGCTTTTCAGCGCGGCGGGATCAGGGGGCTTTTCGAAGCTGACGGGTAAGGTTTCGGGCTTTGGGCGGCACGGCCGCGGTGGCTATGTGGGGGCAGTCGGAAGGCTGGTAGCGATGTCTTTGAACACGGTTTCATCGGGGCAGGCGTAGCGTTGCGAACTCGGCGGTGGCGAGCGCGGTGGCCTTGGGGATGGCCTGCTGGATGGGCGACAGCACCCAGTAGGCGGCAGTATGCAGGATCAGCCGCATCTCGTTGGCGTTGGCCGAGCGGCACGAAGTGCGATCGCTGGCGAGCTGGGCCTTGTGCCGCTTGATCAGATTCTCGGCCTGGTCCCGGGCGCAGTAGAGCGTGTCGTAGATGTGCTCGGCCGAGCTCTTGGTCAGCGAAGTAACGACGTAGCGGATGTCCATCCCGAGCGTGCTTGCCTCGATCGGGACGGCGACGCGGCGCTGACATTTCCAGCTCTTCGCACCCTAACGGGTCCCGGCATAATTGCGCAAAACCACCCGGCCTTCCTGGGCGCGCTTGACCGCGCAGGCGTCGGCGCTCACGACGATGACCGGATCAGCGCGCAGCGCAGCGTTGGTGGGCAGAACAAACACATAGTCGACGCCGGCCGCCTCGCAGAGGCCATGACCTCGGGGCGGCCATAGTGGCCGTCTCGCCCCATGGTCACGCCCGGCCCAAGCCGATGCCCAGCACGAAGCCGTCAGCATGGCCGCCAGTTTGCTGGCGGCCTCCGCCACCACCGCAGAAGGTGCATAGATGCGCTTCACGGGGGCCCAGATCCGACCGTTGTTGTGGAAGCGGGTTCGCACCATCGCGTCGATCTGGTCATGCCTCTTTTCGCGAGATTAGCGTCCTTTCTCCACCTCTAGGCTTTGCAGAGCCTTCCGGTCTTCGTGCGAAACGAATTCGCAGGCCAGCAAGGTTTTACGATGAAGGGCGCCGCTTTCCCGTGCCACGATCGAGATAATCCCGAGGTCTTTCATGGCCTGCCGGTCATCGGGCAATTCACGGGAAAATCCGCGTTTCGATGCGCCCAGCAGGTGGTTGTTTTCCCGGACCAGATGATAGCGCTGCGCTGCCTGTTCAGCGACTTCGCCGTCCAGCAGCACACCGATGGAGGTGCCAGCGAACACAGCGGCCCGGGCTGTGAGGCCTTCGCGCTCGATGGGCGTGGGCAGGGCATAGATCGCACCCAATACTGACGTGTCGGGCCGACCGAGCTTTTCGGCTTCCTCATAAAGCTGCGTAGCAAGCCCGAAGCTGTAGGCGGGTTCGCATAGGGCGGCGCCGAAGAAGTCCGGCTGTGCCGCCGGACCGGCTGCAAGGCTGCTGTTCGGAACGAGCATCGCCGTGATTGATGCCGCAGCCAGGATGCGAATTTTTTGGCAGTTCAACATGGTATCCTAATTCGAAATGACTTCCTGGTCGCGGGTCAGGTGCGGCGCGAGAGTTCCCGTGCGGCCTGGCCCAAGACGATCACGCCGGTTGATCCGATGATGGCGGCTGCGGCACGCGTGATGCGTTGCAGCGCCGATGGCCGGGCGATCACGCTGCGGGCGCGATGCGCCAGGATTGCGTAAGGCGCCAGCGTGACCACCAGCGTCAATGCCGTGACGCATGCCAGCGCAGCCCATTGCGCCAGTCCGACCGACCGCGCCGAGATCCAGAACCGTGGGCAAAAGGGCAAGGTAGAACACGATGGTCTTGGGGTTGCCCAGCGTCAGCGAATATCCGCTGAGAAACGAGCCAAGGCCGCTCGGGCTTTCCTTTGCGCGCGCCTGAACGATACCGCCCGTACTGGTCCACATTTTCCAGGCGATGTAGGCAAGATAGCAGCCGCCCAGAACCTTGATGACCAGGAAGGCGCCCGAGAAGGCCTTGGCGATACCGGCAAGTCCGGCGACCGCGACGGTAAGGTAGGTCAGATCGCCCAGAATGATCCCGCCAAGCAGGAACAGGGCCGCCTTCAGCCCATTGCCCATAGACTGGCCCACGACCGCCGCGACCCCTGGGCCCGGAATTGCGGCGGCAATGCCCAGCGCTGCCGAATAGGTGATGAGGGACGCGATCATGGCTGTCTTTCGGAAATACTAGTGGCGGCGATGCGGGCATAGCCGCGCTGTCACTAGGCGCAGGCTGCGCGCGCCGCCAGAGCAATGGCGGCATTGCAGTGCAGCTTTGCGGTGTCGAACATTGGAAAGTCGGGCATGTGGTGCTGGTCGATCAGCAGGAACAAATCCGTGCATATGCACACTGCCTTCACGCCGCTAAAACCCCGCTACCCTATCCACGCTACGCAGTCCTTCGAGCACGATGCCGAACTTGTAGCCTGCAGAGAAAAACCGCCTCGTCTGCCGGCCGGCGCCGTTCACCGCCGCTTCGGCAGAGACCTTGGTTGGCAATTTTCGCAACAAGCGATTGGGCTTCATATGCGTTCCTTTGTCACTACGAGGAAGTCCAAACCCTCCTGAAATCTCAACTCCTGATCTGTGCCAAGGCCGCTGACGGCGGATAGCCTCATCGCGTTGATTATGCTCTGCCCTCGAAATCTCGGCGCCACTTGTCGCATTGCAGTGCAAGCTGCTCTTCCACGGATGGCCAGTCAAAAGTAAACGCGCGAGCGGCCGCCCGCGTCGGGTCCGCGTAATCTTCGGCGGTCAGGGGCGCTGTGCCTTGAACCACCACACACGTCATGTCGGGGTACCCACGTGGAGAGGTGAAGGCGCGCAGGACCTGCAGCGGCCTGGGAAGATCGTCAGGTCTCAGCCGATAAATCGGATGCTCGGGCTCGGGACAACGTTCGCGCACAGCGAGGGCCAGGTTCGCCAGATCAATACTCGCGCGGCGACGGATGACATCCATCAGTACCGGATAGATGGCCCGGGCCATCGTCTCGTCATCGCGGGTGATGTGAAGGCCGGCCAAGATGGCGGATAGAGTGTTAGGACGCAATTTTCGCAGCTCCCTACATCGGCATTGTAAGTACGTTGGCCAGAAGATCCTCTGCAACCCTCACCCGCGGATCATGTGCGGAACAGTGCCAGCAGGAACTCCGGCTGCTGATTGGTGATGGCCAGTGTTTGCGCAGCGAGTTGCTGCCGCAATCGGAGCGCGGCAATTCGAGCCGACTGAACAGACATGTCCGCATCCACCAGGTTGCCGAGCGCCTCGGTTGCGATGGCAATGCCAACGGTCTGACTATGTTGGCGCACCTCAAGGGAGCCCGAGTGGGCTCCAAAATAGCGCAATGCAGAACCTACGGTTCCGCTGGCCCTTTCGACCTTTTGCGCCAAGCTGTCAGGGTCGTCCCAATCGATAGGATCGAGGCCGAGTGATCTGAGGCTGAGATCGCGCGATACGATGCGTTCGGTGCCGCCTCGCGTATCGGTTGCAAAGTCGTATCGCACATTCCCTCGTCCGGTGGTTTGCGAGCTCGCGACAACCTTAACGACATCGCCGGTCGATGCGGGCGAAGAACCGTAGGGTCCCATCGAAATCGCACCCACCGCCCAAGCGCTCGAGGCGTCATGCTCGCTGTTGTTGACCATGACTGTAAGCGGGCCGCGCGCGGGGTCATAGTCGAAGCTCAGGACACTGAGGCCGCTGCGAGCCGCACCTTCGCCGACTTGCGCACCCTCCGTGCCCGCCGGCTGACCCGTGGCGGCAAGTCGGATCCCGCCTTGCCATATTTCCATGGTATCCGCTCGTTCGTAGGCGTCGAACGCGATGTCGATGTGTGCTGCCAGCGGGCCAGGATCCAATGGGAACTGAGCGACGACCCCTTCGGGCAATGCACGTTCGCCAAACGGATCGTCTCTGGCCGCAGCCACCTGTTCCGGGTCCGCCGAGGCGAGGGGAGAATCGAATGCTGCAGGCGTCTGATAGGCAATTGCGCTTTTCCAGCGCTCTACAGGCTCGGGGATCGTAAGGTCAGGATCCTGGAGCTGCAGCCCTTCGATCGCGAGACCGGCGTTACCGGCAGGCACGCGGATTTCAATGTCCTGGCCATTCTCGGGATCGTAATCGAAGCTGAGAATGAATGGCCCGGCCTCGGGCGTTCCGGGGGCGACCGCCTCGCTGCTGCGGACATAGTCCGCTCCCGATGCGGCGACACGCACCCCGTTCTGCCAGATTTCAACTACACCGGCACCGCTCGAACCTTCAAAGCTGGCGGAACCTGTGTCGACCAGAAGGTTTATCCGGCCTGAAGTGACGCCGGCGTCCACCTGAAACGTGCGGGCAGCGTTGGTGGTGATCGGCAGATATGAGGGATCTTCCGGCGCCAGCGGGCTAATGAGTTCCTCGAACCCGCTGGGCGTAAGGTCTGAAGTCGGCAATGTGAAACGCCGCGTTCCGCTTACCAGCGTTTCATCGCTGCCGGGGGGCATAGCGCTCGCCGCACCGCCGGCGACCAGGTCGGAGAGCATGTGCGCCGGGTTTACTGTCGAATCCGGAAGGCTGTAGGTCGTACGTGTTGTGGTCTGGGTGACTGCTTTTCCCTTGAGCGCTCGCAAGCTCGTCCTTTGCGCGCTGCAGCTGTTTGCGCGCATTCTCCCGAAAGTCGATCATGGCCTTCTCCTTGGGGCATTGCGGGGCGGGGCAGTGGGCAGCGAGGAGTGCGAGGATCGGTTCAGCCGCGCGCTTCCTGGACGATGCGCAGGCCCTCAAGGCGCAACAGCAGGGCGCTCGCGCGCTCGCGGGGCAGCAACTCGGGCATCAGGGCAGGCCAGGTGTCCAGCGCCTTGACTACGATATTCCGTACCTCGCGCGTCATCCATCGCGGATCGAGATCCAGGAACCTGGCGACCCGTTCGAAGCGGTGCAGGTTGACGGTCTCGAAGCTGCGGGTGCCGATGAATTGCAGCGCCATCGTGTCGCCCGGCATGAACAGAACCGTGGGCACGATGTCGTAAGCCGGTGAAAGGCGGATCTGCCCGGGCGCCGGAAAACGGAAAGACCAGTTTTTGAGGTGGTTGTCGCCATTGCCCAGAAGCACGTCGGCGACAATGCGCCGTACCGCCTCCAGGATGTCGCTGCGGTTGTCGGTGCTGAAGCGCCGTACGGCGTTGATCACCGTCTCGCTCGTACCCATGGTATACTTGCGCTCTCCCGCAGCGCCCAGGATCTGCGCGGTGTCCTCGATGTGGATGCGGTTGCCGTCGCTCGAGCGGTCGAAGCGCTCGACGACCAGGATCTGGTCGCCGTGCTCCAGCATCTCCTCGGGTATCCCCTCGACGACGTCGCGCGAGACCAGCCGGCAATCGGCGGTGTTCACGCCCAGTGAGCGCGCAAGCAGCATGCCAGCATGCTCCGCCTCGGGCAGGCCGGCGTACCGCTCGCTCGCGACTTTGATGATGCACCGCCCGCTTTCTCCGCGCCCGGGCACCGTCAGGCGTTCGTCATGAAGGTTGGCGGTGAACTTGAGCTGCACGCCCGCCAGCGAGAACTTGACGAGCCCGCTGGGCAGGGGCGCCTGAAATCCGCGTGTGTCGACCATTTCGGCCGGCCCGGCCGAGGCGGGAAATTCCGTCTCGGGCGTCACCAGGACGGCGCCGGGCAGGTCGGCGCCCAGCCTGGTGAGCACATCGAACTGGTCATGATCCCCGGGGCCCATCTCACCCAGCACCATCTCGTGCAGCGCCCCTTCAGGGAGCAGGCCGGAGAACCACGGCGGCAGGAAACCGTTGATCGCCACCTTTTGGGTGCGCGCTGCAAGCCTGTCGCGCGTGCCCTCGGCCGAAGAAGGATCGAACCAGCCCAGGCTCAGGACAGGTCGCTGTTCGTCCTGAAGGTAGGTCTCGGCAACGACGAACGAGACACCCCCGTCGCCATCGCGGGTAAGGGTCCCGACCCGCGTCGGGCCGCGCGACGCATCGAGCAGATGCACGCCCATGACGGCAGGTATCTTGGCCATCAGTCAGTGCCGTCCTTCGCCGGTTCGTCACCCGGCTCGCCATCCGACTCATTGCCGTGTTCGCTCCCAAGGTCGATGAACAGGTCGTCGAAGGCGGTGGTCACGGGCCTTGCGCGGTGGCCCGTGCCCGCGGTGCCTGCGACCGTCTCCAGCACCTTGTCCACCTGATCGCGCGGCACCAGAACCGGGACGACGCTCAGCGCATCACAGGCTTCGGCCAGCAACGTCAGCCGGTCACGGCCCCACCGCGATCCCAGCAGATCGCGCTCCAGTTCCGAGATCCGGGCGGGATCCCTGCCCAGTCGCCGCGCAAGGGCTGGCTGGGTCAGCGAGCGGGCTTTGCGCCACTTGCGCAATTGCTGGCCCAGCATGGGGAATGGCTGATAAATCATGCGGAATGCCGCTATTCCTGTCGATTGAATGCGTAATACCGCTAGTTCAGTTTCGAAGACATGACAAGCGAAAAGCCGCATTGATCGAGTATTTTATGCGGAATACCGCTATTTTTAACAGGGTGAGAGGGATGCGCGCCCGCACATGTCTGCGCGCGATCTCTCGAAAATCGATCATGCGCCGCACGCCGGGAGCGTTGCGTTGCGCGGGCCAGCGCCTGGTCGGGCACACGCCTCTCAGAACAATAGATCGACGGCCCTCACAATCTCCTCATTGCGCAGCGTAAGCGCGGATGAGCCTATCGAAATCTCGACCTCGCATGCCGCGGGGTCCTGCGATTGTCGCAGGTTGCCGAACAGCCAGATGCCCGTCTCTCGCGCCACGCGGTCGCGCGATGCCAGCCAGCACTCCGGCTCGCCATCAAGCTTGAGATGGAACATGTTCGTGTGGGGCACAGAGGGCGTGATGCTCGCGCCTGTCCCCGACGCCTCGAAAGGCTGGGCGGGATGAACGGGGCCATTTCGG
Source organism: Novosphingobium resinovorum (assembly GCF_001742225.1). Taxonomy (NCBI): domain Bacteria; kingdom Pseudomonadati; phylum Pseudomonadota; class Alphaproteobacteria; order Sphingomonadales; family Sphingomonadaceae; genus Novosphingobium; species Novosphingobium resinovorum. The sequence continues at coordinate 123,363 of NZ_CP017077.1, read as the reverse complement.
CGAGATGGCGGCAGGTCAGTCGTGGCCGGGTGCGTTCGGCTGCCAGGGCGTCGTCTTCAAGCATGGCTGCCCTCTTGCCGCGCGAGCAGCGCCGCAGCAAGGCCGTAGCGCCTGCGCGCGTGGGGGGCTCTCCTGCGCGTTCGGCTCCCGCATTCCGGTGCCGGTCGCGTCGGGCGGGTGCCGGCACAACCCCTCTGGCAACGCGCGCCCGACCTGTTACGCTGCCGCGGATCGAAGCTTAAGGGGGGTAAATGGTGCGCAAACGTCTGGGTCTTGTGGCCGCGAGCGCAGCAGGGGTCTTGGCCTTCATCGTGCCGGTGCAGGCGCAAGACCTCGCCCAGATCCGCATCGAGGACGTAGCGCGCTTCTACCGGGTTTATGACGAGGCCCGCGGCGCTCCTTCGGCCCGGGTGCTCCAGCAAGATTACATCGAGGCCGGCAGTGACGGGTTCGTCAGTTTGTACCGAACCGGATCATCTCCGGGTCCTCGCTGGCGAAGGTCATTCAGCAGAACCGTGCCGTCTACGACGAGGCTCGAACATGTATGACCGTGCTGCCACAGGTGTCCGGCAAGCTCCAGACGGCGTTTCGCACGCTCGCCCGTCTCGATCCGCAAGCCACCTTCCCGCCCGTCACGATCCTTGTCGGGGGGAACAACAGTGGAGGGACGACCGGAAAGTCAGGTGTGCTTATCGGGCTTGAGGTCGCATGTAGGGCATCGTGGTTGCAGCCCGATCCCTCGGACCGCCTGTTCCACCTGATCGCGCACGAATACGGGCACATCGAGCAGGACCCAGCGCTCGATGATGAGAATGCGCCGACCACTGTCCTGCGCCAATCGCTCATCGAAGGAACTGCCGAGCTCGTCGCCGAGCTGATCTCGGGTCAGGTGAGCAATGTACACCTGCAGTCGTGGACGCAGGGGCACGTCGATGAGATCGATGCGAGGTTCCTGGCCGATGCCGACAGCTCAGACCTGTCTGGCTGGCTTTACAATGGCGTGGGCACCCCCGATCAGCCCGGCGATCTAGGGTACTGGGTGGGCTATCGGATCGCCAGGGCTTTCTATGACAAGGCCGGCGACAAACGTGCAGCGCTTCGCACGCTGCTGGACCTGAAGAATCCCAAAGACATTCTCGCCGGGAGCGGTTGGGGAACGGGGCCGCATGGCTGACGTTCCGGGCCCGGGTGGACCCACTGCAAACGCCCCGGAGCAGGGGAAATGACCGAGGGGAACGATAGCGGCGAGGCTCATCCGCAAGATCGACGAGAGTCATTTGACGCCGTTTCGCTTTCAGGGCTGGACTGGAAGACGGCTCACGGCATCGTTCGGGTGGTGCTATGACTTCGAGGCGGCCAAGCCCATGGAAGCGCCGTCGATCCCGGACTGGCTGCCGCCGTTTCGCGACCGTGCAGCGCATTTTGCCGGCCTTGCTCCCCTACTGCTGATCCAGGCCTTGTTGATCCGGTACGATCCCGGTGCCGGCATCGGCTGGCACAGGGATCGCCCGGTCTACGAGCACATCATCGGCATATCGCTCGGAGAGCCCGCGACCATGCGCTTCCGGCAACGGCGCGGCGCAGGCTTCGCGCGGGCCTCAAGGCCTCTGGAACCACGTGCAGGATATCACATGAGCGGGGGTGCTCGATACGACTGGGAGCACAGTATCGCCGAGATGGAAATGCCGCGGTGGTCCATCACCTTTCGCAGCATGGCCAATGCATATGCGAGGTAATATTATAATCCTTCCGCTGAGATTTCAGGACGAGATCAAAGTATGTAATTGGTTACATCGACAATTCATGGCGAAGTAATTCAATTACCGGTTGAATGTCGTGATTTTGTCGCGAATCACTGGTAGAGGCTTCGGCTCGAAGCGCCAAAGGCGTTCGCAAGGAGAGATGATCGTGTTCGACCAGATAGACGCTGCCTACTTTCGGCAGCGCGCGCTTGAAGAGCGCGAAAGGGCTGGCAGTGCCAGGGGCAGCCTCGCGGAACGTTTCAGGCGCCGCGCTGCGGCCTTTGAAGCAAAGGCGCGCGCTCTGGCCTGATTGCCCACGTCTCATTGCATCCGCTGCTCATTCTTGTCTCCTGTCCCTTGCTTCGGCGAAATCCTGGTCTTCCGGTGTCGCGATTGTCGCCGCCGAGCAGATCACCGCAGGAGGTGGGCCAAGCCCGGTCAACGTCGACAATTCTCGTTGCAGATGGCGATTTATGAGGACGCTCTGCAATGCAGGGCATGCGACACAGGTCATGCACCCGTCACGATGGCACTCAAGGCATTCACACCGTAGAGATGCGCGTCGACTTATCGGGAACAAGCTTATGTGCAACCGGGCGCGCATGAAAGGCGATATCGAGACGATCTGGGGATCGCTCGCCGAACTCTGTGATAGCGCCAGAGGACCTTGATGCAGCGATCCGCGCGACTTTCCCGAGCGGGCAAGTTCGCGGTCTTGGCGTTGTCTTTCGACGGGTCGATCATGAGTTGCTCGAGGCGTTGGGGTTTCTCGACGCGGCCGAACAATTCGTTGAGGCGAGAGGCCGCAGTTCGGTAATGGCAATGCGGGTAGCTGGAATGACGTCCGCGCCGGTATACTCCCGAAGTCGTGGAAAGCGCGCTGGAACTGCGGGGCCTTCTCCGGCAATAGAGCCGCGATAATTGCCTTCCACGGTCTCGTGAACGGCACTCCAAAAACGAGTTGACGGCCAAGATATGAGCAGAAGCGAACGCGGCAGTGAAATGGAAGCGCCAGTTGTCGAGGCAAGCCGCGGGTCTGTCGCCAAGTTCATAGCCTATGCCAAGCGTCGCGGCACGATCACCGTCGACGAGCTGAACGTTGCCCTGCCGCAGGATCAGATGACCGCAGACCAGATCGAGGACGTCATGGCGGCGATGTCGGAGATGGGTATCAGGATCGTCGAGAACGAAGATGACCCGGATTCCGACGATACGCCCGCCGGGGGCGCCTTATCGCGTGAGGATGAGAGCGACGACGATCAGGCGCCCGGTAACGATGTGGGCGACGATGCAGCCGATGATGATGTAGGGGGCGTCGACGACGGGGCAGTTTTCGAAAGCCGCGGGCCGAAGCCGAAAAAAGCGGAGAGCCTGGGCAGCACGGATGATCCCGTGCGCATGTACCTGCGCGAAATGGGCGCGGCGGAGATGCTCACCCGTGAGGGTGAGGCCGCTATTGCCAAGCGGATCGAAGCGGGCCGCGACATGATGATCCAGGGCTTGTGCGAAAGTCCGCTGACGTTTCATGCCATCATCCACTGGTCCGAGGCGCTCAATGCCGGAGACATGCAGCTTCGCGAGATCCTCGATCTCGACGCAATGCTTGCGAAGGAACCGCAACCCGAGACATTCGGGGAGGACGCCGAGGCTGACGACGGCGGCGAGATCAGCGAGAAGACCGCAGGCCCATCGTTCAGCGATGAAGCGGAGCCGGAAGAGCAAAGCGCCGGTCAACTGGACGAGGACGGCAATCCGGTCGCGGCCGTGCGAACCGAAGAGGCGGACGCGGACGAGGGCAGTATCAGCCTTGCCCAGATGGAAGCTGCGCTGATGCCTGAGGCACTGGAGAAATTCGGGCTTATCGCCGAGCTTTTTCACAGCTTCGAGCGGGTTCAGGCGGACCGCACGGAAGCGGCGGGGTTGGGTATAGCCTTCCCTCATGCGCGCGAGGAACAGTATCTGCAGCTGCGCGCGGAACTGACCGCCGAGGTGGAGTCGGTCAAATTCCATGCCGCCAAGATCGAACAGCTGATCGACAACCTCTACGTGTCCAACCGCCGTCTCACGGCGCTGGGCGGCCAGATGCTGCGGCTGGTCGAGCGGCACAAGGTGAAGCGCGCCGATTTCCTCGAAGCCTACGTCGGCCGTGAACTGGATGACACCTGGGTGGCCGAGATGGCAGGCAGGGACAAGAAATGGGCCGCGTTCGCCGCCGCCGAAGCCGAGCCCGCCGAGCGTATCCGTAACGAGGTCACGGAAATCGCGGCGACCATCGGCATGGCGCTTCCCGAGTTTCGCCGCATCGTCAACATGGTCCAGAAGGGCGAGCGCGAGGCGCGTATCGCCAAGAAGGAGATGGTCGAGGCGAACCTGCGCCTGGTGATCTCGATCGCCAAGAAGTACCTTAACCGGGGGCTGCAGTTCCTCGACCTGATCCAGGAGGGTAATATCGGGTTGATGAAGGCCGTCGACAAGTTCGAGTACCGGCGCGGCTACAAGTTCTCGACTTATGCGACCTGGTGGATCAGGCAGGCCATCACCCGTTCGATCGCGGACCAGGCCCGCACGATCCGCATCCCGGTTCACATGATCGAGACGATCAACAAGCTGGTCCGGGCAAACCGGCGCTTCCTGCACGAGCATGGCCGCGAGCCCACGCCCGAGGAAATGGCCGAACAGCTCTCGATGCCGCTCGACAAGGTCAAGCGCGTGCTCAAGATCGCGAAGGAACCGGTGTCGCTCGAAACGCCTGTGGGCGACGAGGAAGACAGCCACCTTGGCGATTTCATCAGGGACGAGAACGCAGTCATCCCGGTGGACGCGGCAATCCAGGCGAACCTCAAGGAAATGATCACGCGAACGCTGGCATCGCTGACCCCGCGCGAGGAGCGCGTGCTGCGCATGCGCTTCGGCATCGGCATGAACACCGATCACACGCTGGAGGAAGTCGGTCAGCAGTTCTCGGTGACCCGCGAGCGCATCCGCCAGATCGAAGCCAAGGCGCTGCGCAAGCTCAAGCACCCCAGCAGGTCGCGCGCGATGCGAGCATTCCTGGACTGATAGGCGTTGCCCGTTTGGCGAACGTGTGTCCTCTTACCCGAGCACCGGATGCGTCAGAATTCACCTGTCCTGTTCGATGAAGGAAAATGGTGAGCGGACTGTCCGACAGGCGTTACAGGCAGCCTTATGATGCCGCTGCGCTGTCGGGCTCGGCTGGAAAATAGACTAAAGTTGACGTCAATGATGGCAGTGCAAACACGGGCTCAAGAACGCCTCCTTTGGTAATCGCCGCGAGACGCACGCATAGCGCTGGCGATGGCCTTGTTCGTCGCATCGGGTTCGAAGCGCTCAGGGTCGAAGTTCTTACCCGCCCAGCGGCGTACTGACTTATGCTCTTCATGTCGCTCATCGAGCCAGGCTTCCAGGAACTCGGCATAGCCGGGGTAACCTCCAACATCTTCTGGCGGGCCGGCCCTTGCACCTGCAACGCAGCGAGGATACTTGACGTCATCTTCGATCTGGCAGCGACGGAGCACCAGGCTGTGGCGCCAGTCATCGCCAAAGTCATATTGGTATGTGATCGTTAGCGATGCAGCGTCCTCGCAAGGGAAGGTCAGATCCTTGAGCTGTATGTCAGTCGCCTCAAGGACCTTCGGCCCGTAAGCACCAACCTCGATGGCCTCCGGCGCACCGATGGAAAGGCCCCCGACATTGAATTGGTGCAGGTGACTGTCGGTCCACCCGAATGCTGCTTGCAACACTTCGTGAAGCTGCGCGAAATTGAGGGTGCTGGGTAACTCCAGGGTGCGCGAAATAGCCGGCTCGACACCGACAATCCGGGCTTCTACGCGAATGATATAGGCGTAGGGGTCGTAAGGCTTGGCCATGGCGCGACCATGCCTGCGATAGCGTAGGGGATCAAGGTCTCGGCTGGCGAGGCAAGGTGACACACCGTTGGTAGCTGCAGAGGCGGACGCAGCATAACCGAACGTGCGCCTAAATGGGTGCGCCACGATCTGGAATCGAAGCACGACGTCATTCGCGCTCGTGCGGAGGAGACGCTGGCCGCGATGATTGCCGCGGCCCTGGCCGAGAATCCATCCTCCGGCAGCTAGTCGAAAAATGTCGAGAGCCTGCCTCTGCGTCACAGCAAGAGCGGCGCTCCGCCGCAGCCATTTGGCGGAATAATGACGTTTTTCGTTCCTGAGCATTGCGAATGAAGATTTCGAATGATTGGTCGGATTATCGGAACCATCGCAGGTAACCAGGCAGCGAAGCTGCGTTACGCAGCCCCCACGGTATTGCGCCGTTGAGGCTCACTTGGGCTGATCGCGGCCGCCGGGGGCGGTTACGCCTGTAACAGCTACCTGACGGCTTGCCGGTCTCCACTGCGCCGTGTTGGGGAGAACGTGCCCGGAAGGGCAAGTACCTTGGCTTCAAGATCGAAATTCCAAAGCTGTCCTAGCCGGCGGATATCTTGGACATGCGTGGAGCGTGTCGACGCTTACCCACGGCATCTAGACCGAAATGGTGACGGGGCAGGCTGCGAATAGTAATCGCCAATCTCGTTCGGAACCAATCATCATCGCCATTTTGAGCCGCCTCACTGAAATCGCGAGACGGCCCAGATCGGCTAGAAATCGGCCCGCAGGCCTAGGGCGTAGTAACGGTCGCCCGCGTTTCCCTTCACGCGGATCTTCGGACCGATCGGGAAGCTGACGGTTCCGTAGGGACGGATCTTTTCGCTGCTGAATCGAGCGCCACCGCCAAACTCAAAGCTGGCCGGCAGAGTGTAGGTCGCTTCGATCTTGCCGTAGGCTTTCACGGCAGTGTTGCTGCACTTTGCATCGTTCGCAAATTGTCCGGTGGAACTGTCACGGCATCGCGACTGACCGTTCGAGAAGTGATCCTCGTAGTACCGATCATTGTCGCCCTTGTAGACGAAGGCACCACCGATCGGCCGAAGAGTGAACCCGGATAGAGTGAAGTTGTAGCCGACGCCAAACTCACCGCCCCAAACGGAATGGGCGCGTGCGCCGTTTGCTTCAATTGCCACGCCTTTGGCAAGAGCAGCTGGCGCGGAGGAAAAGGCGAGGGCCGCGACCGCCGCCGCAATTAACTTTTTCACGAATATTCCCCTGTTAACAAAATGCCGTCCGGCCGTTAGATTGCCACATCTTTACAATCAACTGTCTCTGGTCAATTAAATGCCGGTGGCCGTCTGTTTCACCAATAATGATGGCTGGGATGGTGCGAAGCCGGTGCATTTTTTAACTTGGAAAAGTAGGTGTGATGCAACTTCAAGTGATGGTGGGTGGTAAGACTATAGCAGTTGACGGCGTGCTATTTCACAGTGCCGCGGCGATAGCGAAGTGGCAAAGGCTATTGGCCGAAGCTCAGCCACTAGTCGGTAGTTTTTCGACTGGAATTGGCATTTGGGGTTCACCTGGGGTCGCGCTGGCCGGTGCGGCTGCGCTAGGCTTTCTGGAAGCCGCCGTTACGGGAGCCAATCAGAAAAGGGGCTTCCACATTCTCGCGGAGGCGTATGCTGCTTATGAACGCCTGAAGCCGCGCGGCGTAATTGTTCCTGTCTCAGATATTTCAAACTGCGAGCATCCTGCCGTAGCCAATTGGAGAGCGCGTGGAGCCGTACCTTCCGAGATGGATGTGCGAAATATGGGAAGAGCCGAATTGGCGGGGCTTAAGGATCGCTATGGCGCGACGGATGAAGAGCTAAGGTCAGGCTTTTTGATAAGAGAGACAGTTCAGGACCTTATGGTCCTGCCGGATGAATTTGTGACATGTAGGTCCGGTGGCCGATTAATGATGATAAAATGGGACCGCGTAGAAACCTATGAGCTGCAAGACTAGGAGGTCATGTAGAAGATAGCCACCATGCCAGGGCCTGCGTGGTTGCCCGGTCCATGTTTACCGCTTCATAGACGAAGCCTGGGTGCTTGGGGACTTATACCAAGGTGCGTTGAGGCTGACTCACGCGGGGGATTCCCAAGCTCGTGAAAATCTGATTCGACGTAGCAGGCACGTGGAGGCTTGCGATGGCGGCAGCGATTGGGGTTCGGTCTGACTACACATCGGCGGATTTGCGGCAGTTTGCGCGACGAAGCGATGATGCGGATCAGGTCCGGCGGCTGTTGGCGGTGGCTCTGATCCTGGACGGCGGGAGCCGGAGCGAAGCGGCGAAGGTTGCCGGCGTCACGCTGCAAATCGTGCGCGACTGGGTCCTGCGGTTCAACGAAGGCGGCCCCGATGGTCTGACGACGCGCAAGGCGCCGGGCCGGGCCGCGATCCTCAATGACGAGCAGCGCGCGCGGCTTGCGGCGATAGTCGAGGCAGGGCCAATCCCCGCGGCGCATGGCGTGGTGCGCTGGCGGCTTGCCGATCTGACCCAGTGGATCTGGGACGAGTTCGCGCTCTCGGTCACGCGCCATACCCTCGGGCGTGAGCTTCGCGCGATGGGCTACCGCAAGCTCTCGGCGCGGCCCCGCCATCGGGGGCAGAAGGGCGACGACATTGCCGATTTTTAAAAAGCTTCGCTGCCCGCCTGGCGCAGATCAGGCGGCGCCTCCCGCGAGGAACGCCGATAGAGCTGTGGTGGCAGGACGAGGCTCGCATCGGTCAGCAAACCAAGCTCACCCGGCGCTGGGCGAAGCGCGGCACGCGGCCCTCGGCACCCAAGGATCAGCGGCGCTCCTCGGCATGGCTGTTCGGCGCGATCTGTCCCGCCGAAGGTAAAGCCGCCGGCATCGTCATGCCCCGCTGCAACAGCGAGACGATGAGCATGCACCTCGAGGAGATCGCCTTCCACGTCGCGCCAGGCGCACATGCCGTTCTGCTGCTCGATCAGGCCGGATGGCATGGATCGGTCGAGTTGGTCGTGCCGCCCAACATCACCTTGATGCCGCTGCCGCCCAGGTGCCCGGAGCTCAACCCCGTCGAGAACGTCTGGCAGTTCATGCGCGACAACTGGCTGTCGAACCGCATCTTCCAATCCTACGATGACATCGTCGACCACTGCTGCTTCGCCTGGAACAAGCTCGTCGAACAGCCCTGGCGCATCATGTCCCTCGGACTGCGTCAATGGGCCCATGGGTTCTGATCAATGCACCTTGGTATTACGTCGCGTTGGCGCATCAGCCGACTGCGCTCCGAAATGGTGCTGGTGCGGTGAGGGATCGTGACGGCGCCGAAACCGGCGCCGTCACTCGTTCTCAGTACGTCTCTTCGGACTGCTGGTAGGCTGTCCGGCTGACGAGATCGTTGATCTCGCTTGCGCGCTGGTTGTTGAAGCGGGCCTGGCACTGCAGGCGGGCGGCTTCGCGCTCGGTGGGATCGGTCGAAGTGTTGGCCGCCTCGATCTTGCACTCGGCGTCCTTGCGCTTGATCCAGGCGCGCTGCATTGGCAGCACGCGCTGGCGCACTTCTGAGGGCAGCGCGTTCCACGAGGCGTTGATGCCCTGCATGGCGAGATCGTTGGTGGCCTTCGCTTCCTCATAGACCGCCTCGCGCTGGTCGGTCTGCGCCTGCTCTGCCTGCTGCTGCTCGGCGGCTTCCTGATCGATGCGGCTGCGGTTGGCCTGTTCGACCGGCTTGCGCAGCAGGTGTCCGCCGACGATATCGCCGATCATGTGCGTGATCATGTCGGGATTCTCCACTTCGGCATAGACCTTCTTGCCGTCATCGGTGGGCTGGACGTTGAAGTCGGCGTCGAAGACGATGGCATTGGCGTCCTTGCGGATGCCTTCCTTGTCGGCGCGCTTGCCCAGCGTCTCCTCGCCAATCAGCGAGAATACCGCGTCGGCATCCTTGAGGATCTGCTCGGGGAAGCTCACCTTGAGATGGCCGGTGCAGAACTTCTTGCTGCTGTCCGGGTCTTCCTTGGTGGTGCGCACATCCTCGAAGACGAACTTGAGCTGGTCCAGCGTCGCGCGGATCTTCGAGCCGGTGGGCTGCGATCCGCCCTCCATGTTCTCGGCAGCCTTGAGGACGTATTTCTCAACCGCTTCGCGGACCGCATCGATCGCGGTCGTCTGGCCTGCGGGATCGAGGCAGCCCTGCGGGCCGGAAATCAGGTTCGAGATGGCATCGCAGCCTGTCAGGGACAGGCTGACGACCGAAATCAGGATCGCTCTGCGAAACATGGTTGTACCCCCTATTTGTACGGAGGCGCGGCAATAGGCCCGGTTCCTTGCGAACCGGTATCCGCAAAAACTGCGGAGTTGCCGTCTTGCTAAATTTTAATCCGCGTCCCCGCCACATGCCGGAACGCGCGTTCGCGGCAGGTCAGCAGGATCACCTGCATCCGCTCCGATGCCTCGACGATCAGGTCGGTCATCGCATCCAGGCGCACGTCGTCGGAATAGACCAGCGGGTCGTCGAGGATCAGCGAGACGGGGCGGCCTTCCTCCAGCAGCATGTCGGCGAAGGCGAGGCGGGTCAGGATCGCCAGCTGTTCCTGCGTGCCCCTCGACAACTGCTCGCAGGCCTCGTCCACCCCGGCGCGGCGGATAGTGGAAAGGCCGAGGTCGTCGCCGAAGGCCGGCTCGGCGCCCGGCAGGATGCGGCCGACATGGCGCGCGGCGCGGCTCGCCACCGGGCCGGTGATCGAGCGCGCGGTTTCCGCCTGCGCCTCGGCCATGGTCGCGCGCAGGAGTTTGAGCGTTTCAGCCTCCTCCTCGATGCGGATGAGCGCGGCGCGGGCGGCTTCGTCCTCCTCGCGCGCGGCGGCGGCGTGTTCGGCGAGGCCCTTGCCGCCGTCGCTTTCCACCTTGGCCTCAAGGCCCGCAATCTGCGCCTTCAGCTCGCTCTGGCGCTCCTGTGCCGTGCGGCGGCGCGCGGCGAACGTGTCGAGGCGGCGGGAGAGGGCGGTTTCGTCGAAGGCGCGCGCGTTCGCCTCGGCCTGCTGCAGCGCGACCGAGGTGGCAGCGGCGGCTTCGCGCGCGGCGATCAGCGTCGCGGCAAGGTCTGGGAAGTCGGCATGCGCGGCGAGCAGCGCCAGTTCGTCGGCCACGCGGGCGATGTCGCTGGCGGCGGCGGCCTCCTCGATGGCGAGGGGAACGCGCGCCTTCTCGGCCTCGCGCGCGTCGTCCTCGGCCTGCCGGGCCTGCGCTTCGGCGCGGGTGAAGGCGGTGTCGGCGCGGTCCTGATCGGCCTCCAGTTCCGCGATGGGGCGGGCAGGGGCCTCAGCCTCTCCGGCCTCCAGCGGGTGTGCGGCGACGAAGGCGTGCAGGGGTGCCGCTCCGGCGGCAAGGCCGAGATCGCGGTCGGCCGGCGCGGCGGCGAGCACGCGCGCGGCCAGCGTTTCCAGTGCGCGGGTCGCCTCGCGCGCGGCTTCGGCGCGGCCTTGAGCCTCGGCCAGCGTGGCGACCTGCCACTGCGCCAGCAGCGCGGCACGGCGGCCTTGCGCGCCGTCGAGCGCCGCCTGTGCCCCGGCCAGAGCCTGCGAGGGGCGCAGCACCAGTTCACCGCCGCCGGGCAACCCGATGCGGGTTTCGCGCGTCAGCGTCCATTCGCCCGGTTCGAGCGGCGCGCCGTCCTTGGTGATCCCTTTCGCCCCGATCAGTTCGACGCGGGTGCCGTCCGCTTCGAGCAGCGCGGCATAGCGCACCACCTCGCGCTCGGCGGCAGCGAGGTCTTCGAGCACGCGCGCGGGCACGGCCTGCTTCACCGCCGTATCGAGCGGGCCGCGTTCGGCCTCGAGCGCGGTGACTTGCGCAAGGCGTTCATGCGCGGCGGCGATCTGCGCGCGGCGGCGTATCGCGATGTCCTGTGCGCGGGCCTCTGTCAGCGCCGTACGCGCTGCGTCGCGCGCGGTTAGCGCCGTATCGAGAGCGCCGCGTGCCGTCTCGGCGCGGGTGTGCGCGGTGGCGAGACCCTCGGTCAGCCCTGCGAGTTGTTCGCGCGCCGCCGCCTGCCGCGCCTGCGCCGAAGCCTGCCGTTCGAGCGCGGCGACGTGGCGGGTGGACAAGTCCTCCAACCCGCCGAGCCGGGATGCCGCCGCGGCGCCTTCGGCCTTGCGGGTGGCGAGCTGCTGCGCCGCGCCGCGTGCGGTTTCGAGCCGGGCGAGGACATCGGCGCGCTCGGCGGCGTCGGGGTCGTCGTCCAGTTCGCGGCGCAGGGTCGCCAGCTGGCGGCGCGCGGCATCGAGATCGGCGAAGGCGGCTTCGAGCAATTCCTCGCGCCGCTGGGCTTCGGCCAGCGTTTCCACCGCCGCGCTTACGCGCTTCTGCGCGGCGAGCAGGCGCTGCGTCGGTGCGCCCGCCCGGCCGGTGAAATAGGCCGAATACTGGGTGTCGATGCGCGCGCGGATGCGCTCGAACGCGGGGCCGCCGACCAGCGCGCCCGCCTCGCCCTCCAGCGTCGCGCCGATCAGATCGCGCAGGGACGAGCCGGGGGCCTCCACCGAAAGCCCATCCGTCTGTGCCACCCACAACATGCCGAGCGCGCCGTGCAGATTTTTCGCAAAGTGGTCTTTCTGGAGCCCCGCCTCGAAGCCGAGCAGGTCTTGCAGCGCTTGTTCGGCAGCTTCGCCCTGCTGGCGTCCGGCGGGGCCTGACAGCTCCACTGAGGGGGCCTTGACGAACTTCTTGGTCAGCGACCACGCCGAACCGCCGACCTCGAAATCGAGCGCCACCTGCGGCCCAACATTGTCGCCGATGGGCTGGAACGAGCGGATCAGCTTCGTCGTCGAGCCGTGCTTGAGGAACAGCGCCGCGCGCACCGCTTCGAGCAGGGTGGACTTGCCCGTCTCGTTCGGCTCGATGACGATGTTGAGGCCCGGCGTCAGCCCGGCGATCTCGTGAGGTGCGCGGAACTTGCGGAAGTTTTCCAGCACGATGCGGCGGATCAGCAGGCTCATGCGGCGTCTCCCTGATCGCGGAGCGTTTCGACGAAGAGGCGTTCCAGTGCGCGGCGGGCGCGCGGCGCGTCGGGGCCGTCGGCCTCGATCTTCGCGCGAAGCAGGGCGCCGGCGCGGCCGATCATGCCTTCGCTGGAGAGCGCGGCGAGGTCTTCCTCGGTGGGCCGGGCCACCACGTCGGCGTCGCGCACGTCGAGATGGCGCAACCGGTGCGTCAGGTCGTCCTCGATGCGCGAGAGCATCGCCACGCGGTCGGTCAGCGGGACGATGCCGGAAAGCGTCAGGCGCAGCAGCGTGGCGGCAGGCTCGCAGGCGGCGAGGAGGTCTTCGGCCAGCGCCGCGAAGCCGATCGCGTCGGCCACCGGCCAGTCGCGCGACAGCCAGCGGAAGCGGCCGGTGGGCAGCGGCGTGACGCTCACCTTTCCGAGTTCCAGATCGACCAGCAGCGCTTGTCCGGGATCGTCGCGGCCGGGCTGGAAGCGGTCGGTCTCGGGCGTGCCGGAATACCAGGTGCGCGGATCGACCTGCAGCGTGCCGTGCCAGTCGCCCAGCGCCAGATAGTCGAGATTGGACAGCCGCGCGCGGTCGGGCGCGATGAGGTTCTTGGTGTCCCCCTGCGAGCCGAAGCCCCGGATCGAGCCATGCGCCAGCCCGATCCGCAGCCGCGCGCCGGGCGTTTCCATGCGGGCGAACGCCTCGGTCGGATCGTCGAGCGTGTGGCGGTGGAGCAGCGGCGCGGGCAGCAGCCACACGCCGTCCTCGATCTCATGCGGCGCGGGTTCGGACAGGACCGTCACATTCGCGCCGGCGCGCTTCCTCACGCGGTCCCACAAGCCGCCGTTACGGGCGAAATCGTGGTTGCCGGGGAGCAGCCACCAGCGGCAGGCGTGGGCTCCCATGCGGGAGACGGCCTGAACCACGGTGCGCTCGTCCGGCCCCTCGGTGTCGAACACGTCCCCGGCGACGAGGACATGGCCTGCGCCATGCTGCGCCGCCGCCTTGCCCAGCGTGTCGATGGCATCGAACCGCGCCTCGGTCAGCGCCGCGCGCGTCTCCGCATCGAAGCGGCCGAAGGGTTTGCCGAGCTGCCAGTCGGCGGTGTGGATGAAGCGCATGAGGTCCGGTGTCCGCTGGGGTTTAGGGGTGTCGTCTAGCGGGGCCTGTGCGCCGGGGCTACGACAGAAGCGGTCGAGGATGCTTTGGCCGGCCGCATTCCGATTACCTGCGCCGAAACCGGCCCGTCCTGTCCGCGCAGCCACCGGTCGATCGCGGCGAAGACGTCGGCGGGGTCATTGCCCAGCATGAGCGCCCTGATGATCGCCGAGCGGTGCCGGGTCATGTCCGGGCTGTAAGACTTGCCGTGATCGCGCCAATGGGCAGCCATCACGTTCTTCGCCTCCTCCTCGCTGCGGCGCTGGAGGTGCTCACCGGTGTCGGCGTCGATCCCCAGCCCGGCGAGGAACCGTGGGTCCACCGACGACCAGTCAAACGCGCGCGCGTGAGCCTGCCGCACGAACACGTCGGGCAGCGGGTTTTCGCCCTTCTTATTGACGACGAGGGTTGTCAGGTCGGGATACCGGTACGCCTGCGTATGACCGCGCAGCACTTCGAGGCGGCGGCCCATGCTCGTCGCGATTTGGGCGTGGATCGGGTGTTCCTGCCCAGTCAGCAGCTGGCGGGCGTCGAGGACCAGGTTCTCGAAAGTGATCGTCCGCGCTGCCTGTGCCCCGGCGACGGCGACGAGGACGGGATAGACCGCTCCGGCGATCGCGTGGTCTATCGGCGTGGAGTTGCGGCCGTCGGTCGGCGGAATGTCGTGCGGCATGGAGGCTCCTTGGCAGTTGCGGGATCGGTATCGGGGCACAGTGTGACAGTTCCGGTCGCGGCAGCTGTGACGTCGCTGTGGCGCTCCTGGATGCCGTTGTGTGCTGTTAAGTGCCGCCGCGTCGATCCGGGGAAATTACGGTTTTCCAGAAGGTTTACGCGATCTGGAAATTCCATGTGACAAAGCCGGGGCAAGCAGGCTCTTCCCGGGCCGCCTCAGCTCAGCCTTCGCACCGGGTGAGTGAAAGCGGCGGGCGGCTTCGGAAGCCTGGTGTCTCCCTCGGGAAACGTCTGCCTTCAAATGGCGTGTCGCAAGCCAGTGGGCCATCTGGGCAAACCCCGGATCGGGCGTCTTCAGGTTGATTCGCCGCGGGACAGGGCGATCAGTTGCGCGGTGCCGTTGGTGCGGGTCTTGGTGATGATCGCGGCGCGGTGGTCGTCCACCGTGCGGTCGGAGATGCCGAGCATCGGTCCCATCTCCTTGTTGGTGTAACCCTGCGCCATGGGGGCCAGCATTTCGCGCTCGCGCCGATGAGCAGGGCGGAGACAGCGGCGATGACGCGGGGACCATACCAGCTTTTGCGCTGCCCGGCCCAGCGGGTCGACCGCCATAGGATTGTCCCGAATCTCAAACGCGCGATGATTTTCCTGCCCTGGGACGTAAGGCAAAGATTGTCTCGCAGCTTACATCCGGGAAAATTCCAGGACAGAGGATATAGCGTGTCGGGAGGCCGGCGCTTTCACCTGGATTCGTCCTTCGGTTTGTGTGGTTGTTGGCGAATGCCGGTCAGGACGCGCGCGAAACAGGCGAGAACGGCTTCAGGATCGTGATCGCGCTCCAGCTTGCGCAGGCGGAAGTGGACGTGGGCCATCGTCTGGTAATACGAAGTGAAGGCTGGATTCAGCACCGCGCCGACCGCCGCGCTCACCAGCGGCATCGACTTGGCTACGGCTTCGGCGGTAACGGTTGGCAGCAGACGCGGGACGACGACACGCAGCATCGCTTCAAGCGTCTTGCCGCGCAGCGCCAGCCTTGCGCCGAACAGGCCGGTGTCGACGTCGTCGTCCTCGCTCAGCGGGCCGCCGAAGCCGAACACACCGATGCATTGCAGACGGACGGCCTCGTTACCGATGTCCTCGCCATAGCCGATCGCGATCTCCTGGATCGAGCGCAGTATGAGCGTGGTCGTCATGCCAAGATCCAGCGCCAGCGTCGTCAGGCCGCCGACGCCGCCGATGGCGCCGCTGACCGACGATGCGACTTGATGCCAGCGGTCTCCCGCGCATTTGGCAAGCACGGTGTTGAGGTAGCTACGCGATTCCGGCTCGGCCTGCGTTCCGCTGGCAGCGGCCTAGGACGTGCGCAGGGCAATGTCGGTCGCCTGCGCGACGGCGGCCTGCCAGCCTTCCGGCACTTTGCTGAGCGCGCTTTCGATCTTGTTGCCCAGCATGTTCGACAGCTTCACCACCGGCCCACTCGCCTCGCGATAGTTTTTCGCAATGGCGCGAAGTTCCGCGACCTCCTCGTCGTTGAACGCTGCGCAGGAATTTCCCAGAGTCATCGTCATCGAACCTCGAACTTGAACTGCATCGTTCGCCGCATCCAGTTTGTTCCCATACGCATTCCTTTATTGCCGCTTCCAAACCAACAGTCCGGGGCGGCTTAGGATTTGCGAAGCCCGCAGGTATGCGTCGTGTGCACAGGCTTGTCCCCATGTCGCAATCCGCTCGTCCATCAAACCGGTTGACCGTACCGGCCCCCAAGTGAGAACATAAAACGAACATTTCTGAGTCTTTCAAAGAATCACCATGTCCTTAGTTTCATCGCTTACGCATCCGGGCATCGATGCCCTCCGCACGCTGGCGACCCCGCTGGCTGATCATCGGACCATGCCTTTTGGTATGGATGCTCTGGATGGCCGCCTCGGATCCGGTGGCCTGCGCGCCGGCGCCCTGCATGAAGCGACCGCGCTGACCTGCTCGCTGGTCGATGATGCCGCGGCTACGCTGTTCCTTGCCGGCATCGCCGCGCGCGAAGCCCGCTGCTCCGCCGCACCGGTCCTGTGGGTCAGCTGCCGCAATGACCTGTACGCACCGGGCCTGGAACAGGCGGGCCTGGCTTCCGCAGACGTCATCCACG
The DNA here is from genome assembly GCF_001742225.1 of Novosphingobium resinovorum. NCBI lineage: Bacteria > Pseudomonadati > Pseudomonadota > Alphaproteobacteria > Sphingomonadales > Sphingomonadaceae > Novosphingobium > Novosphingobium resinovorum. The sequence goes on along the minus strand of NZ_CP017077.1, from coordinate 106,781 downwards.
CGCAGCCGCGCGACGATGCGGCGCTACTCGCCGTGGTCGAGGATGCGTTACGCGATGGAACGCCGGCGGCCGTCGTCGCTGAAGCCAGCAAGGTTTCGATGGTTGCCACCCGCCGCCTGCAGCTTGCGGCTGCCGAGGCCGACATTCCGGTGCTCCTGCTGCGGCGTCACCGCGGGCGGGATCGTGACCCGTTTGCCGACCCTTCGGCGGCCTGGACGCGCTGGCGCATATCCAGTGCGCCCTCCGAGCGGCTCGGCGTCGCCGGCGTCGGACGCCCGCGCTGGCTGGTCGAACTCGCACGCCAGCGCGGCGGCGAGGGCTTTTCCCTGATCGTGGAGGGATGCGATGCGACGGGTCGTCTCGCTGTTCCTGCCGTTCCTGGCCATCGAACGGCTGAGACGGCAGGACCGGTTCGCCGCGCCGCGGCCTGAGCCGCGCGCACTCCAGCTTCCCGTCGACGACAATCCCGGTGCCTGCTCGGTCCCTCGCGGGGGCGGATGGCGACCGGGTGCGCGCTGGGCTCGCGAGCGGCAGAACGCAGGAGGGCAGGGCGCCGTCAGGGGCGAGGACCGCACACGCCTGGATGTCGAGCGCGAGATCGCGGCGCTGCCGCTGCACGCCAAGCCGCCGATGCGCGAACTGGGACGGCGCTCCGAGACGGCAGAGCATCCGTTCAAGCGGACGGTCTCTTCAGTGGTATCGCAAGAGGCGGGCGATGCACCGCAGGTCATGGCTGCCCCGCTGGCGCTCATCGGCAAGGTCGGCCGCCGCGACGAGATCGTTGCGGCTTGTCCGGCGGCAAGAGCGCTGGGCATCCATGTCGGCATGGTGGCAACCCATGCCCGCGCGCTCGTCTCCGATCTCGACTTCCGCGCCTCCGAGCCCGAGGCCGACCAGGCGCTGCTCGATCGCCTCGCTTTGTTCGGCATCCGCCGCTGGTCGCCGATCGCCGCGGTCTCGCCGTCTGACGGCATCTGGCTGGACCTCACGGGCGCCGCGCACCTGCATGGCGGGGAGGAGCGTTTCTGCCAGCGGCTGCAGGCCTTCTGTCGCCGCGCCGGGTTCACCGCGCGCATCGCAATTGCCGAGACCCCGGGCGCCGCGCACGCGCTGGCCCGCTACGGCCGCGAGGATATTGGGATCATCCCTCACGGCGGCGTGGTGAAGGCGCTGTCGCCGCTTCCGGTCGCCGCGCTGCGCCTCGAAGGCGGGGCGCTGGCCGCCGCGCGCAAGTTCGGTTTCGAGACGATCGCCGACCTGATCCCCGTGGCGCGCGGGCCGCTGGCACGCAGGCTCGGGCTCGCGGCAATCGACCGGCTCGATCAAGCGCTTGGCGGTAAGGCTGAACCGATCACCGCGCGGGAGGACGTGGTCATCCCTGCGGTCGAGCGTCGTTTGCTCGAACCGATCGGCACGGCCGAAGCGATTGCTCAGGTCATGTACGACCTGTTGAAGGATTTGGCCGAAGTGCTCCAGCGACGGGGGCTGGGTGCGCGCTCGCTGCGCCTGACTGCTCTGCGCGTTGATGGCGGAGAGCAGGTGGTGGCGATCGGCACCTCTCGGCCCACTCGTGAGGTGGCGCACCTGCTGCGCCTCCTGAAGCTCAGAATCGAGCGCATCGATCCTGGCATGGGTCTTGAACAGTTCAGGCTGTTGGCGCCGCATACCGAGCCGCTCGATGCCGAGAACCTGGGGGCGATCCTCGCTGGGGAAAGTACGGTGCGCGATCCGGCGCGCCTGGTCGACGTCGTGGCAGGCAGGATCGGACAGGGCGCGGTTTTCCGCATTGCGCCGGTCGAGAGCCATGTGCCCGAACGTGCCGTGAGGCCGACCAGCCCGATCGCGACAGCCGGCTCCTGGCCGGCGTGGCAGCGGCCGGTGCGGTTGTTCGCGCGGCCCGAGCCCTTGTCGCGCGTCATCGCACTGCTGCCCGATCAGCCTCCGCGCCGTTTCGAATGGCGCGGACGGTCCTACACGGTCGTGGCCGGCGACGGGCCCGAGCGCATCCATGGCGAGTGGTGGCGGCGCAACGGTGAAGTCTGGGCCGTGCGCGACTACTACCGGGTCGAGGACGAGGGGGGCGGGCGCTACTGGGTGTTCCGCCGCGGCGACGGCGTTGCCGGCGAGACCGGCGATCTCTCGTGGTGGATGCACGGGGTGTTCGCATGACCGCCTACGTCGAACTTCAGGTGCTGACGCACTTCTCGTTTCTGCGCGGCGCCTCGAGCCCGGACGAGCTGTTCTCGGTCGCGGCGAAGCTCGGGTATTCCGCCATCGGCATTGCCGACCTTGGCAGTGTCGCCGGGGTGGTCCGCGCCTGGGAGGCGGAGAAGGCCACCGGGGTACGCCTTATCGCCGGCACCCGGGTCGATCTGTCCTGCGGTCGCCGTCTGCTGCTCTATCCGACTGACCGGCAAGCCTGGTCGCGGATCACGCGCCTCCTCACCATCGGCAAACGCCGGGCTGGGAAGGGGGCGTGCCTGCTGCACTGGCATGAGCTCAAAGCCTGGTCCGAGGGCGTGATCGCCATTCTGTTGCCGCACGAGGCGGATGCCGAGAATGCTGCAGCGCTCGTCGATCTGCGGTCCGTCTATGGCAGGCGCGCGCATATGGCGCTGTTCCAGCGCCGCCGCCCGGGCGATGCCGTGCGGATCGACGCGCTGGCGCGCCAGGCGAGGGAGGCCGGGGTGCGCGCCGTCGTCACCGGCGACGTGCTCTACCATGCGCCCGATGCCCGGCTGCTGCAGGATGTGGTGACCGCGATCCGGCACAATTGCCGGGTCGACGACCTTGGCTATCGCCGCGAGGTCAATGCCGACCGCGCGCTCAAGTCTGCGGAGGAAATGCAGCGCCGTTTCGCCGCCTATCCCGATGCCCTGCGCGCCAGCGTCGATATCGCCGAGGCCTGCACATTCTCGCTTGGCGACCTCACCTATCACTACCCGCAGGAGCAGGTGATCGAGGGGCTGACCGCGCAGCAGGCGCTGGAGACAATGGCGCGCGAGGCGCTGGGCGCCATGTTCGGCGGCGATCCTCCGCAGGACTACCGCGACCAGATCGCCCATGAGCTGAAACTCATCTCCGAGCTGAACTACGCGCCCTACTTCCTCACCGTCCATTCGATCGTCGCCGAGGCGAGGCGCCGCGGCATCCTGTGCCAGGGCCGGGGATCGGCCGCCAACTCCTGCGTCTGCTTCGTGCTCGGCGTCACCTCGATCGATCCGATCAAGCACGAGTTGCTCTTCGAGCGCTTCGTCTCGGGCGAGCGGCGCGAGCCCCCCGACATCGACGTCGATTTCGAGCATGAGCGGCGCGAGGAAATCATCCAGTGGATCTTCGATACCTACGGGCGCGACCGGGCGGCGCTGACCGCGGTCGTCACCCGCTTTCGCGCGCGCGGTGCAGTGCGCGATGTCGGCAAGGCCATGGGTCTGCCAGAGGACCTGACCTCGTCGCTGGCAGGGCTGGTCTGGGGCTGGTCAGCCGAAGGCGTGGGCGAGAAGCAGGCCGAGGAACTCAATCTCGACATGTCGGATCGGCGGCTGCGCCTGACACTCGACCTCGCGCGCCAGCTGATCGGCGTGCCGCGCCAGTCGAGCCAGCATCCCGGCGGCTTCGTGCTCACGCACGATCGCCTCGATGATCTGGTGCCGATCGAGCCCGCAGCAATGGCCGACCGCCAGATCATCGAGTGGGACAAGGACGACATCGATGCGCTCAGGATGATGAAGGTCGATGTGCTGGGTCTTGGCATGCTGGGATGCATGAACCGGGCCTTCAACATGCTGGAGGAAAGCAAGGGTCTGAGAGTCGGCCTTGCCGACCTGCAGAGCGATGATCCCGACGTCTACGCCATGATCCAGAAGGCCGACACGCTTGGCACCTTCCAGATCGAGAGCCGGGCACAGATGTCGATGCTGCCGCGCATGAAGCCGCGCCGCTTCTACGACCTGGTGATCCAGGTCGCGATCGTCCGCCCCGGCCCGATTCAGGGCGACATGGTCCACCCCTATTTGCGCCGCCGCGAGGGGCTGGAAAAGCCGGAATACCCGCGGCCCGAACTGCGCGCGGTTCTGGAAAAGACGCTGGGCGTGCCCCTCTTTCAGGAGCAGGCGATGAAGGTCGCGATCGTCGGCGCGGGCTTCACCGCCGTCGAGGCTGACCAGCTTCGGCGCGCGATGGCGACCTTCAAGATGACAGGCGGGGTCTCGCATTTTTCCGAAAAGCTGATCGAGGGTATGGTCGGCCGCGGCTATCCGCGCGACTTTGCCGAGCGCACCTTCCGCCAGCTTGAAGGCTTCGGCTCCTATGGCTTCCCGGAAAGCCATGCCGCGAGCTTCGCCAAGATCTCCTATGCCTCGAGCTGGATGAAGCATCATCACCCGGACGTCTTCTGCGCCGCCCTGATGAATGCGCAGCCGATGGGCTTCTATGCCCCGGCCCAGATCGTCGGCGACGCGCGCCAGCACGGCGTCGAGGTCCGGCCGGTCTGCATAAACGCGAGCCGCTGGGATTGCTCGCTCGAGCCGACACGAGGTCGATACCATGCCGTGCGGCTCGGCTTCAGGCAGGTGCGCGGGCTCTCCAATGCCGATGGCGCCAGCATCGTCGGTGCGCGTGGAGAGATCCCGTTCGAGTCCGTCGAGGATGCCTGGCGCCGCTCCGGCGTTCCGCGCGCCGCGATTGAGAAGCTGGCGGACGCCGACGCCTTCCGCGCCTTCGGGTCCGACCGGAGGCAGGGGCTATGGACGGTGCGGGGCCTTGGCGAAGCTCCGCTGCCGCTTTTTGCTGCAGCGGATCGTGCAGCAAAAGTGAAGAGCGCGGAAGGTGTCGAACCGGAGGTCGCGCTGCGCCCATTGACCGATGGCCGGGAAGTAATCGAGGACTATCGATCGTTGCAGCTTTCGCTGCGTGCCCATCCGCTCACGTTCGTGCGCAATGAATTGACCCGGCGCGGCGTCACGCGCTGCGCAGACCTTACGAATATCCGCGATGGCCGCAAGGTCGAGGTCGCCGGTATCATCCTCGTCCGCCAGAAGCCGGGCTCGGCCAAGGGCGTGCTATTCATCACCATCGAGGACGAGACCGGGATAGCCAACGGCATCCTCTGGCCCGATCGCTTCGAGGCCCAGCGCCGCACCGTGATGTCCGCCTCGATGGTGGGGCTCAAGGGGCGGGTGCAGAAGGAGGGCGAGGTGATCCATGTCATCTGCGACCGGATCATCGATCATGGCGATCTGCTGCATAAGGTTGGCGAGATGTCGTTCCCGCACCAGACGGGCAGGGGTGACGGAGCGCGCCATGCCAGCGCGCCGGATCGCGGTGACGTTCTCCGTGGCAAGGGAAAATGGAGCCCCAGACCCCACGACAGCTACTGGCCGCCGCATGCCGATGGCCGCGATCCCGAAGACGTGGTTCGCTTCAAGTCGCATGATTTTCACTGACCTGTGGCCACCCTTCCCAGACATCAGCGCGTGATCATCGCGCTTTCGGTGCATATCCTGCGCGGCGGCGTGGTGCGCTGTGCGGACGGCCGGGTCGACAGCGTCGAAGTGCGCCTCGCCTTGCGGTGCCTGCTCCCGCATTGCCGCGAGCGCTGGCCGCTCGAGCTCTACTGGGATGCTGCAGGGCAGGGCAACGAGATCGGCAGGGCGCAGGGGGTGACTGCCGCGTTCAACGGCATCGTGAGGCAATTGCGGCTAGCGGGTCGATACGAGGAAGACGGGGCTGCGTAAGCGCAGAAGTCCTGTGCACGCGCCCGGGGGTCATCTGGCCTCGCATAAAATGTTCGTTATTTGTTCCAGCCATGCTATGGCCCGCACATGGTCGACTCAGCCATCCGCAAGATCATTCACGTGGACATGGATGCCTTTTTTGCTTCCGTTGAACAGCGCGATGATCCAGCCCTTCGGGGACGTCCGGTAGCCGTCGGGCATGGCGCGTCCCGAGGTGTCGTCGCGGCGGCCAGCTATGAAGCGCGCAAGTTCGGCGTGAAGTCAGCGCTTCCCTCGGTAACAGCACTGCGCCGCTGTCCGGAACTGATCTTCGTGCCGCCACGCTTCGAGGTCTACAAGGATGTGTCGCGCCAGATCCACGAAGTCTTTGCGCGCTACACCGACCTAATCCAGCCGCTTTCCCTCGACGAGGCCTATCTCGACGTGACAGCGAACAAGAGCGGTATCGAGACAGCCTGGAGGACGGCCAAGGCCATCCGCAAGGCCATCCTCGACGAGACCGGGCTCACGGCATCGGCGGGGATCTCATACAACAAGTTCCTCGCGAAGCTGGCATCCGACCATCGCAAGCCGAACGGACAGTTCGCTGTCACCCCGGATATGGGCGAAGCTTGGGTGGAGACGCTGCCGGTCAGTCGCTTTCACGGGGTGGGGCCGGTGACGGCTGAGAAGATGAAGCGCCTGGGTATCGAAACCGGTGCCCACCTCAGGGCAAAGTCGCTGGGCTTCCTGCAGCAGAACTTCGGCAGTTCAGCAGAATGGTACTTCGCGATCGCGCGGGGCGTCGACGATCGCCCGGTCAATCCCAACCGGGTGCGCAAGTCATGCGGGTCGGAAACGACGTTCGACCGCGACCTGACGGAGCCCGGTGAGATCGAGGCCGGTATCCTGAGGATGGCCGATGACGTCTGGCGCTGGTGCGAGGCGCGCGAAACCTTCGGGCGGACCGTTACGGTCAAGATCAAGTACGGCGACTTCCAGCAGATTACACGCAGCCGCAGTCAGCCCAGCGTCATCTTGACCCAGGAGAACCTCCAGCGCTGCGCCATCGATCTCGTACGCACGGTGTTGCCGCCGATAAAGGGGATCCGGCTGGTTGGCGTGACGGTGTCGAATTTCGGTGAGGCCCCGGCGGCGGATTTGGCCGCCGGGGTCGAGTTGCCGATTTTCGGTGAAAGCGAGGCGGCATGATGCTGGACCTGTTCGATACGCCCGTTCTGCCCGGTCTCGCCGAGCGGCCGGACATCATCGATCGATCGGAGGAGCAAATGCTGATCCGCAGGATCGACGAGAGCGATCTGAAGCCGTTCCGCTTTCAGGGCTGGACCGGCAAACGGTTCACCACATCATTCGGGTGGTGCTATGACTTCGAGGCGGGCAAGCCCATGGAAGCGCCGCCGATCCCGGACTGGCTGGAGCCGTTTCGTGATCGGGCAGCACATTTTGTCGGCCTTGCTCCCGATCTGCTGATCCAGGCCTTGCTGATCCGGTACGATCCAGGTGCGGGCATCGGCTGGCACAGGGATCGCCCGGTCTACGAGCACATCATCGGCATATCGCTCGGAGAGCCCGCGACGATGCGCTTCCGGCAACGGCGCGGCGAAGGCTTCGCGCGGGCCTCAATGCCTCTGGAACCACGTGCAGGATATCACATGAGCGGGGGTGCTCGATACGATTGGGAGCACAGTATCGCCGAGATGGAAATGCCGCGGTGGTCCATCACCTTTCGCAGCATGGCCAATGCATATGCGAGGTAATATTATAATCCTTCCGCTGAGATTTCATGACGAGATCAAAGTATGTAATTGGTTACATCGACAATTCATGGCGAAGTAATTCAATTATCGGTTGAATGTCGTGATTTTGTCGCGAATCACTGGTAGAGACTCGGCTCGAAACGCCAAAGGCGTTCGCAAGGAGAGATGATCGTGTTCGACCAGATAGACGCTGCCTACTTTCGGCAGCGCGCGCATGAAGAGCGTGAAAGGGCCGCCAATGCCCGGGGCAGCCTCGCGGAACGTTTCAGGCGCCGCGCTGCGGCCTTTGAAGCAAAGGCGCGCGCTCTGGCCTGATTGCGCAGGTCTCATTGCATGCACTGCCCATTCTCATCGCCGGGGAGTTCGCCTCGGCTTGGCTGGAAGTGCTTAATGAACCTCAGCGGTACCGGTTCGCTGATCGAGATTTATGAGGACACGCCGCGGTGCAGGGCACCGCCACAGGTCATGCGCCCGTCGCGATGGCAATGAAGGCATCCACACCGTAGAGATGTGCATCGATTTATCGGGAACAAGCTTATGTGCAACCGCGCCCGCCTGAAAGGTGAGATCGAGACGATCTGGGGGTCGATCGCCGAACTTTTCAGCGAGCGCCCACGCGACAATCGCTTCGATCCCCAGGAACTGCGACCCAAAAGCCGGTCCTACGTTATACGCGAACAAGGCGGTGTGCGAGACTGGGATGTCATGACCTGGGATGTCCTGGGCGGCAAGGCGGCCTGGCCAATGACCAACGTGCGTAACCTGGCGATGCCGCAATGGCGGCGGCTCGCCGAGCGTCCGGAGAACCGATGTGTGGTGCCGCTCACCGAGTTCTGCGAGTTCACGCCGGACAAGCATGATCTCGGCGACGGCAAGCCGCCATTGAAGGGCGAGATGTGGTTTTCGGTGATCGACCAGCCGGTATTCGCGGTCGCCGGGTTCTGGAAGCCAACCGAGGGCGGCAACGCCTTCGCCATGGTGACGTGTGATGCCAATTCGCTCGTCGAGCCGATCCATCCCAAGGCGATGGTGACGATCCTTGAAGCCTCGAATGTCGATGTATGGGACATTCTGCTCGGTCCGGTTTGGAGCGCCAACAGCGGGACAGCGGACATTCAAAGACGTTTTCCTTAAGGAGCGCATCTGCCCCAATCGTAGTCCGAACTGAAAACCCGCGTGTGTCGGATCAAATTCCCAGCTTGTGGAAAAAGACCTTATTCCGCATCCCGGGGCAGGGAGTTTGCCTTGTCGCCGGCACCGCCAAGGTCATGCGCTGGCCTGATCTCGCTGATTGTCGGCAAACTGCTTGGCCCAGCACAGGCCGTCGACCAGCTCCATCTGCGCGATCGTCGTGCAGGGGATCTCGAGCAGCTTGGGATTGGCGAAGATCACCGCGAGGCAGCGGGCTCGGCTGATCGCGACATTGAGGCGGTTGCGGCTGTAGAGAAACTCGATGTTTCGGGGGAGATCGTCGCCCGACGAGGTGGCCATGGAGATCAGCACGACCGGCGCTTCCTGGCCCTGGAACTTGTCGACCGTCCCGACCCGTGCGCCTTCGGGCAGCGTGCGCCGCAGCAGTTCGACCTGCATATTGTAGGGCGAAACGACCAATATGTCCTCGGCACTGATTTCATGGCGTTCGCCCAGCTGGTCGGTCCAACTTGCCCCGAGCAACGCGCTATAGGTAGTCGCGAGCCGCTCGGCTTCCTCGGGCGAGCGCTGCGTACGGCCGCTATGGTTGACCGCGACGAAACGCAGGCCCGTGGCCGCAAGGGCAGCGGGATCCGCGGCGACGTCCACATCGATGTGCTGCCTGGTTGTGCTCGTTTCGGCCTGGAGGCGCCCTTCATAGACCGCTTCGGAAATGAAGGTGCAGAGGTCGGGATGCATGCGCCGGGAGATGGGCAGGAAGACGCCCTGATCGGCAGGCACTGTTGCGTGTCCCTCGAGCAGATGGTCGAGGGCCGATCGGCCGCTGCCGCCCGGATGCGTGCCCTTGATCGGCTGTGACAGCTGCATCTGGTCGCCGACCAGCACGATGTTGCGCGCCGCCGTTCCCATCGCGATGACATTGGCGAGGCTGACCTGGCCGGCTTCGTCGATGAACAGATAGTCGAGCGTGCCGTCGAGGTCCTCGCGGGCGAACAACCAGGCCGTACCCGCAACGAGCTGATGATGTGGCGACACACCGCTTCCGCTGCCGCCGACGACATCGACAATCCAGCCGTCCGAACCGAGGATCTGATCCTCGCGCGAGGATTTCTTCATCCCGCGATAGCGCAGACCTTTGGCGGCCGTCTTCGCTTCGACATCCTTGAGCAGGTTGTTTATCGCCTTGTGTGAGTTGGATGCAACGCCGATGCGCTTTCCCGCCGCGAGCAGCGCGACGATCGCTTCGGCCGAGGTGTAAGTCTTGCCGGCGCCCGGCGGACCCTGGACGAGCAGATAGCTGTCATCGAGCCAGCTCAGGGCATCGATCGCGCCATCAGTCGCGTCCGTGCCTTCGGGCACGATCGCCTGTCCCGAGGTGCGTCCGGCAAGCTTCGGGCGATCGCGGCGCAGGATTGCGGTCACGGCGACATAGCGATCATCGCCATTCGCCACGCTCTGGGCATAGCGGTGCACCGCGGCGCGCAGGATCTTGTCGCCCACCGGGCCTTCGGGGATGAGCGCGGTGCCCGGCTCGATGGCCGAGCGGCTTGGCCCGAGCTTGAGTTCGATCGTGTCTGTGTCCTCGTCGAGCGACATGATCTCCCCTGCGGGCTCCAGCGTGCCGGAGCGCAGCGGCTTGTCGCCGACCTTCATCTTGAAGTCCTGCGGCGGGAAGGTGAACGGATGGACTACCGACTTCTTGTCCGCCCAGGCACGCAGCGTGGGGTGGGGCTGGAGGTTCGCCAGGCATTCGGCGTCGTCGAGCAGCGCATCCGCGTCCATTTCCTGCCGCGCGAACATCGCCCACCAGCTGGGCTTGGCCTCGCGGCGATGAAATTCGAGCAGATCGACCAGCAGGCGGCGCCACGGCGTGTCGTCCGCGGCGATCAGGGCCACTGCCAGCTGCCGCGTTCGCTCGTCGGCCTCCTCGCGTGCGGCGACTTTTGCCGGATCGGCGGGCGCCAGCGTCCGCCCGGTGAACCATGGCGTGCTATCGGGTCGCAGGGACAGGAGCCAGTCGCGGCAAAGCCGGGTCGAGCGGCAGTCGATCTCGTTATAGTCGGCGATCTCCGCGAGAAGCTCGTCCCCGCCGACCCGGCGCCAGCGCTCATAGATCACGATGCTATCACCCGCCGTCTTGACCGCGCCCTGCCGGCCTCCGGGAAGATAGAAGGCCTCCATGTTCTTGATCGAGTAGCGCGGCTCGGACGTGCGAATGGCTTCGGCAACGACCTTGTAGAGATCGACCAGCCGGTCGCCGCGCAGCAGATCGTCGACCTCCTGTTCGCGCGTCCCGTGATACATGGCGAGGCGCTTGAGCGCCGTCTCTTCGTAGGACGCATAGTGGTAGATATGCGCGAGGGGATGGCGCGCGAGCCGCGCGGTCATGAAATCGATCGCCTGTTCGAACGCGATCTTCTCGCTCTCGCGGTCATGCGCCCAGAAAGCGTGGAAACGATCCTCGCCCTGGTCCAGAGCCACCAGCCCGAACAGATATTCAAGGCCGCCCTCGAACAGCGGATCGCCCTCCATGTCGAAGAACATGTCGCCCTCGTCGGCATGCGGCAGGCGCGCAAAGCCGCGCCCCGGCGCGGCTTCGAGCAGCTCGATGCGCCCCTCGCCGGTCTGCCGCTGGTGAGCCTGTAGCCGCGCCTGGGCCGCGAGCTTGGCGACGGTGCCTGCCTGCATACCGGGAATTTTCGCGCCGGGAGGCAGGGCCGCGAGGGCGCCGATGCCGTCGATGCCAGCCTCGCGGAGCGCCGATCGCTGGCTGCGCCCCATGCCGGCCACGATCGAGAGGTGATCGGCCGCTTCCCATTCGGCGGTGCAGTGATCTGACCAGCGGCAGAAGCTGCAATGGCCGCAGGGATCGCCGGCCGAGCTGTCCGGCACAGCGGCGGCAAAGCCTTCGAAGCGCTCGCGCGCGATCGTGAAATAATGGATGAGCGAGGACGTGGGCAGGGTGGCGATGTCGCCACTGCCCAAAACGACATGCATCGACGGGGGCGCTACGCCCTGCACGCCGCGCAGCATGTCGGCATAGACGCAGAGCTGCAGAATATGCTTGGGCTTGGCCGAGCGGGCGAGCTTGGTGTCGGCGACATCATAGGTAAAGTCGCCAAGCGAGGAGGGAACGTCGTCGCGCTTGAGCAGGAAATCGGAATAGCCATGCCATTGGCCTGCCAGGAACGCGCCCTGATACACGACGTCATAGCCGGCCTGCATGGCCTCGCGCGTCGCCTGCGCGCGTTGCTCGAGCGTGCCCTCGCTTGAAATCTCGGCGATCGAGCGCCCCTCCGCGCGAAGCCTCTCGAGATAGGCGCGTTCGTGCTCGATGCCCTTTTCCTGGAGCAGGACCGCGCTGTCGTCATCGGGCGCGAAACTGGTCGGCGTTGCAAGGTTGCCGACGTCGAGCACGGTCGCGTGCGCGCAGCCCATGAAGTTCACCAGATCGCTCGCGGAATAGAGCGTCTGCCCGCCGTGCCTCAACATCCCTGTTCCTCTCGATACGCCGCAAGAACCACTCGACTCGTCATGGCAGATGAGCATGATGGTACTACATGACAGAAGTTGTCGCTTCCGGGGGGAGGGTAATATTTCTTATCGCAATGCAATTGACTTGCTGACGGTCGCGGCAAGGGCAGCATCCATGCGCGGCGTCAGTCTGGCCGAAATCGAGGACATCCTCGAGCGAGACTATCGCACGGCGCAGCGCCTGATCCGCGCCCTGGGGCAATGCTTTCCCGAACTGGAAAAAGTGAAGGACGAGGAATCGGACAAGGCGCGCTGGAAACTGCCTTACAAGGCGGTGGCCCCATTGCTGGCGCCGACACCTGAGGAAATGGTGGCGCTTACTGTGGCGCTCGACATGCTGGGCAAGGGAGCTGGCAAGGATCAGGTGGCGGCGCTGCGCTGCCTCCACGCCAAGATCTTGGCGCTGATTCCCGACGACCGTAGCCGCCGGCTCGCGGCAGACGAGGAAGCGCTCCTCATGGCCTTGGGCCATGCCGCGCGGCCAGGCCCCAGACAACTAGGGAGCGAGACTGTCGACGTGGCCATTTCCACCGCGCTCAAGGGAACATCACAGCTACGTATCCTGTACCGTGGATGGAAGGACGCCGTCGCGCGCGAACGCGTGGTTGCGCCGCATGGGTTGCTGCTCGGCGCGCGCCGCTACCTAGTCGCGGTCGATCTCGGCAAGGTCGGCGGCGGCATCCAACATTTCCGGGTCGACGCCATCGAGGAAGCGACCGTTCTTTCGCAAAGCTTCATCCGCAAGGAGGGTTTCGACTTGAATGCCCATGCCGAGCGCTGCTTCGGCTCCTACCAGCATGAGGGCGGTATACACGATATCGCCTGGCGCTTTGCTCCCAAGGCGGTGCGCTGGGCGGAAGGCTTTCTGTTCCATCCGTCCCAGACTACGGAGCGCGAACCCGACGGCTCGCTGGTTGTGCGGTTCAGGGCCGCGGGCCTCCTCGAAATGTGCTGGCATCTGTATATGTGGGGCGATGCGGTGGAAGTGCTATCGCCGCCCGAACTCGCGCAGATGGTCGCGGCATATCGGCGCTCGGACTTTCCTTCGATGCCCTGACGCCATTCCGGGGCCGGAGCGTGAGCCCCGGCCCAGATCCCGGCCGTTGGCGGCAAAGCCGTCAGCAGTCGGGCAGATCGTCCAGATTGTTGCGCGACGTGGTGTCGCGGTCGGTCCGCAGATACTTCCCGGTCGATCCGTTGACGACGCGGATCTTGGTCTCCGGAGCATTCGCCCAGTTGACCCAGTATTCATGCAGACCCAGTTCGATGTCGCTGATCGCATCCGCCTTGCCGCGGGGCGACCAGTATTCGCCGGAATTGCACAGTCGGGTGATGTCGCCCTGCCGGTCCTTGCCGGTGGCGCGCACATAGCGTTTCGCCATGATTAGCTCTCCTTGATCGTCGTGTGGGGGCTGGCCTTCCCGTGCGCGGTCGTAACGTACCGGCCCGAGATGGCACTGCGGTAATGGGGACTGGAACTCCCGCTCGGACCGGCGCTCTCGCGGACGGTCGTGTGGGGGCTGGCCTTGCCATGCTTGGCGGTTACGTACCGCCCGCTGATCGCGCTGCGGTAGCTACCGCTGCCTCGACCTTTGCTCATAGAAGTTTCTCCATCGTTCGACGCGACTTTCGTTCATCGCGATTCGCAATGTGGCGAGCCGATGCGACAGATCGCGTCGCATCGGGTGTCGGACTGGACGCTGCGAAACATGAGGTCAGGCAGCGCGCGTTGTAGACCTATCGCGTGGGATGATCTCGCCCTACTCATAGGTGGCGGCGATAGGCTCGACGTGCACGACCTTGCCTCGCGTCGCATCCACGGCTTTGTAGGCAACAGCGCGATCCGCAGGTTGGACAATGGCGAGCACGATGTCTCCGCCGAAATTCTTCTCGCCCACAATCCGGTCGGCACCCCAGCGGCGGTACATCTCGACCGCGCGACTGCCATTCCAAAGCGCCGCGGCGATACATCATCTATGTTGGCGGATTCGAAATGGCCGATTCCAAATTAGAACTTTGAAAAGGCGCCATCTGTCTGGTTTTGTTAGGAGCCGCTGTTCCGGCAGTCTAGTGAACGACTTAAGTTGGTCGCGATCTGCGGGTTACCGGACAGTCCGCACCTGAGGACGAAAAATTGGCGGCTAAATGACCGGGAAGGGTCGACAATGATGGACAGGGGCTGGGACTTTGCCGCCGTTCGGACGGGTTAGGCCGAATGGCACTTTTCAGAATAAGCGGTCAGTCGTAGTCTAGGACGCGGGCAACTCCGGAACCATCAGCCGAGAGCGCGCGAGGCAAGATCGGCTGCTGCGTTACGCTCCGCCTGTACGGCCTTCCGCTCGGAATAGCGTTCAACGAGCTGGTCGGCGTGCGGGCGGGTCAAGACCGTGAACCGTACCAGTTCCTCCATCACGTCGACGATCCGGTCATAATAGCTCGACGGGCGCATGCGGCCGGCTTCGTCGAACTCTTTGAACGCCATCGCCACGCTCGACTGGTTGGGGATGGTGATCATGCGCATCCAGCGGCCGAGCAGGCGCAATGTGTTGACCGCGTTGAACGACTGCGAGCCGCCCGACACCTGCATGACTGCGAGAGTGCGACCTTGGGTCGGGCGCATGCCGCCGAACTCCAGCGGTAGATGGTCGATCTGCGCCTTCATGATGCCGGTGATCTGGCCGTGGCGTTCGGGGCTGCACCAGACCATGCCTTCGGACCAAAGTGCATGCTGACGCAGCTCATGAACGGCGGGATGATCGTCGCCCTTAACCTGATCGGGGAGCGGCAGGTCACTTGGATCAAATATCCGCACCTCCGCGCCGAACAGGATCAGCAGCCGAGCGGCTTCTTCGGCCGCGAGCCGGCTGAACGAGCGCTCGCGCAGCGAGCCATAGAGCAGCAGAATGCGCGGCGGCGGCTGATCGTCACCCATGCCGGCGCCGGGCCGGGTGATAGCAATGCTTCGATCGAGGGCGGGCAGATGTTCGGGGTCGGCCAAGTCACGTAGGCGAGTCATCCAACATCCTTGACGAGATAAGTCGCGCGCGGACCGCACAGCGACGTGAACTGCGCGGTCGCGGCAATGAACGCCGGCGCAGCGTCACGATCGGCTTCGGCGTAACCGAGCCTGCGAAAGAACTCTCCGGTGCCGCTGGTCAGGAGGTGCAGCCGCTCGACCGCGCCATCGGCGATCTCTTCAAGGCGCTCAACCAGCATCCGGCCATATCCTTTGCCGCGGCGGGTTGGCAGCACGACCAGCGAGCGGAGGAGCCGGTCAGCGCCTTTGCCTTCCAGACCGATGAACCCGATGGGCCCTTCATCGTCGGACAGGCTGAAGAAAATCTGGTCGGGGCCGCCGAGATCGTCGGTTGGAAGTTGCGCGGCGCCAAGCGCGAGCCGCAGGACATCATCAGCGTGCCGAGCTTCCGAGAAATAGATCTGCGTCATGCCCTCGCTCTCGCTTCGTACCAGGGCCGCGTCCGCTTCACGATCGAGACAACAGACAGCATCACCGGCACCTCGACCAGCACGCCGACGACGGTCGCCAGCGCCGCGCCCGAGTTGAGCCCGAACAGGCTGATCGCGGCGGCGACCGCCAGCTCGAAGAAGTTGGATGCGCCGATCAGCGCCGCGGGCGCCGCCACGCACCACGCCACCCCAAACCGGCGGCTCAGCCAGTAAGCGAGCCCCGCGTTGAAATAGACCTGGATGAGGATCGGCACCGCGATAAGCACGATGACAAGCGGATGGGCGATGATGGCCTCGCCCTGGAACCCAAACAGCAGCAGCAGCGTGGTGAGCAGCGCCAGCAGCGAGACCGGCCCGAGCCAGGCTAGTAGCCGGTCGAGTGCCGCTTGTCCGCCCGATCCGATCACGGCGCTACGGATCACCTGCGCGACGATCACCGGCACGACGATGTAGAGCATCACCGAGATCAGCAGCGTATCCCACGGTACCGTGATCGAGGCGACGCCAAGCAGCAGGCCGACCAGCGGCGCGAACGCGAACACCAGGATCACGTCATTCAGCGCGACCTGGCTCAGCGTGTAGGTCGGCTCGCCCTCGCAGAGGTTGGACCAGACGAATACCATTGCCGTGCAGGGGGCGGCAGCCAGCAGGATCAAGCCGGCGATATAGGAGCTGACCTCGCCTGCCGGCAGCAGAGGCCGAAACAGCCAGCCTAGGAACAGCGTGCCGAGCAGCGCCATCGAGAAGGGCTTCACCGCCCAGTTGATGAACAGGGTGACGCCCACGCCCCTCCAGTGCTGGCGGACCGAACCCAGCGCGCGGAGGTCGATCTTGAGAAGCATGGGGATGATCATCAGCCAGATGAGCACCGCCACCACGAGGTTGACGCGCGCCACCTCGGCCGAGGCAATGGCGGCGAACAGGCCCGGCAAAGCATAGCCGAGCGCAATCCCGACCAAGATGCATAGCGCCACCCAGACGCTGAGATAGCGCTCGAATGTGCTGATCGCCGGCCTGGTCGGCGCTGCGGTGGTCATGCGCCGATCCTGTTGCCCGCGTCGTCGATGACCTTCTCGCCATCCTCCTTGGTGAACGCACCGCGCTGCCGGGCCGGCAGTAGGTCCAGCACCTCTTCCGAGGGACGGCACAGCTTCACGCCAAGCGGCGAGACGACGATCGGCCTGTTGATGAGGATCGGATGCGCGACCATCGCGTCGATGAGCTGATCGTCGCCCAGCGCCGCGTCGCCGAGGCCAAGCTCGGCATAAGGCGTGCCCTTCTCGCGCAGCAGCGCGCGGGGCGTGATGCCCATGCGCACTATCAGCGATACGAGGCGCGAGCGGTTCGGCGGGGTCTTCAGATACTCGATGACGTGCGGCTCGATGCCAGCGTTCCGGATCATCGCCAGCGTGTTGCGCGACGTCCCGCACTCGGGGTTGTGATAGATGATGATATCGACGGTCATGTCAGCCTTCAGCAGCAGGGGTTAAGCTCGGCGATCAGCGGCGCGCAAAGCTCCGCCTTGCCACCGCAACAGTCCTTCACCAGGAACAGGGTCAGCGCCTTCAACTGGTCGAGATTGGCGCGGTAGTTGATGATGCGGCTGCGCCGCTCGGACCGTATCAGTCCGGCTCGGGCCAGCGTGGCGAGATGTACCGACATCGTGTTCTGCGGCACATCAAGCGCTTTGGCGACCTCGCCGGCGGCCAGGCCCTCAGGCTCGTGGCGGACCAGCAGGCGGAATGCATCGAGGCGCGTGCTCTGCGCGAGCGCGCCGAGGGCCGAGATAGCTGCGTCGTTTTCCACATATCCACGTTAGCGGATACATCGATTTATACAAGAAGCGTCTGAGCTTTCAGAAGCCGACCTTGGCCGCTCGGTCACGAAAGAACGGGTCTGGTCGCGAGCGGGCGTCCAGAAAAAGGAACGTTTTCTATACGAAAGGAAGCGCCCCACGAGACTCACGGCAGGCGCTTCAGCGTCAACCGGAAGTTGGCATCGAAATCAGCTCGTAGTGATGACAACCTTTCCGCTTAGCACTCCGTCCTCCATGCGCCGGTGAGCCTCCTGCACGTCCGCCAGCCCAAAGGTACTGTCCACCCGAGGCTTGAAGACGCCTCTCGCGACCGCATCACGAATGTAGTCCTGCGCAGCCGCGAACCGCTCGGGTACGTCGGTTAATTCGAACAGGTCCACGAAGGAGAGGGAGCGCCGGTCGAGCGCCACAAGGGGTACGTTGACACGTGCGGTCGTGATGTCGGGCGAGGTCTGGGCACCGTAGCTGAAGAGACTGCCTCCTTCCGCAAGGCACGCGACGCACTGCGCCAGCAGAGCCCCTCCGACCGTATCCAGGACCACCTGCACGCCCTTGCCACCGGTTGCCTCCATGACAACGTCACTTAGCGCCTGCTCGTCCGTGGCGATGACATGATGTGCGCCCAGGTCAATCAGCTCCTGCTTGCGCGCGTCGGTCCGGGTGGTGGCGAGTACCATCATCCCCATATCGCGTGCAAACTGGATGAGGGCGCTGCCGACGGGCGACGTTCCGGCGGTCACCAACACGGCATCGCCGGCACCGACGGGCACCTTAGTAATAAGATTATAGGCCTGTAGCCCTGCCATCCAGACGGCGGCTTCCTCGACCTCCGTCGTCCCAGGGATTGACTTCACCAGTGCCGCGGCCGGTACATTGGCGTGGCTTGCATAGATTCCGGATCCGACAAAGGGCGTCTGAACGGGAAGGATGGCGACGCGGTCGCCGACACCATAGCCGTCGACCTGCGATCCCGTCTCGACAACGACCCCGACGCCCTCGACACCCAGGACCGAGGGTAACGTTGCCGGAACGACGTAGAAGTTGCGCCGATAGAGTGCTTCAAACCGGTTGACCCCGATAGCCTTGATCCTGACCCGAACCTCCTCGGGGCCGACGGGTGGCAGATCGAGGGGTTCGACCTTCATGACCTCCGGTCCGCCGATCTCGTAAAATATGACGTGGTGCATGGTGTTCTCGCTGTAGCGGCGCGTAGTCCACGCCGAGCGAAGCGCACGAATGCCGGTGAGCCCTGCCCGATGATGGATGCGCCTGTGACGCTTAGCCCGCACGCGGCGAGCTAATAGTGATCGCTATAAACGATAAGGCGAACTGCCACAAGATAATAGTGGTCACTACAAACATGCTCTCGGTGCGGTCAAGCCATGAGCGCAGAGAGGCCAGCCTTGAACATGAAGGCGGCTTGCTCGGCCGCAGCACGGAGCCGACTGGCCTCCATTCCCGTGTAGGCCGCGGCTGAAAGCCCGCGCACCATGGTCACAACCGCGTCGGCGATAGCATCTCCGTTTTGGGGAACGCGCTTGCGGATTTCCTCTCCAATCGCGGACACCATCGCGGCGCTGATCTCGGTTGCGATCGCCCGCGCCTCGGGATCGGCTGCGCGCGTGCCTTCCGTGACAAGGCAGCCCCGAGCTGCGGCATCGCTGGAATACTGCTCGGCGGCCGAGACGAAGATCATTGTCACGGCATCGCCAAGGTCACGGCCCTCGAAGATCTCGGAAACCGGCAGCGAGTGTTCCGCCGCGTAGCGGCGCAGGGCATGTTCGAAGAGACCCGCCTTGCTGCCATAAGCCGCATAGAGGCTGGGCGGATTGATCTCGAGCGCCTGCGTCAGATCGGCGACGCTCACGCCATCGTAGCCCCTTTGGTGAAACAGGCGCTGTGCCTTCTCGACCCCGAGCTGCCGATCGAACGGCCTCCTCGGGCGCCTCTTCCGGATGTTCTCGCTCATCTGACCCTCTTGGATGCAGGTAGATTATAGTGTTTGCTACAAATGGTTGCAACGTCCCCTTGCGCACTGCTAGTAGCGATCACTATTATCGTGGATGAGCAGGAGTGAGCGATGCCGACGGATATGAAAATTGCCCTTGTGACGGGCGGCAGCAGCGGGATCGGCTTCGCGATCGCGAGGAAAATGACTGCCCTTGGGATGCGGGTGATCATCGCGGGCCGACGGAAGGATGCGTTGGATCGCGCGGTGGGTGAGCTGGGCGCGAACGCATCCGGTATCGTCGTCGACGTCTCCAGCCCCGCCAGCCTCGAGACGCTTTTCTCGCAGATACGTATCGACTTCGGCCGGATCGACACCTTGGTCGCCAATGCAGGCGGGGGTGTCCACGCACCTCTGGGGCAGATCACCGAGGCGGCTTACGACCAGCAGTTCGACACCAACGTAAAGGGCATCGTCTTCACCGTCCAGGCAGCGTTGCCACTGCTCAGGCCGGGTTCGTCCATCGTTGTCGTCGGCTCCACGTCCTCGATCGACCCGGGTCCCTCGATGAGCATCTACGGCGCCACCAAGGCGGCAGTGCGCAACCTGGTGAGGAGCTGGGTCAGCGATCTGAAGGGCTCCGGCATCCGCATCAACATCGTCAGCCCGGGACCGACCAACACGCAGTCGCTTCGGGATGGCTTCGGTGAGCATGCAGAAGAGGGGCTCGCCTTCCTGCGGGAAAAGAGCCCGATGGGCCGCATCGGCGAGCCGGAGGAGATCGCAGAAGTCGCGGCATTCCTGGCCAGCGACGCCGCCAGCTACATCAACGGTGTCGAGCTCTTCGCCGACGGCGGAGCGTCCCAGGCATGAAGGAAGATCCGGCCATGAGCGTCATCGACCACATCGAACTTTCCGTTGCCGACGCCGAGGCGTCCCGGCGCTTCTACGAAGCGGCGTTGAGGCCGCTCGGGCTGTCGCGGGTCGTCAGCATCGATCCGGCGCGCACCGCCCATGGGGGCGCGCGACATGGGTTCGGGCGGGATGGATATCCGAGCCTGTGGTTCCACGAGGAGACCGGCAGCCGCCTGCCCAGCCATGTCGCTTTCACCGCTCGCGACAGGACGGCCGTCGATGCATTCCACGAAATGGCGCTGGCCCATGGTGGACGCGACAACGGTGCGCCGGGCGTCCGCGAACGATACCACCCGCACTACTACGCCGCCTATGTGCTCGACCCCGACGGCAACAACATCGAGGCCGTCTGCCAGACCGAGTAGGTCGGGTCCGCACGGCTATGGACCGGCGTCGGGTCCCCGCGCCCACGCACGATTTCAGCAGCGACGCGCCGACAGAATTGGCGCTGCCACTCATCGATAAAGGAACTCACCATGTCGTTCGCCGATAAGGTTGTCATCGTGACGGGCGGTACGTCGGGCATCGGGCTCGCTGTCGCGCAGGAACTCGTATCGCAGAATGCCACCGTCATCATCACCGGGCGCAACCGTGAAAAGCTCGACGAGGCAGTTGCGATGCTCGGAAGCGGAGCCGAAGGCGTGCAGGCCGAGATGTCGAACCTCGCCGACCTCGACGCGCTCTATGCCCATGTTAAGCAGAGGTACGGTCGCCTCCACCTGCTTGTCGCCAATGCCGGCGCTGGCGAAATCGTACCGCTCGACGCAATCACCGAAGATCATTTCGACCGCGCATTCGATAGCAACGTGAAAGGCGTGACCTTCTGCGTCCAGAAGGCGCTGCCGCTTATGGGCGAGGGCGGCGCGATCGTCATCGTGGGATCGACGTCCTCGATCCAGCCAGGTCCGGGCCTCAGCGTCTACGGCGGCACCAAAGCGGCGTTGCGCGCGATGGTTCGTGGCTGGGTGACGGAGATCAAGGGATCGGGCGTTCGCATCAACATCGTAAGCCCCGGCCCGGTGGACACCGCCTCGCTGCGTTCCTTCCTCGGCGAGCAGGCCGACGAGGCGCTGGCCTACCTTGCCGATCGCAGCACGATTGGCCGTATCGGTCGCCCGGAGGAGATCGCGCGCGCGGTCGCCTTCCTGGGCAGTGAGGCCGCCAGCTACATCAACGGCACCGAACTGTTCGCCGATGGGGGCGCTTCGCAGGTCTGATCGACCATCCTTGTCCCCGATCAACCGAGCTGCCGTGATCGCGCTCGCCCCCCGCGATCATAGCCTGCGTGCCGTCGGCCCGTCCCCTCAGGCCGGGGGCACGGATGGCACCTCACCGATCGTGAACGCCACATCGAAATCAACATGAAGGAAATAGCATGTCTACCGATGCTACCTGCCTCAGCGCCATCGACAAACTCGTCATCGAGAGCGAGGTTCGCCGTCTGCTTGCAGCATATGTCCACAATCTCGACTACGGGAAAGTCGATGCGAATGCCGAGCTGCTGGCGGCTGCCAAGTTCAACATCGCCGGTACGATCGTGGAGGGACGCAACAGCATCGCGCAGTTCCTGCGGAACAACCTCCAGTACCATGTCGATGACACGCCCCGGACCTGGCACTCGGTCTCGAACGTGCTTATCGACGTCGCCTCCGCGACGGCCGCCAGTTCGTTCTGCTACTTCACCGTCCACCAGGAGTTGCCTGGCCTGCCGCTGCAGCCGATCGTGACCGGCCGCTACATTCGACACCTTCGAGCATCACGACGGGGAATGGCGCTTCGCATCGCGCGAAATCGAGCCCCGCCTGTTCGGCGACATCAGCAAGCACGCAGCCGCCCCGGCCGAAATCGCGGCGGAGTGAGGCAGCGATGACCGACAAGCGCCAGGCGCTGGTGACCGGCGCGAACAAGGGCCTCGGACGTGCCATCGCGAAGGGCCTCGCCTCGGCCGGCCTCTCGGTATGGATGGGCGCACGCGACCATTCCCGAGGCGAGGAGGCGGTGAAGTCCCTACGCGGCGAGGGCCTCGACGTCCGTTTCGTGGAGATCGACGTGGCCGATGACGCGAGCGTTCGTCGCGCAGCCGAGACGCTCGGACATGAGATCGACGCCCTTCATGTCCTCGTGAACAATGCAGGCATGGTGCTTGATCTCCAGACCCCGCCGAGCGAGCTCGGCATGGATGACGTGAAGGCCACCTACGAAGTAAACGTCTTCGGCCCCATCCGGGTGACGCAGGCCTTCGCCCCTCTCCTGAGGGCCGCCGAGGACGGACGGATAGTGAACATGAGCAGCGGCTTGGGTTCACTGACCCTCATCACCGATCCGGCCTCGCTGTTCTCGACCGTCAACCTTCTCGCCTACACGTCATCGAAGGTAGCGCTGAACGCCGTGACGGTCTCCTTCGCCAAGGAGTTCGAGCCGTTCGGCATCAAGGTCAATGCGGTCGAGCCAGGCAACGTTCGAACCGACCTCAACGGCAACTCGGGCTTTTTGACACCGGAAGAAGGCGCCGAACCTGCGATCAGGATGGCCCTGATCGACAAGGACGGTCCGACCGGCGGCTTTTTCGGAAGTGACGGTCGCCAGCCTTGGTGAGCAACGAGTTGGCACGGAACCCCAAGCTACGATCCGCGTCGAATCTGCTGCTGATTGTACATGGCGGCGTCCGTATCGTCGATCGGGCGCGGGTCGACGCTAGAACAGATGCTGGGTGTCGTTATGTCCATCCACGATCGGCCCTGGGCAGCGCATCGTGCCGCCCAGAGCCAGGGATTCCTCCGATCGCGAGGACAAGCAACGTGTGCTGACGATCACGCGTCGACGATCGTCGTGTCGGCGATCGTCTCGGCGAAGCCATCGCCGAACAGCCCGGCAGGAGTCTGGAAGCCCGGCTGGGCTTCTCCGTCTACCACGCGTCGCGCCGCCTCCGCCGCGGCGAGCGTCGTGAACGTGTAGCCGTTCACCGTATCGAGAATGGAGCGGACGACGGTGCCGTCCTCCCCCGTGACTTCGACCGCCGCATGGTAACGGTTGGCTTCGCGCTGCTCGAGCGTGGGGCCATCTGGCATGGCCGCGAGATCGCCCTCCGGGAAAGCGCCTTCGGTCACGTGCACGTACGTCTCGATGTTCGGGATACCGGTTGCCCGCCAGATCGTGATCAATTCTGGGAGGGTGACCGGAAAGGACATGGCCGGCCCGTTGCCGAAGTCGAACGAGCGGAGTTCGTCGGCCGCGCGGCCGACGAGTGCCCCGTCCACCCTCTGGAGCGTCTCGGTCGTCACGTTCTCGCTCGCGCTGACGGCCGATCCCCGGGAGAAGCCGCCTGCCACATGGAGAGCGATGCTCAGTTTCGTGGGATTTGCCACCCGCTTGGCGGCATGCCCGGCAAGGCACCCGAGCATCGCGACGCTTCCGCCGCTGCCCGGTAGCAGCATGACGCCAGCGGCCTGGGCGTCCTGATCGTACCGCTCGGCCAGGCGATAGCTGTCCAGTTCGGCCGCGATGTCGAGATAATGCGTGCCGGAGGCCAGGCAGGCCTGCATCAGCGGCTCCGCCGTCCGCATGAACGGTCCCGCGCAGTTGAGCAGCACGGCGACACCGGTGAGTGCCCTTTCTCTTGCCGGCCTGTCGTCCACCGCGAACAGCCGGTACTCGGCGTCCGTCTTCGCGGCCAGCGTGACCAGCTTCTCCTCGTCCTGCGGCCTGCCCGCGAGGACCACGTCGACACCGGCCGCCTTCGCGTTCGCGGCCGCCATGCGACCGGTGTAGCCGGCCGCTCCATAGATCATGAGCCTGTTCATCGTATCGGTCGCTTTCTTCTGGATCATTCGAGGTCGGCGTCGATGCGGACGATCAGCCCTGTGGGATCGGTGACGATCTCCAGCAGGCCGATCTCGTGTCCGAAATCGCCGGTGAAATCGACGCGCAGCCGCGCCTTGCGCTCGCCGGCGCTCGTGAACGAGAGCAGCCGAGTGACTGTCCGGTAGCCGACGAAGAAGCGTTCTACGTACTCGCGTACGCCGGCCTTCCCGTCGAAGCGCTCGCCGGTTGAGGGATCGTCGATCAAGGCTTCGGCCGCGAACAGCGCCAACGCGGCCTCGACGTCGAACGCGTTGGTCGCTGCGATCAGCGCGTCTGCGATCGGTCGCAGGTCGCCTGTGTGATCGGCCTCAGTCATCATGCTGCCAGCTCTTGAAGACGAACTCGAGGCTGTAGCCGTCCGGGTCCCGAACCTGCGCCGCATAGTAGCGCGGATCGTAGTGGAGCTGCGGCCCCGGCGGGTGGATCTGGCTGGCCCCTGCGGCCATCGCGGCGGCATGCGCCTGGTCCACCATCGCCTCGGAGTCGGCGACCAGGCCGACATGCACCGCGCCCGCTGCGGCGACGCCATGCCGAAGCCAGAAGAACATGCGGCCCTTGGCGCCGAAGCCCTTCAGGTCGGGATGGCCGGGAGGTCCGTCCTCCCCGTCATAGTCGCCACGTGCGGTGATCCCGAGCACGGGCAGCACCCGTTCGTAGAAGGCAATGGAGCGATCCGTGTCGCTCACGGTGAGGAAGATGTGATCGAGCATGTGCGTTTCCTCAGATGATGTAGCCGCCGGCCACCTCGATGTTCTGCGCGTTGACCCAGCGGCTGCCGTCCGAAAGGAGCCCGGCGATCGCCTCGCCGACATCGTCCGGCTCACCCACCCGGCGGAGCGCTGTCTGCCTGGCGAGCAGCGCTTCGAATTCGTCGTTGAGCCCGCCGCCCAGTTCGGTCCGGATCGCACCGGGAGCTATCGAATTGGCCCGGATGCGGCGTTCACCGAATTCCTTGGCCATGTAGCGGGTCAGCACCTCGAGGCCGCCCTTCAGGCTGGCGTATGGAGCGACGCCTGCGGTCGCGACCCGGGCCGTGGCGCTTGAAAGGTTCACGATGTGTCCGCCGTCCGCGATGACCGGCAGAAGGGCCTGAGTAAGGAAGAACGGTCCCTTGAGGTGGACGGCGAATAGCCCGTCGAACTCCGCCTCGGTCACCGTCGCAATCGGATTGTAGATCCCGAAGCCGGCGTTGTTGACGAGCGCGTCGAAGTCGGTGCGCTTCCACTTGCTTGCGAGCGTAGTACGGACCTCTTCGGCAAAGGAGGCGAACGATGCGATGTCGGCAACGTCGAGCCGCAGGGCCGCAGCCCGTCCGCCTTCCGCCTCGATCCCTTCCACGACCGACGCTGCGGCTTCCGGGTTGCTGTTGTAGGTTATCATGACGCCCATGCCTTGCATGGCGCACTGCCGGGCGGTGCTGGCGCCGATCCCCCGGCTGCCTCCAGTGATGATGACGACTTTCATGCGTGCCTCCAGATCTCGGTTCCGGAGTACGACCGGGCGTCCGCCGCTGCTCACCCAATTCTCCTCGATTTTTGCCTGATTCTGCTTATGACTTGGCGCTAATGTCGGGACGTGAGAGGCAGCGATCCATGATCGAGCATCTGGAAGAATTGCGCAGGCTGGCCGCCGGAGCCGAGAACCGGCGTACCGAGACGGGCATCCCCCGCATCGCGATGGTGCAGGGAGAAATCCCGGAACACGACCTTGCAGCCGTGTACGATCCGATGATCAACCTCATCCTCACCGGCTCCAAGACGATGACGGTCGGAGATCGATCGCTCCGCTACGATCCGGCGACTTATTTTGTCATGTCGGTCGATCTGCCCGCGGTTGGCGCGGTGCATCCGTCGGAACGGGGTGAGCCGTACCTCGCGATCAGCCTGACGCTCGAGCCGGCGATCGTCGCCGACCTGCTGGCCGACCTGCCCAAACCTGCCGGAGGGGCGCTCTACAGCCCGGGCTTTTCGGTCGCGCCAGTGACAGCGGATTTGCTTGATGCCTGGGTTCGCATGCTGCGTCTTATTGAGCGGCCCGAAGATGTCGCCGCGCTCGCACCCGCGTACGAACGGGAGCTGCTCTACCGCGTCCTCCAGGGCCCGCACGGATGGATGCTGCGGGACATCGCGGCGCCAGGAACCGCGCTCGCCCGTATCGGCAACGCTATCCGCTGGATCAGGCTGAACTTCGCGGCCCCGCTGCGCGTGGAGGCTTTAGCCGAAATGGTGGCGCTGAGCGTGTCCGCATTCCATCGCCACTTCAAGGCGGTGACTGCGCTCAGCCCCCTGCAATACCAGAAGCGAATAAGGCTGCTGCATGCCCGATCAATGCTGATGAACGGTGAGGGGAACGCCACTTCGGTTGCATTCGGCGTTGGATACGAGAGCGCGACTCAGTTCAGCCGTGAGTATTCCCGCTTCTTTGGCCTACCGCCGTCGAAAGACACATCGCGGATAGTAAAAAGTCTCCGTCTGGCGACATCCTGATCAAGTCTCGTTCGCAAAGATGTTCATCAAACGGCCGTTTGCTGCACGTCGGCAAACCATCGGCTAAGGCGGGCTGTCGCCGTCGATCAGCGTTCAGAAACTCGTCCGAGTAACATGCGCAGTAAACGTCATTGAGTCAGCTATTCGCCTGTCGCACCGAATTGCTACCGAGCGAGACCCTCAGACCAGGCGAATGGCCGGTTCGAGGCAAACCGGTCGTTGGCGCCTCGTTCTACGGACGACTTGGATTGGTCCCTGCTGCCCGACGGTCGTGGGACAGATCTGCTGTCCACGTGAGACAGGCCGACCAGCGGCTCCTGTCAGAAGCTGCCGGTCAGCGTTTTTCGAGCGGCTTCTTTGCGGACGAGCGCCGGCCTCAGACAGTCCGGATGGTCCCACCGTCGATGACGAACTCTGCGCCATGGATCGCGGCAGCCCGATCGGCGGCAAGGTAGGCGATGAGGTCGGCCACCTCATCGGGCTGTGCTCCCCGGCCGATCGGTATCCCGCCCAGGGCGTCGAGCACGGCCTGCCGCGCGTCCTCGATGGTGCCGCCGTTGGCTGCCTGAAGCATTTGGAGAAAGTCTCCGGTGGCTTCGGTCATGATCCAGCCAGGTGAAACGGCGTTGACCCGCACACCCTTGGGACCGACTTCCTTCGAGATCGACTTGCTGTACGTCCTGAGGGCAGCTTTGGCGGCGGCATAGCCGGTCGTGGATTCGGGCAGCGGCAGGACGGACTGGATCGAAGTGACGTGCACCACGACGCCCTTGCCCTGTTCGAGCATCTGCGGGATCAGCAGACGGTCGAGCCGGACGGTCGCCAGCAGATTGAGGTTCAACTCGGCAAGCCAGTGCTCGTCCGTCAGCGCGGCAAAGCCACCCGCGGGCGAAGCCGAGCCACCGACGACGTGCGCCACGATGTCGATTCCGCCCAGTCGATCGATCGCTGCCCTAGCCAGCGTTTCGCTGCCCTCCGGCGTGGTCAGGTCCGCCTCGACATATTCGACGGCATCGATCGGGTTCCGGATCGTTCGGGACGCGGCGATGACGCGCGCGCCGCCGGCAAGGAAGCGTTCGACGGTCGCGCGGCCGAGACCCTTGGTGCCGCCGCTGACGAGCACGCGCTTGCCGGCGAACTCGGTGGGATCCGCTCTGACGATCATACCGTCACCTTCAGCGTCTTGATGGCGCCGCTCACCAGCGTGAAGCGATAGGTGAACCGGAGCGGGCTGCCCGGAAAGTCACCGTGAGCGGGACCCTCTACCACGACATCGCCGCCTTCTTCCCGGATGGTATCGGGCGTGAATATGGCCTTCACCGGGATGACTTCTTCTTCGAGCAGATGGCGGATTGCAGCCTGTCCCTCGTAATGTTTGCCGTTGTCGATGAAGAGGGCCTCGCGCAGCAACGGCTTCAACATGCCGTCCAGATCGAGGCGGGCATTTGCCTCGACGTAGTCGGCAATCGGCTTGGGAAGGTCCAATGGCATGATCATCTCCTCAATGGTGATGAGGCATACTTAGTGATGGACTTTTCGCCTGATAATCGAGACAAATTGCGATAGCGTGTAACGAAAATCGGGATAATGATACGCCATTCACTGATCGAGTTGGAGGCGGTCCTCGCCATCGTCCGGCGCGGCTCGTTCCGCTCGGCGGCGCTTGATCTCGGCATGTCGACCACCGCCATCAGCAACGCGGTGGGCAAGCTCGAGCGGGAGCTTGCCGTGCGACTGTTTAATCGCACAACGCGTAGCGTTTCGCTGACTTATGCGGGGCGCATCTTCGTCGCGCAGATCAAGCCAGCGCTCGAGGACATTCAGAAAGCGATGAACACGGCGCGCTCTCAGCAGGAGACGCCATCAGGCACCTTGCGCATCAATGCCTTCGCGACGGCGGCACGCGAGATCATGGCGCCCCTGGTGCTCAGCTACCTGCAGCGCTATCCGCAGGTTCATATCGACCTCATCACCGAGGGACGGCTCGTCGACGTTGTGGCAGCGGGCTTCGATCTGGGGGTACGCAGCGCGGATCTGGTGCCAAGCGACGCGATCGCCATCCCGCTAGGCCAGATGCGACGCATGGCGGTGGCGGCATCCCCTTCGTTCTTCGGAGGCAGAGCTATCCCCCAAGTGCCGCAGGAACTGCTCGGCTACCCCTGTCTGCGGATCCGGCTTCCAAACGGAGCCTTATTCCAATGGCGCTTCGAGAAAGACGGCGAGGAACTACAGATCGACGTCGAAGGGCCGATCACGCTGGATGAAGCCTCACTCTCGCGGATCGCAGTAATGAACGGCGTCGGGATTGGATATTTCATGGAAACCGATGTCCGCGAGGACATCGCGGCGGGACGGCTCATTCGCCTCCTCGAAGACTGGACCCCGCCGCTCCCGCCACTGTGTCTCTATTATCCCAATCGGCGCAATTCGTCCGCCGCCTTCCAAGCGTTTATTGCGCTCGCCCGCGATTTCGCCGCTGGACGGCTCACGCAGCCTTAAGCCCAGTGATGAGCGCGGCGCCTATGCTGTTAGGCAGTTTGATGAAGTAACAATGGCGGACGCCAGCGAACACGCTCGGCGGCAATGCGAAGGTAGGTACGCGGCGGCTATTCCGCTGAGAGCCGACCATATCGGTAGGGATAGGAGGTTTGGTCGCGTGCCGCCGAAAGGGGAAGCAAAGCTATGCTCCCCCTTTCGCGAGCTTATGGCTTCGCGGCGACCGGAAGGCGGAATGGCGAGCCGAGGCGATTGAACGCGTTCATTGCCGCGATCGCTAGCGTGAGATCGACCAAGTCCTTGTCAGCAAAGGCGGCGGCAGCGGCGGCATAGGCTTCGTCTGAAGCATGGGTCGTGCTGACATTGGTCACTTCCTCTGCCCAGGCCAGCGCTGCTCGATACTGGTCAGAAAACAGGTGCGGCACCTCCGCCCAGACGGGCACCAGCGAGACCTTGTCGATCGCAATGGTCTTGAGGAGATCACGGGTGTGCATATCGATGCAATGGGCGCAGCCGTTGATTTGCGACACTCGTAGAAAGATCAGATGGATCAGCTCTTCAGGAAGCTCAGTCTTCGTGGTCACATAATGATGGATACCGAACAGAGCCTTCGCGCCCTCGGGCGCGATTTCCGACCAGTTCAAACGCTTCATCTCGGTCATGCTGCTTTCCTCGTAATCGGCGCCGAGCATCGGCGCTTGCTGACTTGACGAGGTCCGCCGGTGCATCGTGACATTATGACGCAGATATTTTTCGTTTCCGCCTGCGTCCCATGTCACACCGGAGGCGGCCATCTCGTCATGCAGGCAGTCACTTGCATCGGAGACATGGACATGAAGATCGTTATTATCGGCGGCACGGGACTGATCGGTCGGTCCCTCGTAGGACTGCTTAGGGCCGAGAGTCATGAGGTCGTCGCCGCTTCACCCAGTACTGGCATCGACGCGCTGTCCGGCGCGGGCCTCGCACAAGCACTGACAGATGCCGCCGTCGTGGTAGATGTCAGCAATGCCCCCTCGTTCGAGGATGCGGCCGCTCTCGCCTTCTTTCGCGGCACCACGGCGAACCTGCTGGAAGCGGCCCGCGATGCAGGGGTGGGCCACTTCGTGGCGCTCTCGGTCGTCGGCACGGATCGCCTTCAAGCCTCGGGCTATTTTCGTGCCAAGCTAGCGCAGGAACAGCTGATCGCCGCTGGCGGCGTTCCCTACACGATCGTGCGGGCCACCCAGTTCTTCGAATTTCTGTCGACCATCGCGGACGGCTATACGCAGGGCGACGTCGCGCACTTGCCGGGCATTGCGCTACAGCCGGTCGCCGCCTCCGACATCTCGGCCCTGCTTGCCGAAATAGCCACGGCTGTTCCGACAGATGGCATTGTCGAAGTCGCGGGACCCGAGCGCGCGCCGCTCGCGGAATTCACCGCCAGCTGGCTTGGCGCGCGAGATGATCCGCGCCGGATCGTCGTCACCGACGATCGCAACTATTTCGGCGCCCCCGCCGACGACCACACGCTGGTGCCTGGAGAGGACGCTCGGATCGCGCCTACGCGTTTTGATGCGTGGCTTGCCGCTCATTTGCAGGGGCAGGCGGCATGAACAGGCGCCTTGCTATCGCGCTGGCCGTAGCGCTTGGTCTCGGGGCCATAGCCAATGGCTTGTTCATGCTGATCTCGCCTGCGAACTGGTACTTCGCGGTCCCGGGCGTCACCACCACCGGCTCGTTCAACCAGCACTTTCTGCGCGACATCGGGCTGATCTTCCTTCTAGTCGGTATCGCGATGCTGACCGGTGCCGCGCGGCCGGCGACACGCGTTACGCTGTGGTCCCTCGCTGCGCTCTGGCTTGGGGGCCACGCGCTGTTCCATTTCTGGGAGGTGGCTGTGGGCATCTGCGGGACGGGCGCGCTGCTCCAGGATTTTCCCGCAGTGACCCTTCCGGCTATACTGACGGCCGTTCTCGCCCTGTGGGCGTGGCGCGATGCGGCAGGCGGCAGTCGTCGGTCGCATCCAGTGGAGGACCCCCGTGCTGCCCAGTGACGGACGCCTCGCTGATTTCGAGGCCGAGCGGCCAAGACTGCTGCGTCTTGGATATCGGATGCTCGGATCGGTCAGCGAGGCGGAGGATGTCGTGCAGGAGGCCTGGCTGCGATGGGCGGCAAGGGCGGAGAACGTTGACACGCCGGCGGCGTATCTGACCCGCATTGTCACGCGTCTCTGCCTCGACCAGCTCAAGTCGGCCCGCGCGCGCCGGGAGACCTACGTCGGGGCCTGGCTGCCCGAACCGCTCATGGGCACGACCGAGTCGGAGGAGGCGATCGCCGATGACGTGACGCTCACTCTGATGCTCGCCATGGAGCGCCTGTCCCCGCTGGAGCGTGCCGCCTTTCTGCTCCACGACGTGTTCGACATGGCGCTGACCGATGTCGCGACGACATTGGGGCGCGAGCCAGCAGCCGTGCGACAGCTTGCCTCGCGCGCGCGCAAGCACGTGCAGCATGCGCGGCCACGTTTCACCTTAAAGGCGACGGAGGCCGATCAGATCGCGCGAGCCTTCTTTTCTGCTGCCCGCGACGGTGACACGGTCGCATTGTCGGCACTGCTGGCTCGCGACGTCGAGATCCATTCCGATGGCGGCGGCAAGGTCATCGCTTTTCGCAATGTGGTGCGTGGGATCGACCGAGCGCTTCGCTTGTTCGCCGGGCTGCGTCGGAAGTACTCGTCAGCGCCGACGCTGCTACGCACCGCGACCATTAACGGCCTGCCCGGCTACATCAGTATCGATCGGGGCGACGTGCTCCAGACCACTGCGCTTGAAGTGCGCGACGGCCGCATCATGGGGATCTATATAGTTCGTAATCCTGACAAGCTCCGCCATGTGGTGGCAGCTTTCGGCACAGACGGTCATCCTCAGCACAGCCACTGAAGGTCGTGAATTGGTCGCGTGCTGTCGGACGCGGAACGCCGCGTCGTGGGACGAAGCGGTCATTCCGAGGGGAATCTGGAAGCCTCGGCTTCAACCGTAATCTGCCGTTCGCTTTGCCGGACGGACAGCACATGACGGGCGTCGCTATTTGCTCGTTTGCCGGCTCCGTTCTGAGATCTGATGCCCTTGCGGCTTCCAAAAGATCCACGACAATCAGGCGGTCTGTGGTGCCCAGCGTCGGCGAAACCCTGCCGGGACGTTACATCAGCCACTGCAGAATCGTTCAAGAACGACGGTTGATCCGTAGATAATTTAAAGCCCTTCAACTAGCGTGGGCGACAAGCCGCGCCACTTCCAGGAAGGCGAACACGATGACGGCAACTTCAATCTTCACCACCGCCGCCCTTGCAGCTGCGGCAGTCACTTCGTCGGGTGCTGCAGGAGCCCAGACAGCCCCGCATCCGACGGTGGTCCTAGTCCACGGTGGCTTCGTCGATGGTTCAGGGTGGCTCGGCGTCTATCAGGAACTCAAGAATGATGGCTATCCGGTCATTATCGTTCAGAACCCGACCAACTCGCTCGCCGACGACGTCGCTGTAACCCGGCGCGCGATCGCCGGCGCTAAAAGCGACGTCATTCTCGTCGGCCACTCCTACGGCGGCGTCGTGGTCTCCGAAGCGGGCAATGACCCCAAGGTCTCTCGGCTCGTCTATATCGCCGCCTTCGCTCCCGACACAGACGAATCCGTCGCCGCGCTGATTGCCAATCCCGCTCCCGGCGCGCCCGTTCCTCCGATCCTGCCTCCAATCGACGGCTTCCTCATGCTCGATCAGGAGAAGTTCGCCGCTTCCTTTGCCGCTGACGTAGCCCCGGACGAAGCACAGTTCATGGCGGATTCGCAAGTTCCCTGGGGCGTGGCAGCGCTCGAGGGCAAGGTCACGAAGCCCGCATGGCGGGCCAAACCGAGCTGGTATCTGGTGGCTCGCGATGACAAGATGATACCGCCCGCCGCCCAGCGGGCCATGGCGAACCGGGCCGGCGCTACGGTCAGCGAGACGCCTGGTAGCCATGCCGTCTATGTTGCCAACCCTAAAGCTGTCGCTGCCTTGATTGAACGCGTGGCTACCGCGACGCTGGCCAGTAAGTAAGGAAACATCCGCTCGCCCGTGTCCTTGCGAGGCGAGCGGAATGTCCGGAGGTGGAGATGGTAACATCTGGCCGATTAGTCGAAGTCGCGACGGTGCCGCTTGGCCTCTCCGCGCGAAGTATGCTGACATTGCGTGCCCGCGCACTCTTCAAGTCCCGGCTACTGATGGCCGAGGTCGACTATGGCGAACACGGCGTCGAGCAGAACGCCGAATTCCCGCGCTGGGAGGATGCATTCTCGATCGGGATTCGGTACCGGCCTGAAGTCAGCGAAACGTCCGTTCACGGCAAGCGGTTCGACTTCGAGGCTCGCGCTGGCTTCGCGCACATTCTCTATTTGTCAGCCGTCGATTTCGTTGATTTCAGCTCCGGACGCCATAGCATCGAAATGGTGCTGCCCCGCGCCTTCATGCGGCAGATCGCCGAGGACCTCGAAGTTCCCGCCGTTACGCACCTTGGCAACGATGCCTGCTTCCTGACCTTCGACCCCGTGCTCGTCTCGATGGCAAACCGAATTCGGCCATATTTCGACGATCCTGACATGCTGGATACCCTCTATGCCGACAGCTTTATGTGGGCCTTTGGGATCTACATGATGAGCCGTTATGGGGATCTCGCCTCCCACCGACCATATGTCGGAGGACTGTCGACCTGGCAGGAGCGGCTCGCCAAGGAACTGATCGAGATTAACCTTGCGGACGGTGTCGCGCTCGAAGAGCTGGCGCGATGCTGCGACCTTCGGGTCAGCCAATTTGCTCATGCTTTCCGGCGCTCCGTTGGCTTGCCGCCCTACCAATGGCTGATCCATCGCCGGGTGACACGGGCGACAGACCTGCTGCGGGGCCGCCGTCTGAGCCTCGCTGAAATCGCAAACCAGTGCGGGTTCGCCGACCAGGCGCACTTCACTCGCGTCTTTCACAAACGGGTCGGTGTCGCCCCAGCGGTCTGGCGAAAGCAAAACTGATCCAAGGTCGGGAAATTCGGATGCTTGTTGCGATATTCGAGGCCAGACGGGCGATCGATGACGCCGCAGGACCGCGGGCAATCTCAGCCGTAAAGATCGTTGCGCATGGCATCGTCGTAAAACACGTCCATGGCATCCGCGGTCGCCGCATCCTGCTGGTTCATCGCTGCGAGCATCTGTCCAGGCGTAGGCAAGGTGCGGCGATCGATCCTGGATTCAGGGGCCCATAGTTTTGCCCGGTTGACCGCCTTACCGCAATGAAACAGCACCTCGATCACAGAGACGACGATAGCCGTCTTTGGCGTCTTCTTGCCCTCTGCAAGGCTCGCACACAGGTCGGCATCATCGGTGATCCGGCCGCGCCCATTAATCCGCATGAAGACGTCGAGGCCGGGAAAGATGAACAGCATTCCAAGACGGTCGTCCTCGACGAGATTGCGCATGGATTCGATCCGATTGTTTCCCGGCCAGTCGGCGAACGCGACCGTTTTGGCATCCAGCACCCTGACGAAGCCTGCGGGCCCGCCCCTGGGGGATGCATCGAGGCCACTATGCCGGCCGGTCGCAAGGCAGAAAAACGTGGCCTTGGCGAGATAGTCCCTGTGGAACGAGATCAGTTCCGGCATCACTGACTTCTGGATGTGCTCCAGAGGCGGATCGTAAAGCCGGTCCAGGTCTGGCGTCGGGCATGAGGGGCATTGCTGGGTCAAAGGGGTTCTCCTGTTCGACGAAGCTAGCGGACTTGGCGGGGCGGCGCTAAGCTATCGCGGCCATTCAGTAGCGAGTTACCGCCATGATCGAGGAAAGATTTGCCCTCGCAGCGAGCGACGCGCTCGAGCCCGTCATTATCGCCATCTACGAGACGCAGGCGGAGTACCGCCATCTTGGAATGCACCAGCATCCGCGGGGGCAATTGTCCGGTTTACGCCGCGGTATACTGACGATGGGCACCGAGGCGGGCGCTTGGGTCGTGCCGGCCGATCACGCAGCGTGGCTTCCCCCGAGGCAGCCGCACTATGGCTATACCCATGGTGCGGTGGATGGCTGGAGTTGTTATATCTCAGAGTCGGCTTGTGCGTCTTTGCCCAACCGCCCCTGTACGATAAAAGCCTCTGCTCTGCTTCGGGAGGCGGTGATCCGGGCCTCGCGATGGGATGGGGGCGCGATGGACGAGCCCCAAGAGCGCATAGCCCTGCTCATCCTCGACGAACTTCGGGCTGCTCCTGTAGAACCATTCAGTCTAGCCATGCCACGCGACCCGCGCCTGCTCCTTATCGCACGCGCCCTCCTTGACGATCCCGGAGATCGCCGCGGTATGGACGCTTGGGCCCTATGGGCCGGCGTCTCGGAACGGACCCTCAGCCGCCGCTTCGTCGCCGAAACCGGTTATAGCTATACCACCTGGCGCCAACGGGCGCGGCTTATGCGCGCGCTGGAGATGCTTGCCGAAGGCGGGGCGGTGACGACTGTCGCGCTTGATCTTGGCTACGATAGTGTGAGTGCCTTCATCGCGATGTTCAAGCGGATGCTAGGTGAAACGCCGGCAGTGTACTTCAACGGAGCCTAAGTCAGCCGATCGCTGAATATTCGCCTTGCTGTCGAAATGCTGAAAGCCGGAAGCGAAATGGTCCCGACCCCCGTCTTATATTCAGGAAACGCACGACAAACAGGTCTTTTCCGCGTTCGCCTGTGACTGCTTAACAACCGGCATGGGTGGTGGGTTCAACGGGTGGTGGCAACACTTTAATCTTTGAATGAAGATGGAGTGCGAGCCATGAGTTATCGTCGCAGGATATATTACTCGTCTGCACAGCGGGCGGAGATATGGGACCGTTGGCAGCGCGGTGAGTCTATGAGTTCAATCGGTCGCAGGTTTGATCGGGAGTCCTCATCGGTGTTTTCGGTGATATCGCCGAGCGGAGGTATCCGGCCTCCTGAACGCAAGCGTGGTAGGCAGGCCTTGAGCCTTGCGGAACGTGAAGAGATATCCCGTGGGTTGAGCGCAGGTGTCGCGCTGCGTTCGATAGCGCGAGGCTTGGCGCGCGCGCCCTCGACCATCAGCCGTGATATCAAGCGTAATGGCGGTCCGGGACGATACCGCGCGGCGGCATCGGATCAGGCGGCTTGGGATCGCGGGCTGCGGCCGAAGGTATGCAAGCTGGCTTGTGAACCCGCTTTGTGTTGCGCAGTATCAGCCAAGCTGCGGCGCAAATGGTCTCCGGAACAGATTGCGGGGTGGCTGAGGCGCGCGTTCCCGGGGGAGCTGCACAGGCAGGTGTCACATGAGACGATCTATAGAAGCCTTTATATACAGGCGCGTGGGGTCCTGAAGAAGGAACTGCTGGAGCATCTGCGCGCACGACGTACGATCCGCCGTTCCCGCCATGCCAGCCTCAAGCGCCATGGCCTTGGACAGATCAAGGATATGGTCTCCATCAGCGAAAGGCCTGCCTGCATCGAGGACCGCGCCATTCCCGGGCATTGGGAAGGCGACCTGATCGGCGGCACTAAGAACAGCTATATCGCCACGCTGGTCGAGCGACAGTCGCGCTACGTCATGTTGGTCAAGGTCGCCAACAAGGACACACGGAGCGTCGTATCAGGGCTGATCAGGCAGACCCAAAAGCTGCCGCGCGAGCTTTACAGGTCGCTCACCTGGGACCGGGGCAAGGAGCTTGCCGATCATCGGCGCCTGACGCTGGCCAGTGACGTCGAAGTCTATTTCTGCGATCCGCAATCGCCTTGGCAACGCGGTACCAACGAAAACACCAACCGTCTGCTGCGCCAATATTTCCCCAAGGGAATCGATCTGTCGCTATATAGCCAGGCGAAGCTGAGCGCCGTGGCGCGTCAGCTCAACGAACGCCCTCGCAAAACGCTCGACTACCAAACACCCGCAGAGCGTTTTCAGGCATGTGTTGCCGCCACCCGTTGAACCCGCCGTGCTTATTGGCCGATAGCTATCGCGTCGCAAATGGCTTGGTCCGGCGTGAGCCGACGTTTCCGCCACCGATCCGGAATGGCGAGTATTGGTCGACACCTGCCAGATTGCGGACCGTCCGCACCTGGAGCGCTGAAAACGGGTGCTGAGCGTCTTACAAGGGTCGACATCAGTGGGCGGCTGATATGCGCCCATGCACGAACCCGCTTCGCGGGAGGGCGCATGGTGCATTGTAGCGTGTTATATGTAGGCCTTTAGCGGGGCGAGACTGGCAGTTCTTCAACGGAGAGGAACTTGCCATGACTGTCTCGATCAATACCGCCCCGATCAGCCCGCTGCGCCAGCGGATGCAGCACGACATGATGATGCGGGGCCTCGGTCCCCACACCCAGCAGGATTACGTGCGGCATGTGAAGCGCCTTGCAGCCTTCCTGGGGCGCCCTCCCGATACGGCAACGGAAGAGGACCTTCGCCGCTTTCAGCTCATGCAGCATGAGAGCGGGGTCAGGCCGAGCACCATCAACGGCACCG
The DNA here is from genome assembly GCF_001742225.1 of Novosphingobium resinovorum. Taxonomy (NCBI): domain Bacteria; kingdom Pseudomonadati; phylum Pseudomonadota; class Alphaproteobacteria; order Sphingomonadales; family Sphingomonadaceae; genus Novosphingobium; species Novosphingobium resinovorum. Next base: position 69,110 of record NZ_CP017077.1, on the reverse strand, counting down.
TGTCGGCCTTGCGCTTCCTGTATAACGTCACGCTCAGGCGACGCGATCTGGCGCGGGCCCTGGTCGTCACCCGCATCGTGCCCCGGCTGCCCGAAGTGCTGAGCGTCGAGGAGGCAGCGCGGCTGCTGCAGTCCGCGCCCGGCATGAAGTACAAGGCGGCGCTGGGCGTGGCTTATGGCGCGGGCCTGCGCGTGTCGGAGGTGGCCCACCTCAAGGTCGACGACATCGACAGCACGCGCATGCTGATCCGGGTCGAACAGGGCAAGGGAGGCAAGGATCGCAATGCGATGCTCTCGCCCCAGCTGCTCGAGCTGCTGCGGATGTGGTGGCGTGAGGGGCACAAGCGCGGGGTGCTGATTGCGCATGGCTGGCTGTTCCCCGGCCAGAACGTCACCGACCCCATCTCGACCCGGCAACTGCACCGCGCGGTTCAGGAGGCGGCCGAGGTGGCGGGCATCCGCAAGCGCGTCAGCCCGCACACCCTGCGCCATTCCTTCGCCACGCACCTGCTCGAGCAGGATGTCGATATCCGCGTGATCCAGGTCCTGCTGGGCCACAGCAAGCTGGAGACCACCGCACTCTACACCAAGGTGTCGACCCGCACGATCCACGCCGTGTCGAGCCCGCTCGACCAGTTGATGGCGCTGATGGAAGGCAAGGCACCCACAGGGTCGGCCGACGCCGGTTGAACCGGTGCGCGCCGACCTCGAGGTCGCGGACATCTTCCGTTCTGCAGGACCAGCCTACCGGGCGGCCCATGCCGGGCACCTGAGCCTTACCCAGCTCAAGGTGATGTCCGCGATCGAGACCTGCCGCACCGCGGCCTTGGGCGGTCACGTCGAGGCCTGTGAGGACTGCGGACACTGGCGGGTCGCCTACAACAGCTGTCGCAACCGGCATTGCCCAAAATGCCAGGGCGCCGCGGCACGCACCTGGCTGGCCGAACGGGAGGCCGACCTGCTTCCCGTCGGCTATTTCCACGTTGTCTTCACGCTGCCCGCCGAGGTCGCGGACATCGCATTCCAGAACAAGGCTCTGCTCTACGACGTGCTGTTCAAGGCGGCCGCGCAGACGATGCTGACCATCGCCGCCGATCCCCGCCATCTGGGCGCCCGGATCGGGATCACCGCCGTGCTGCATACCTGGGGGTCGGCAATGACTCACCATCCGCATGTTCACATGATCGTGCCGGGCGGCGGTATCGCGCCCGATGCAAGTCGCTGGATATCCTCGCGTCCGGCCTTCCTCCTGCCCGTGCGCGTTCTGGGTGCGCTGTTCCGCCAGCTCTTCCTCGCCCGGCTGAACGCGCTGCACGATGCCGGCAAGCTCGCCTTCTTCGGCTCCCTGACCGATCTGACAAAGCGGCGGGCCTTCCAGCGCCACCTTGCCCCGGCGCGTAAGAAGCGCTGGGTGGTCTATGCCAAACCGCCCTTTGCCGGCCCCGAAGCGGTGCTCGCTTACCTGTCGCGCTATACCCACCGCGTCGCCATCTCGAACCGGCGCCTGATCGCCTTCGACGAAAACGGCGTGACCTTGCGCTACAAGGATTACCGCCGCGATGGACCCGAACGCCAGCGTGCCATGACGCTCACCGCCGACGAGTTCATCCGCCGCTTCCTGCTCCACGTCCTGCCACGCGGCTTCCACCGCATCCGCCATTACGGCCTGCTCGCCAGCGCCGCGCGCCACGACAATCTCGCGCTCGCCCGCCGCCTGCTTGCCGTCACACCGGAGACGCAGGTGCCAGAGCCCGAAGCCGAGCCCGGCACCTGCGCGCCATGCCCGTGCTGCGGCGGGCGCATGATCGTCATTGAAAACTTCCCACGCTGGAGCCAGCCCCGCGCACCGCCCAAGCCAACCCCGCCGATCCGGGAGCGCATCGCATGACCCGGCATGATCCGCCTGCCGCGATGGCCACGCAAAGCGCGCGATGGTCAAAGGGCCGACTTGCCCCCGGCACGCGCCGCGCCCACGTCCGCTCCTGGCATCAACATCGACAGCCTGGCAAACACATCTCCGGCGCATCCAGACACCGACCGCTGCGCTGCTGTCGTGCCTCCATCAAAGCGCGCACTTCACCCCGCCACACCACACGAAAGCGCAAATCCCCATAGCCCACTCTACCGGGCACGCGGGTTCCTGCATGGGAGGCTTTCGTACGCAAGCGCCCGAAACCCTTCACCATCCAGGCCGTTCAATTAGGAAAATGGCGCGCCTATGAGCGGTCAGTCCGCTTATGACGGGGGCTGGGACAAAGCCGTCATTGGGTGGCGATAAGTTGAGCATCCGCTATCGTCAGGAGCCGACATTCAGCGGTCACCCGCAGCGGCGCCGATTCGAAGCGAGCCGTACATCAATTCGAAACCTCTGGCCCGAGCAACAGCCGCATCGCACGAAAATCGAACGTGTAGCTGCCGTTGGCCGTCAATGCGGGCTGTCCAAGATTGCCAAGAACGAGCGCCGTCTTGTGGCCCTCCAACGTAACGGCCACATCCTGTTCGACGACGGTTGCCGCCCCTGCAGTGATCGTCAGTCGGGGTTCGATTGCAACATCGCCTTCGGTGCTGCCACCCAGGCCCAATGTCGTGTCTCGCTTACTCGACCAAAGGCGCGCGCGATCGGCAAATCTGGCAGCATAGCTTGCATGGAGGCTGCTTCGGTTTGCCCCCGTGTCGATGCTCACCAGGCCCTTGCGCCCCGCGATCTCCACCTCGGCCAGCGGAGTCAGCTGCCTCATGTAGAGCGTCGCTCCCGACCTGAGCAACGGTCCCGCCCGATCGATCGCGAACGTGCCGTCAGCATCGATCCGAAATCGACCGAGCTGCGCCAGCGCGGGGCAGCCAAGTATCGCCTCGATCTGATAGTCGGCTAGCGGAGACCGGATGAACAATGCGCTGTCCGGTACAACGATCGCCACTACATTCCGAAGGGTGACGCCGCCAACCGGAAGCCTGTGAATGACAGCGATTCGTGTTGGCACCGAGTGGCCGGTCAATCCCACCGCTTGTGCGCGGGTATCGCGAACCGCCAATCGCATCCGTCGGGCCGCGCTCTCGGTTACAACGGAAAGGTTAGCCCCTGTATCGATATTCCACGAGAGCGTGACGCCGCGCACTCTTAGATCGACATTCCGCGTGCCCAGCACATTGCGGTAACTGCGCAAGGTTGCCGTACTGCTGCCTGTCGCCTTGGGTCCGGACACGTCGCGCAACACCGCCACCGTTCCGAGTTCCTCGCGCAGATCGGCAAGCTTGTCGGGATCGGCGGGCTTGCCATGGGCCGCAAGCCACCACACGATCAACGCATATTCCTTCTTGTACGCGCCCTGCCGGAAATAGGATTCGAGCAGCGCCTCAAATGCGGCATGTGCCCGGGGAGAATGGGATTGTTCCAATATTGCCAAGCATCGCTGGAGCGATTTCGAGGCTTCCTTGATACGGTTCTCGCGGTTGGCAATCACGCCCTCGACCGCGCAGCGCTCGGCGCCTTCTGGCATCGCCTGCGCGAGCGTCCGCGCCTCGTCGATGTCCCATCTTGCGAGCGCGGCGTCGACCGGCAGCGGGTTCTCTGCTGGCGAGGAGGCATTGAGGGGCGCCGCGGCGGCAGCCGCCACGGAAAGAATGGCATGCACCGCCATGCCGTGACCTCCAAACCCGACGCCCATCACGCTGCCACGGCCTTGGCGCGGCGACGCACATCGCTGATCGTCAACGGGATTGCCGAGACGAGGAAGTAGGAGGCGGCGACTTCGCCCACGATCCTGCCGCTCGGCCGTTCGACGACAGCGAGCGTGCCGAAGCCGAAGAGGCTCCAATGGCCCGCGCAGCGTAGCACCCTTGTCCGGGCGCCTTCCTCGGAATCCGGTAGATTGCCGATGAACCTGCGCACGGCGGGATCAGCCGACAGCGCCAGAATCGCCCGCTCGTCTCCAGGTTCATAGGGACGTAGGAGGAGCCGATTGGTGTCGATCATACGTGTCCTGAAAGAAGTGGGCCAAAGGCCTCAGCCGCCGCGCAAGCAGGTGCAGACGAAGCGGACGAGCTCGCCGCTCAGCTCCAGATCCTCCGGCGTGTCGCCCAGGAAGCCGCCATGGGGCATCGCCTCGAAGACGTGAAGCTCGGCAGGAACGCCAGCCTTTCGCAGGGCGCGATGCATGCGGACGGTGTTGGAGAGGAGAAGATCGCGGGTGCCGGATTGCAGCAGCGTCGGCGGCAGGCCGGAAAGGTCGCCGAACAGCGGGGAGAGAGCGGGATCGGAGAGGTCCGCGCCGCTGGCATAGAGCAGGTTCGCCGCGCGCAGCGGCAGGGGCAGCATGAGGTCCACCAGACGGTTCACTTCGAAGCTGTCCCCTGACTCCGTCAGGTCCACCTCGGGCGACAGCAGCACCAACCCGGCCGGCATGGGGAGCCCCGCCTCCCGCGCGCGCAGCAGCATGGCAACAGCAAGGTTCCCCCCGGCCGACCGGCCGCCAATGACCACATTCGATGGCGCATGCCGCTCGAGCACATGGCCATAGGCCGCCAGCGTATCGTCCAGTGCTGCGGGATAGGGATGCTCGGGCGGCGTCCGATAGTCGACACCGTAGCAGCACACGCCATGCAGGTCCGCCTGCATCTGCGCGCCGACCCGGCATGCCTCGCCGCCGCCAAATACCAGTGCGCCACCGTGCAGATCGAGATAGGCGGCCCCGGTGACGATCGCGGTCTCGGGCGTAGCGACGTGGACGAGGGTATTGCCGACCCGGACGGTTTCGACGCTGGCGCGCAACGTGCCCGCAAGACCCTTGATGCTGGCGGCATAGTGCGCATCCACCGCTGCCTTGATCCGAACCCAGCCTTCGTGATCCTCGGGATCCGGCATCGGGTACTTGGCATTGATCGGCATGCCGTCGGCGCCGACGAGACGGTTCAGTGCGGCACGCGCCTCCGCGCTGATCGAGCGGGGAGCGGGAAGCACGCGGGCGGGCAACCGCACACCGAAGCTTTGTTCATCCATGAGCGCGGTCCTCGATTGGTAGTTTTCTTTGTTGTACGATGAGGATGCGGGGCCTTCTCCCGCTCTCGTCAGTCCTCATCCTGCCACCTACGCAGGTCGGTCTGGTCACGATAGGCCATGCGATCCGGCGTGGTGATGAATTCCATCGTCGTACCCCACGGCATGCGGCAATAGCAGACCTTGTTTCCAGGACCTTTCTCGGTTGCATAGGGGATGGCGCGCGGCGCCGTCAGCGGGGTACCGCCCGCTTTCTCGAAGCGCTCGACCGATGCGTCGATGTCATCGGTGTAGAGAGCGAAGTGCGTGATGCCAAAGTCGCTCGCCCGGATCGGCTGGGCTTGCTCGGGACCGTGCATTTCGAAGAGCTCGATATCGGGTCCGGTCCCGATCTTGACCATCGCCTGGGCGCGTACGACCGTTCCGGGGAACGCGCCAACGGCCCGCTCGAATTCGGGTCCTTGCCGCGGCGGATCCTGAGGACCGAAAGACTGATAGATCACCTGGCCACCGAAGGCTTCCGCCAAGAACGATTTTGCGGCTTCGATGTCGGGCACCGTGATGCCGATATGATTGACGCCGCGAATGACGGGTGCGGTCATGACAGTTTTCCTTTGCTGTTTATTCGATCTATCGACTCGCCCACGGCCGCGCGGGCGCCGAGTTTCAATTGATCTTGAGGAATGCAATCAGGGCGGCTGCGACTTCATCCGGCCGCTCGTCTGCCACATAGTGGCTGCACCGCGCGATCGAACCGCCCGTCACATTGGTGGCGAACTCCTTGAGCATCGGCGCCATCTGCGCACCGAAGCGCTGATCCCCACCCAGGCCAAGCACCGGGATGTCGAGCCGTTGCTTCTTGTACTCGAGCGCGGCCGCATGGTCGGCGGCGAGGGTGCGATACCATTCCATGCCGCCACGCGTGCGGCCGGGAAGCGCCATCGCCTTTGCGTAGATCTCGATGTCCAGCGGATCGAAGCTGCTGTGATCGTAGAACCGCTCTGCCATGAAGGTCGAAACATAGTCATATTCCCGGCCGTGGATCAGGCGCTCGGGCAGATCGCGGTTCATATGGAAGCTGAAGTGCCAGAGCTTGGCGGTCGTCGCCTCCCATCCAGTCCAGCCGGGAAGCGGAACGTCGAGGACGGCCAAGTGAGTAACAGTCTGCCGATAGATGGCGGCCTGCGGCAAGGCGACCATTCCGCCGATGTCATGCCCGCACACCGCGTAGCGCTCATGCCCAAGGGCAACCATGACTTCGTGCGCGTCGCGCGCCATCGTCGCCTTGTCATAGCCGCCCTGCGGACAGTCGGAAAAGCCCGCGCCGCGCAGATCGATGGCCACCACGCTGAAATGCTCGGCCAGCAATGGCATCACATGGTGCCATTCCCACCATGTTTCCGGCCAGCCGTGAAGCAGAAGGATGGGCGGACCTGAGCCTCCGGTGACGGCGTTGATCTTGATGCCATTCACCGGCACCAACTGCTGGGTAAACCCCTTCAAAGCTGCGATCATGATCGCTCTCCAATCAGGTGTTGGCGTTCAAACGGGGTCGAAATCGGTGGCGATCGTGATCTCGCGCCAGGCGTCGATATCGCTGCGGAACGCAGCCAGCTTTCGCTCGGCGATCGCGTGCGCGGCCGGCCCGAGCGGCAGATGGAGCGGGGCGTCATCGGCGTCGACGGCCTGAAGGATCACTGCGACCGCCTTATCGGGGTCGCCCGCCTGATTGCCGTCGTTGGTGTCCCGATAGTGCTTGCGGGAGGTCGCGGCGTATTCCGGCATTGCGTTGGCCGCCATCGTTATCGAACGGCCAAGGAAATCGGTACGGAACGGTCCAGGCTCGACGATCAACACACGAATGCCGAACTGTTCGAGCTCGCCGGCGAGCGCCTCCGAAATCCCTTCCACCGCAAACTTGGCGGCGTGGTAATAGCCTCCGCCGCCGCGGCCCTCGATGCCGGCACCGGACGACATGTTGACAATTGTCCCGCCCGCCCGTCGCAGCACGGGTAGCGCGGCTCTGGTGATTTCGATCAGACCGAAAACGTCCACCTCGAACATCGGCCGATATTCCTCGGGCGTGCCTTCCTCGATCGCGCCGAACAATGCGTAGCCGGCATTGTTCACGAGCACGTCGAACCCGCCGAAGGCCTCGACCGCTTTTGCGACCGCCGCCTTGGCTGCCGCCGCGTCGGTCACATCGAGTGGCAAGGTGATCATGCGGCCTCCGAAAGGCTTGGCCATTTCCTCGATCGTCCTGACATTGCGCGCCGTCGCGATGACCCGATCGCCGCGCTGTGCTGCAGCGAGGGCAAGCCGCCGGCCGAAGCCGCTCGAACAGCCTGTGATAAGCCACGTTTTCATAACTTCTTCTCCCTTGTTTTCAGACGTTGCAGCCGCTGACCGTGGTGTCCGGCGCAGACCTGGAGAGATTAGCCACCGACGCAATCGACACGCACCGACGCTCTGCTCAGAGCGGCTTCACGAGGCTGCGCTGCGGTTTAAGGGCGGTGACGATGTCGACGTCAGCCATGACCTGGGCGGTCTCCGGCGAATTGAGCGCCGCTTCCATGGCAGCCGCGTCTCGGAAGTTGACGACGCCAACCGCGATGAGCCCGGCGCCATCACCTTGCGGAAAGAACCCGCCGGCGCTGACCAGCCCGTACGGTCCCCAGCTGTCTCGCACGAGCGGGAAGTGCACGTTGATCCAATGATCGCGGTCGAACGGCGTTTGTTCATCGCCCGCATAGGTCACCAGCATCGTGATCATTATCGAAGTCCTCATTTGTAAGCATCGGAGCGGGCCGCTGCGTTCTGCCGCGGCTCCGAAAATCTCTTTGCTTAGTCCGGATGAGCTTCCCTTGGGCTCCACAGCCAAGCGGCCGCCCTCATGGGCGGGGGAATCCAGCTAAGGAAGCACCTCCAGACGATGGCATGAATCTAGGTGTTTAGATTTGTTCTTGAACTGACATAACTGTACTATCCGCGTTCAGTTTTGTGTGAGCGGTCGCGATGGAATGGAGTGACGTCAGAATCTTTCTTGCCGTTGCGCGATCCGGCACGCTCGGCAGCGCCGCGCGGTCTCTGCAGACAAGCCATCCGACCGTCGGCAGGCGCCTTCGCGCCCTTGAGCAGGCGATCGGTCACACGCTCTTTCAGCGCACGGCAGACGGTCTTGTTCTGACCGAAGAGGGCCATGGGATCATCGCGCTGGCTGAGCAGATGGAGGAAGGCGCGTTGGCCATGGAGCGCCGGCTCGCGGGGCAGGAGCAGGATCTCAAGGGCAGTCTGCGTATCTCGTCGGCGGACTGGTTTGGAGCCTATGTTCTCCCGCCTATCCTGGCGGATTTCTCAAAAGCCTACCCCAATGTCGACGTCGAGATCCTCACCGGCACGCGCCAATTCAGTCTTGCCCAACGGGAGGCCGACGTGGCTTTCCGTATCGTTCCGTTCGACACTGCCGATGTCGTTCAGCGGCGGCTCTTCAGGCTCGAATACGGCGTCTACATCGCCGAGGAGGCGGCTGATCCCAAATATGGCGATGGCTCCGGTTTCCGGCTGATCACCCATGACACGTCGACGGGCCATTTCCCTGACATTGCCTGGCTCATCGAGAGTTACCCCAACGCGAGACCGGTGCTGCGATCGAACAACCGCAACGTCCAGGGGCGCATGTGCAGGCAAGGTGTGGGCATCGCTGTCCTGCCCCGCGTGGTCGGCAATCAGATTCCCGGTATCCGCAGACTCGACGTGCCGACGCCGCCGCCAACGCGAGACATTTGGATGGGATACCACCGGGACCTGCGGCGTCTTAGACGTCTTCGCGCGTTCATCTCGACGGTATCGGACCATCTCGTGAACGCGACCGCATGATGGGCGGCCCGGAAATTACTCAAGGTTCCGGGAGAAACTCCAATTTCAGCGCTGGCGCGCTTCCGCGGACGGTGGCGCGGTGACGGCGGCGTGAGAAGGCGCCCCCCAGAACTGGCCGGGTCTGGCTACCGCATACATCGCGCGCGACATCTCCTTCCACAAGGCGTTGCGGTCGCCGTCCTTCGCGTAGAGCATCGACATGCTGTGCGTCGCGCCTGGCACGTAGCGGAAGTCGGCGCGGCCGCCGACCTTGCGAAACGCGGCATCGAGCCGACGCACCGAGCCGTCGAGATAATAGGAATCGGCGGTCCCGACCACGACATGGACCTTGCCGTTGAGGTGCATGCCCAACCGCGGCCAGTCGGCTTCGATCCGGTGCCCGATGTCGTAGTGCCCGCGCCAATAGGCCGCGACGGCGGGATCGACAGTGCCGGTTTCCCGGTCGAACAGAAAGGCGGGCGCGCCGTCCGGTCGGCGAGGAGAAAAAACCCATTCGAACGAGCGGAACTGTCCGCCATCGTGACCAAGAACACTCTCCAGCCGAGCAGCTTCCGCGATCGTGCCGAGCACCTTGTCGTTATCGCGTTCGAGCGGGCGCGGCTTGCCATCGGCGGCATGGTACATGTTCGCGTTTGGCGCGTAGAGATCAACACCGAGGAAGTCGTGAAAGTCGACAGGGTCGGGTGCCGTCGCCCAGCTGCCGCCGAAGAGTTGCGGGTAGCGAACGATGGCCCAGAGTGCGAACCAGCCGCCCGAGCTGTGCCCGGTCAGAAACCGGCCGGACGGTTTGGCGTCCATCCTGTACTTGGCCTCGAGCGTAGGAATCACCTCGCCGACCAGCGCCGCGCCCCAACGACCGTTGTTCGCGCTGTCTGCAAATTCGGTCGTGCCGGTCGGGGAAGAATGGTCAAGGGCGACCCAGATCATCGGCGGCATGGCGCCGGTCTCCATCAGGTGCCACATGCGCGAAAGCTGCTGGCCGGCCAGCTTGTGCCCCGCGCCGAACCCACCTGCCGTATAGACGGTGGGATAGGTCGTGCGCGACGCGGGGTCATAGCCCGGCGGGGTCAGCACCCATGCGGCCACGGCCTGGCTCGTGCCGCGAAACCGTGTCAGCACTTGGGATTCTATTTGCTCATCGTGAAGATGCGGACGGGATGCGGCGATCTGCTCCGCCGCCACGGGCGGCAGCCCGGTCGTGTCGAACTGGTCGGTCTCCGGCGGCATTGCGTGATCGAGCTGGAGGATCGGCATCGAGGGAAGCGGGAAGTGTACGGTGACGACCTTGGATATAAGGTCGCCAGGCCCCCGGCCGGCAAAGTTGTAGTCCCCGTTGTGATCAAGCACCGCCTGTACGCGGTAGCGGCCCGGCGCCAGCGTCGCGAAGCTTCTGGGAAAAGCCCCTCTCAGCGTATCGATCGTCACGGTGCGACTGGCTCCGAAACCCTGCACGTCGCGCGCGGCGACGGAGACTCCCGCTCCGCGCTCCAGGTCGACCGCGTCGCTTGTCATGTTCTCGATCGTTGCCGGCGCGGCGAACACCAACAGCCGGCCGCTCGCATCCTCGAAGAGGTCGGACTGCAGCGTCACGGCGAAGCGCGTTTCGGGTTCCGCAGCGCCGATGAGGAGTGACGCCAATCCCGACGCCAGCATAAGGCGGATCGCCTTTGACAACGCCCCGCGGCGCAGTTCAGTCTCGATCATCGTTTCGTTGCTCACTCTGCCGTCAGCCGCGCTTCATCAGTGCCTTGGGCGGTCGCCAGCGCTTGATCGAGCGCCGCTGCCGCGTGGAGGGCCGTAGTGTCGAAGATCGGCACGGGGCTGTCCTCCTGCCCGACAAGCAGCATGATTTCGGTGCAGCCGAGGATCACTGCCTGGGCGCCGGCATCGACAAGACGCGCGATCACCGCCCGGTAGGCCTCGCGCGACGAGGACTCGATGCGTCCTGCGACCAACTCGTCATAGATGATCCGGTGTACGGTCGCGCGGTCCTCCTCGTCGGGAACGATCACCTCCAGACCGTAGCGTTCGGTCAGGCGTCCCTTGTAAAAGTCCTGCTCCATCGTGAACGCCGTGCCGAGCAGCCCGACCTTTCGCAAACCGGCGGCCACGATCCGCTCCGCAGTGGGATCGGCGATGTGGATCAGCGGGATGCGAACCGCGCTTTGCACGCCGCTTGCCATCCGGTGCATGGTGTTGGTGCAGATCAGAAGCAGGTCCGCTCCGGCCGCCTCCAGCCGCCGTGCGGCGTCCACCATCAACTCGGAGAGGCGGCTCCAGTCGCCGGCATGTTGCAGTACTTCGATTTCCGCGAAGTCGAACGACCATAGCAGGCAACGGGCCGAAGCCGTCGCACCCAGGCGCGCGCGAGCGCCTTCGTTGAGGAGTCGATAATATTCCGCCGAGCTTTCCCAGCTCATGCCCCCGATCAGGCCGATCATGCGCATCATGCCTCTCCATTCCAAGGCTGAAGATCGAGCATCAATGTCGGGGTCAGTTCCGAAACGGTGGGATGGATCGGCACTGCCCAGCGCAGTTGCTCGATCGGCTGGTCGGCATTCATCATGTCGAGGATGCCGTGGATCGCCTCGTCGCCGCTCGTTCCCAGTATCGCCGCGCCAAGGATGCGGCGGGTGTCGGCGTCAGCCACCACCTTCATAAACCCCTGGGTCTCGGCCTTCTCCACCGCGCGACCGACGCGGGACATCGGCCGCTTGGAATGGAGCAGCCGCCGTCCGGTCCTGGCCGCCTCGGCATCGGTCATGCCCACGCGTGCAAGCGGAGGATCGATGTAGAGCGCGTAGCCCGGCAGACGCTGGCTGACCCGGCGATCCTCCCCGTCCAGAAGGTTCGCGGCGACGATCTCGAAATCGTTATAGGCGGTGTGCGTGAAGGCGCCGCGACCGTTGCAGTCGCCCAGCGCCCAGATGCCCGGGACGCTGGTCTCCAGCCTGTCGTCCACGGTGATATAGCCGCGTGCATCCACTGCCACGCCGGCGACCTCCAGCCCGAGGTCGTCGCTGTTCGGCCGCCGCCCGACCGCCATCAGGACGTGGCTGGCGACGACCTGCTGCGCGTCCTCGGCGCAGTCCACCCGCACCTCGACGTCCTCACCGCTGCGCGCGAAGCCGATGCAGTCCGCACCCGTCCGGATCGTGATGCCCTCGGCCTCGAGAATCTGCCTGACGGCATCCGACACATCGGGGTCCTCCCGCGCGATGAGCCGATCCATCCGCTCCACAATCGTGACCTCGGTGCCGAAGCGCCGATACATCTGGGCGAACTCAAGTCCGATGTAGCTTCCGCCGATCACCACAAGATGCCGGGGAAGCGTGTCGAGCGCGACGATGTCGGTATTGGTGAGGAGCGGCACCTGGTCCGCGCCGGGCATTTCCGGCACCACAGCCCTGCCGCCGACGTTGATGAAGATGCGCGGTGCGGTCAGTCGTTCCCCATCGACGATGACGACGCCGGAACTCTCGAAGCGCGCATGCCCCCGGATGAGCTCGACATTGGCCATGCCGAACAGCCAGCTCTCGTTACCCGCCCGTCCATCCCGGATGATCCTGTCCGCCCGAGCTGCGACTGCCTTCATGTCGACGTCAACCGGCCCTGCGATGCTGAAGCCGTAGTCTGCGCCACGCCGCGCGGTGTGGATGGCATAGGCGCTCGCCACCAGCGTTTTGGTCGGCCTGCACCCGGTGTTGACGCATGTGCCGCCAACATGATGGCGCTCGATGATGGCGACCGACTGGCCGGCATCGTTCAGCCGGCCGGCGAGCGCCGGACCCGCCTGGCCGGCGCCGATGATGATTGCGTCGAAGCTGCGCATGCGGAGGCTACCTCGTGATGTGGGCATGGCGCGAAGCGCCGCTTGGGAAGGAAACGGGCCTGCACTCCGCAGGCCCGTCAAGTCAGATGACGCTGAGGCGCACGTCGATGTTGCCTCGCGTGGCGTTGGAGTAGGGGCAGGTCTGGTGAGCCGCCTCCACCAGACGCTGCGCGTCAGTACGCTCCACGCCCGGCAGCGCCACGGCAAGCTCGACCTCCAGACCGAAGCCGCCTTCACTACGCATGCCGATCCCCACGGTCGCCTTCACGGTCGCATCCGTCGGCACTTGGAGCTTGAGCTGGTGCGCGGCGAACTTAAGCGCGCCGAGGAAGCACGCTGCGTAACCCGATGCGAACAGCTGTTCCGGGTTAGTTCCTTCGCCGCCGGGCCCGCCGAGCTCCTTCGGCGTGGACAGCTGGAGGTCTAGCTTCCCGTCCTCGGTGCAGGTGCGGCCGTCACGGCCCCCGCTCGCGGTGGCGGCGGTGCGGTATTTGACGTCGACAGTCATTGTTCAGTCCTTGCTTGAGTGGGCGCAGGCCGTTCCGGCGCCAGAGGTTCGGGCGCGCGTCAGGCCGCCACGGCCTTCGAGCGCCGGCGTGCGCCGCTGATCGTCATCGAGACCGCCGAGATGAGGAAGTAGAATGCGCCAAAGGCGGCGTAAGGCGCGATGTCAGTTATGCTGACCGGTGCCGTGCCGGCGGCCTTGCTGAGCATGTGCGCCCCGGCAAGCCCCGACTGGGCGCCGCTCAGGATCATGGCCCACTGCGCGCCATAGGACTTCCAGCGGCGTACCCCGGTGAGGAGCTGGAACAGGCCCGAGAGGACCGCCCAAACGCCGAATATCTGGAGGATCGCATGCATGCCCTGCGGCAGGGTCGCGGCGACGACTACGGCGGTCACGACGCTGACGACGAAGTTGAGCATCTGGGTCTTGTTACGCGTCAGGCCGCCGCTCCGGCTGGCGTCGAGATAGTTCGCCAGCGCGTCCCACGCGGGATAGGCGATGAGCATCACGGCAGCCAGCGGCGGCATGGCCTTCGCGACCGTGAAGGCGAGCGCGACCCAGATCGCGGCGACCGCGAAGCGCAGATAGTAGTAGGTCTTGAGCCAGTCGCGGTCCGGGGACTTCGCGTCGGTGATGGTCTTCATGGCATGTTCCTTTCTGTGATGCAGGCGCACCTCTCCAGTCCCGGAATACGGGTGGATCGGTGTCGTTGGTTCAGGCGGTGCGCGGCTCGTAATCTGCCGCGTTGGTTCCGGTTAGAGGTGGAAGCGTCGCGGCAGGCGCCATCGCGCTGCGGCCGCCGCGGCGGCGCACCCGGCGGTATACCAGACCACTACGTAGAGCGGGTCGTTGAAGGGGCAGCAGAAGGCGAAGACGAAGGCTCCGCACGCGCCTGCAGCGATACCGGAGGCGAGCGCGCTCAGCCGTGGCTGGGTCGGCGCGGCCCTCCGCATCAGGGCACCGAGCAGCGCCACGATCGGCAACGAAAGCACGAAGATAGACACGGCGCACAGCATGCCGCGGGCCGGATCAATGCGATCGAGCAGCGCGCGCTCATTCGCGCCGTCGGGTGTAACGAACGCGCCTACCACGATGGCTGCGACCGCAAGAACGCAGGCGAGCATCAGCCCCCGGCGTGGCCGCGCCGTCGGCGAGAAGGATTGGATCGCCAGCACGCAGGCTACCACCGCGAGCAAACCAAGGCTTCCCACCCGCCACATCAGATACGGTGAGCCGGCCATATGGCTCATGTCCGGCCGCATGACGCCCATGCCCAGAAACAGCGCGAGCTCCACCGTGCCCAGCGCGAGGACGAGCCCGCCTTCACGGACCATGCTGCGGCGCTGCACGGGCGCGAGGTCGGACGACAGGTTGGCGATCAGGGATTCACTCGACATCGGGGGTCTTCTCAATGATTGTCGTCAGGCGTGCGAGCCCGCGGTGGATGTTCATCTTCACGGCGGAGACGGAGAGGCCGATCTGGCCCGATGCCTCCTCGACGCTGTAGCCCTGCACCTTGACCAGCAGGATCGCCTGGGCCTGCGCGGGGCGGAGCTCGTCGAGCAGGCTGGCCAGAACCGAGCTGCTGACCACCGAAGCCTCGTGGTCGCCTACGGCTAAGTGCTCGGGCAGTTCGTCCACGGGGCGGCGCGCCAGGCTGCGCAGTTGGTCGACCCATTTGTTCTTGGCGATGGCCGCCAGCCACGGGCCGAGTGGATATTGCGGATCATATGTGTGGCGCCGCCGATGGATCGCAAGCAGCGTTTCCTGCACCGCGTCGTCGACGTCGCCCGGCGGCAGCCGCCGCTGGAAGTAGCGCGTGAGCCACTCGGACATCTCGCCGAGCAGCCGCCGATAGGCGCCGCCGTGGCCGTCTTGCGCCGCCAGCATCAGGCTGCTCCAGCCGTCCGGCGCGGTTCGGGACGGACGCTCGCGGCTGGCCGGCGCCGTGCTCGACGCGGGCTTTGAGATCAATCTCGAGAGGAAGTCCGAGCGCATGATCTCTTATTCGCGCGCTAAGCCATCCTGGTCACTCCATGTCGAACTTTTCTCGAAGTGGGTTCCGGTCGTGCCCCGATGGGGGAGGTAGACGCTGACGCTGTCGGACTGATCGTTCATGTCGGCATCCTCTGCTTGGCCGCGTGGGTGAATGCCGGAAGTCAGGCGGCGAAGCCGCCGTCGATCGTATGCATGGCGCCCGTGATTCCGCGTGCCTGCGTTCCGGCGAGATAGAGCGTCAGGCTCGCGACCTCGTCGGCGGTGCCATAGCGCTTGATTGCCATCGGCTCGAGCATGCCGGCCGCGCGCGGACCATCGGCCGGGTTCATGTCGGTATCGGTAGGGCCTGGCTGAATCACGTTGACCGTGATGTCGCGCGGACCCAGGTCGCGTGCCAGACCGCGCGCCATGCCCTGCATCGCCGCCTTGGTCAGCACATAGGCGGCTAGTCCGGGGAAGGGCATGCTGTCGGCGGTGTCGGATCCGATGACGAGGATGCGCCCACCTTCGGGCATCAGGCGCGACGCCTCCACGCTGCCGAAATAGGCACCGCGCACGTTGACGTCGATCATGCGGTCGACTTCATCGGCATCGAGCGTCAGCGGATCGCCGAAGACCAGCAAACCGGCATTGTAGACGAAGATGTCGATCGGGCCGGCATCACGGACCGCCGCGATCAGCTCGTTGCGCGCCCCCGCATCTGCCCGGAGCGCCTGCGCGCCGGTCTCGACGGCGAGCTGCTCGGCCGCGCCAGCGGAGGCGGCATAGGTGAAGATCACCGTTGCGCCGGCAGCGGCGAAACGCCGCACGATCGCGGCACCGATGCCGCGGCTGCCGCCGACGACGAATACCTTGCGATTGGAGAATGTCATCGTGCTTGTCCTGGATCGGAGAAAGGAAGTTGGTCGGCCCGTGTCGTTCGCAGTCTGCTGCGCCTTAGCGACACCGGCGCGATCAGAGCGGAGTGCCGACGATCCGAGACACGGTTGCATCCGTGAAGCGGGAAACGTCCGCCATCACGGCCTCCGTCTCGGCTGAAGCGAGTGCGGCGTGCAGCGCGTCCTCGTCGCGGAACCGGTAGATGCCCACGGAAACATCAGCAGCTTTGGCGTCACGTGGGAAGAAGGCGGAGGCGCTCTCCAACCCGTGCCGCTGCCAGCAGGCAAGCGCCAAGGGCAGGTGGACATCGACGTAATGGTCGCGATCGAAATAGGTGCCGCCGCTGCAGGTGACGATCAGTGTTGCATATGTCATCGGCGAGCATATGGACCGATCGAAAATGATCGTGAACTTACAGGATTGAATTGTCTCTGTTCAATATTGTGAGTGGTTCGCCGGACCGTTCGTTCAGCACGCGGCGCGAACGGCGGCGTCACACAAGAAGCGGAGTTCTCCGTTGCACTCACGCCTCCAGCGCTTCAACTCCGCTTTCTAGTCGAAAGAATATGCTCTAAGCAGGGTGTCGGCGATCTGCCGCGCAGCCGGGCCGAGTTCCTCATCGGCGAGTTCGCCAGCGGTCCAGAAGGACAACGCTCCCCGGAAAGCGAGCGCGAGTTGCCCAGGCAGGATGTGACATGCCTCATCTCGGCGGAGCGAAGGCAGGCCTGTCCCGTCTCCTAGGGCATGCGCCCATAAGGCGGTGGAATTCGATCTGACTTCGCCCGACGCCGCGCTGCCCGTCCCTATCCAGGCCATCACCGCGCGGTTCACGATCGGCTCGTCAAGCATGACCCCGACCGCAATATCGATGGCGAGCGCTACGCGATCGGCGGCAAGCGGCGGCTGCGGCGTCGCATCGAAGCGAGTCATCATCGAGTCGATCCGTCGCCCCGACAGTGCGTGTATGATCGCCGGCTTGCTGCCGAACTGATTGAATGGCGTCGCGAAGCTGACCCCCGCTTCCGAGGCGAGCTCACGCATCGAGAACTCTGCCTTGCCGTCACGCAGTAGACGCTCTGCCGTATCGAGCACGCGCTGGCGCACGGGCTCGCCCCGACGCTTCGTACGTGTTTCCATCTTGTCTTCGCTCATAGTGCATCTATATCATGATATAATTAGCTTGTCTTGCAGGAGTGTACGCGTGACCGACAATAGCCAAAAAATCTTTCTCATCAGCGGCGTCAGCTCCGGGCTGGGCCGAGCATTTGCTGAAGGCGCCTTGAAGGCCGGTCACCGGGTCATCGGCACGGTGCGGCGCCAGAAAGACGCAATTGCATTCGCTTCACTCGCACCGGACCGGGCAAGCCCGCTGCTGCTGGACGTGACTGACTTCGCTTCCATTCCTTCGGCGGTAGCCGCAGCCGAGCATGATGTCGGTCCTGTCGATGTGTTGGGTGAACAACGCTGGTTACGGCCATGAAGGCGTGCTCGAGGAATCGTCGATGGACGATCTCCAGCGGCAGTTTGCCGCGAACGTGTTCGGCCCGGTGGCGATGATGCAGGCGGTGTTGCCCGGCATGCGTAAGCGTCGCCACGGGCATATCGTCAACGTAACCTCTATGGGCGGGTTCATCACTATGCCGGGGATCAGCTTCTATTGCGGCAGCAAGTTCGCGCTGGAGGGGATTTCCGAAGCGCTCGGCAAGGAGGTCGCGGCATTCGGCGTAAGAGTGACGACGCTGGCGCCTGGGCAGTTTCGCACCGACTGGGCTGGCCGCTCGATGGATCGGACGCCACGCAGCATCGCGGATTATGACGGGGTGATGGATCCCATAAGGGCTGCGCGACAGGCCAAGAGCGGCAACCAGCCGAACGATCCGGCCAAGGCGGCGCAGGCGCTGCTGGCGATCGTTGAGGAGGACAACCCGCCGGTTCGGCTGTTCCTCGGCGAAGATGCACTTAGGCTGGTCGATCAGAAGCTCGACGATATACGCGTAGAAGTTACTCGGTGGGAGGCGCTTTCTCGGTCGACCGGCTTCGACGCCTATTAAGGCTGCAGATTAGAATCCGGTTTGCGGAACGCATCTGTGGGCCAAGGCGCTAAATGTAAGGCGCGTCGCTGCCATACCGATTTCGTGAAGTATACGACAGGTTTTGGAGAAATCTGCCGTCCACATTGCCGTCACGGAAAGTCGTAATCTGGTCGGCAGGCGACGCAGCGTGAGCGGCAGCTATCTCTATATCTGCGCTCCAAACACGACAGTCGCCTACCGGCCAGTCTTGCGCGCCCAGGATGGGAAAGCTGTCGGTCCGCACCTGAGGAGCGAAAATCGGGCGCTGAGCGTCCGGCAAGGGTCGTGGATGCCGCAGCGGGCGAGCGCTTAATGCTCAATCACCATGCTTTATCTGCCAGCTGATAGGGCTGCCCCTCCATCCCGAATTGTGACTCGCGCTGACGCTTTGGTGAGTCACCTTGCATGGCAACATGTGCCTATGTTTTGCACAACTCGGCTTGCAGAAGCCCGGCAGGTAGGACGAACTATATGAGAGCGATAGCTGAAGGCCTGTTCACCGACGAGGCGCAGCCGCGTCTGATCGGCGGGAAGGACCGGGAAACCGGCCGCATCGTCTTCCCATTCCCCGGGACGCCCGCTTTCGAGCCAGTTCCGCTGTCGAGCGACGGCACGCTGTGGTCGTACACCGTGCAGCGTTTCCGCCCGAAGACCCCGCCCTATCTGGGGCCTGAGGCGTTCTTGCCCTGGGTCGTCGCCTATGTCGAACTGCCCGGTGAAGTTATCGTCGAGGCGCGGCTGAACGATGTCGCGTTCGAGGATGTGAAGGTCGGCATGGCGGTGCGTTTCGCGCCTTCGCAGCTGAACCCGGAAGATCCGGAAAGCCCCTATATTCCCGCCTATAGTCCTGCAGGAGAAGCGGCATGAGCGGTGACGTGTGCATCGTCGGCATCGGCATCCACCGCTTCGGGCGCACCGATGGCCTTTCGGGAGTTGACCAGGGCGTCTTCGCACTGCGCGAGGCGATGGCCGACGCCGGGGTGGAATGGCCGCAGATCCAGTTCGCCTATGGCAGCTCGGACGCTGCGGGCAACCCGGACACGATGGTCGATCGGCTGGGCCTGACCGGCGTTCAGTTCATCAACGTGCGCAATGGCTGCGCGGCGGGTGGTTCGGCGCTGTTCTCTGCGCAGATGGCGATCAAGTCGGGCGAGTTCGACCTGGGTGTCGCGGTCGGTTTCGACAAGCATCCGCGCGGCGCGTTCAACGCGCTGCCGGCCGAATACAACCTGCCGGACTGGTACGGCGAAGTCGGCCAGATGGTGACGACGCAGTTCTTCGCCGCCAAGATCATGCGCTACATGAGCTTGTTCGGCATCTCGCAGAAGACGCTGGGGCTGGTTTCGGAAAAGGCGTTCCGGAACGCCGTCCACGCGCCGCATGCGTGGCGTCGTCAACCGGTGTCGCTGGAGGAGATCCTCGAAGCGCCGCTGGTGAGCGACCCCTATACCAAGTACATGTTCTGCTCGCCGGCAGAGGGCGGCGTTGCGCTGATCCTCGCCAGCGAGAAGAAGGCGCGCGAACTCGGCAAGCCGCTGATCCGGCTCAAGGCCGCGACCATGCGCACGCGCCCGCCGGCCAGCTTCGAAGTCTTCGCGCCGAGCGTGGACGTGGTGGCCGATGACACGGCCCCGCGCGGAACCGCCTCGCGCATCGCCTCGGCCGATGCCTATCGTCTTGCCGGGATCGGCCCGGGCGACATCGACGTCGCCCAGCTGCAGGACACCGAAGTGGGCGCCGAACTGATGCACATGGCCGAGAACGGCTTCTGCGCCGATGGCGAGCAGGAGCAGTGGCTAGCCGAGGGGCGCACCGATATCAACGGCGCGCTGCCGGTCAATACGGATGGTGGCTGCCTCGCCTGTGGCGAGCCGATCGGCGCATCGGGTCTGCGCCAGGTCTACGAAAACGTCGTGCAACTGCGGGGAAACGGCGGGGGTCGTCAGGTCCCGAATGCGCCGAAGACGGCATACAGCCACGTCTACGGCGCTCCGGGGGTTTCCGCCGTCACTATCCTGGAGCGCTAGGCGCGACCGTTCAATGCTGGACGTAGTAATCGAATACCTTCAGCCGCTTTCGGGCACAGAAGGTCTGTTTCAGATGATGAAGGTTGCCGCCCGCGACTGGGACGGCTCCGATCCGATCCGAGTGCTGCAATAATGAGCGAGATTGCCCAATACGCCCTCGACATGGCCGCGAAGGTCGAGGCTTTCGTCCGCGAAAAGGTCGTGCCCTACGAGAAGGATCCGCGCCGCGATCATCACGGCGCGCCGACCGATGAACTGCTGATGGAACTGCGCGGTCTGGCCCGCGAGGCCGGCGTGCTCACCCCGCACATCCGCGCCGACGGATCGCACCTAAACCAGCGCGAGACGGCGGTTGTGCTCATCAAGTCGGGCCTGTCGCCGCTGGGCCCGCTGGCCTGCAACACCATGGCGCCCGACGAGGGCAACATGTACCTCATCGGCCACGTCGGCTCGCTCGAACTGAAGGAGCGCTTCCTCAAGCCGCTGGTCGAAGGCAGGGGGCGTTCGGCCTTCTTCATGACCGAGCCGGCCGAATGGGGCGGCGCGGGTTCCGATCCGTCGATGATGAAGACCACCTGCCGCAAGGACGGCAATCACTGGGTCATCAATGGCCGCAAGACCTTCATCACCGGGGCGCAGGGCTCCATGGTGGGGGTCGTCATGGCTGCATCCGCCGAGGAAGATACCAAGGGCGGCGCCTGCATGTTCCTGGTGGACCTGCCGGACGAGGCGATCCGCATCGACGAAGTGTCGAACACCATCGACACCTCCATGCCCGGCGGCCATGCCACGCTGACCATCGATAACTTGCGCGTTCCGGCAGAGCACATGCTCGGCAATCCGGGCGAGGGCTTCAAGTATGCCCAGATCCGCCTGTCCCCGGCGCGCCTGTCGCACTGCATGCGCTGGCTGGGGACGTGCATGCGCGCGCACGAGATCGCCAGCGACTATGCCTGCCGCCGCATGGCATTCGGCAAGCAGTTGATCGAGCACGAAGGCGTCGGCTTCATGCTGGCGGAGAACGAAATCCTCATCAAGCAGTCCGAACTGATGATCGACTGGTGCGCCTCGGTGCTCGACACGGGCTCGCTCGGCACGGTGGAAAGCTCGATGGCGAAGGTCTCGGTGTCCGAAGCGCTGATGAAGATCGCCGACAACTGCGTGCAGGTGATGGGCGGCACGGGCGTCACCGGACGCACCATCGTCGAGCAGGTGTTCCGCGAAGTTCGCGCCTTCCGCATCTATGACGGCCCCACCGAAGTCCACAAGTGGAGCCTCGCCAAGAAGATCCGTCGCGACTGGCGCAAGGCGCAGGAAGCGGCTGCAAAGGAAGCCGAACCCGCATGACGGACGTCGCTGAAGCCAACTCGGGCACCACCGCCGTGCGCGAAGGCTATGCCTTCGACGAGGCGGCGCTGACCGCATGGCTGGAGGCCAACGTCGAAGGGTTCGCCGGCCCGCTGAGCGTCGAGCAGTTCAAGGGCGGGCAGTCCAACCCCACCTACAAGCTGGTCACGCCCACGCGCAGCTACGTCCTGCGGCGCAAGCCACCGGGGCAACTGCTCAAGGGCGCCCATGCGGTGGAGCGCGAGGCTAAGGTGCTTTCCGCGCTCCATGGCGCGGGCTTCCCGGTCGCCCGCGTCTATGGGCTGTGCGAAGACGATAGCGTCATCGGCACGTGGTTCTACGTGATGGAGATGGTGGAAGGGCGCATCTTCTGGGACGCCACCGTCCCCGGCGTGTCCAACGCCGAACGCGCGGCGATCTTCGATGCGATGAACGCCACGATTGCGCAGCTTCACGCCTTCGATCCTGCCGCGATCGGGTTGGGCGATTACGGAAAGCCGGGCAATTATTTCGCTCGTCAGGTCGGGCGCTGGTCCAGGCAGTATTTCGAGGATGAGGCCGCAGGCCGCAACGAAGACATGGACGCGGTCATCGCGTGGCTCGAAGCGGAAATGCCGCAGGACGATGGCGCCTCCAGCGTGATCCACGGCGATTTCCGCATCGACAACATGATCTTTCACCCAACCGAACCGCGCGTTCTGGCGGTGCTGGACTGGGAATTGTCGACGCTGGGCCATCCTCTGGCGGACTTCGCCTACCACGCGATGATGTACCACATGCCGCCGCATATCGTGGCGGGCCTTGGCGGAGCGGACATCGCCGCGCTCGGCATCCCGAGCGAGGAGGACTACGCCGCGGCCTATTGCCGTCGCACCGGGCGCGAAGGACTGGCGGATTATCGCTATTACATGGCGTTCAACTTCTTCCGCCTCGCCGCGATCTTCCACGGCATCAAGGGCCGCGTGATCCGGGGCACCGCCTCCAACGCTCAGGCAAAGGAGCGGGCCGAGGCCTTCCCCGAACTAGCAAGGCTGGCGCTAACGTTCACGGCGGCGTGAGCGGCAAGGATCAGGTCACAAAAGGCCAACAGCCCAGTCTAAACCTTGATTTCGGATGATGAGCGTGAATTGCCTAAACTGTATCGCGCAAGTTCAGCTCGAGTGGCGTCATAGGCGAAGCAGCGTCCCAGCATTTCCGAATTTCCTGCAATCGGTTCGCCGGCAGCCATCTCCATACGATACCGTCTGCCAATCGAGATCAGCCAGGTTCTGGCCAAGATGCTGGCAGCTTCAAAAATTTCGGCGTCCGTGAATGAACGCGTCGCCCAAGCAGCAAAGCCTTTGTCCAGAGTCTTGCCACGAAGCGACGCGGGCAGTTGGATTGAGCCGTTTTGGACGTTCCAGCTGTGACAAATGGCGCCGTTACGGGAAATTGTCAGCGTGACGGGCTGGTCGCCCTCGTCTGGCACTATTGCCTCGTAATGGGTGTCGTGCAGTCCGAGAGAGGCGTGTCGGATCGCTAGAACAGCCAGATCATAGAGATGTGTACAGTGTTTCTGGGCTTGGCCGCCACTATAAAGATCTGCGGCGGGAACGTTGATGGCGATTCCCTCCAGTTCTTGCAAAACTGCGGTCGCCGCAGGGCAGGCTGATGTCGGCACTCGAATAGCAGTGCCGTAGATAGCCGTGACGACAGAACCATCGTGCAAAATACGGCATCGCATCTCATGAAAGTTGTCGGCAAGGTGTGCCTCGACCACGCCAGGCATCCCGGTCACCCGTATCAGCCGGCGACACAGCCCGGAACCATAGTCCGGGTTGCCGGGGTAAGGCAGTTCACGTGGCCGCATGGTTCGGACACCCGGATCGTGGAGGGAAAGGGCCGGCGCTCATCTCAGAACATCGTCACCAAGCTGAGATAGCCGTTCAAAGCCGTCCCGAAGCGAGGGCTGTAGGTCGGGTGGACCGTAACTCCGAGGCCTGGTTGGAGGTAGATGCCCGGACGGACCCGGTAGGCGTAACTGGCGATGAGGGCCCAGGTGGCGCGATAGTTCTCTTCGCCCTGCGCGGTTCTGGTCCGCAAGCCTGCGGGGCTGTACTTGTTGAAGGTGGTGACCAGCGATGCGAGGTCGAAGGGGCGCCCCTTCAGCATGCCCACGGCGTAGACCCGTCCTTCGTAGTATTGGGTATAGAGGTTCTGTCGTGGCGGCGCATAGTTGAAGGTGGCTCCCACATAGACGCCGCGTGCAGGCTTTTGCGGATCGGGCTGGGTGATCTGCTTGTCGCCTGCAATAAACGTCGCCCAGTTGGTGGAGCGGGCGCCGTCAAAAGTGTCGAACTTCGTCGTATTGTAGATGCCGCCGCCGCGTATCCATATCGACTTTTCCCCGCGCGCGGCGGGGCTGTTGAAGCCGACTTCGTCGATTACCAGCACACCGGTGCCGGGAGGGTGGAAGCGGAAGCCGCCCGGATTGACCGCATTCTCGGCAGTGGCACCGCCGGGGGGCAGACTGCGCTGTACGCCGACCTTGTTGTAAAGATGCCTGCCGACCTTTACGCGGGCGTTGAAGCCGGGGGCGGCAAAGCCGCCATAGCTGAGGCCCAGCTGGAACGGGATCGTAGCCTGCGGGCCGAGGTTGCCGGTGGCGAGATTGCCTCCGACATTGATGCCCAGAAATTCCTGCGTGTTGTCGATATAGCCGACCTTGAAATCGACGCGGTCGTGAAACAGCGACTGGTAGTAATGCAGACGCCCGATGCGCAGCTTCTTCGGTCCGTTCACTTCCGGGAAGCTGTTGTCGACGAGGCTGAACGTCGTGGCGATCTGGCCGCCCTTGATGCCGATCATCCCCATGTCGTAGGTTGCCGTCAGGCTTACCGTCGTGTTGGTGCGGGTGATGTCCTGTCCATTGTACAACTGTGGGCCCTTATAGCCGCGATCGTTCTGCAGAAAGTCGTACTGGAAATTGGCGGTGTTGATCGGCGAAATGCCGATGCCGATGTCTGCCAGTGCGTCACGCACGCCGCCGTGATCAGCCAGAATCGTGTCGGCAACTCGGGGGTACGTGATGGCCCAGCCCTTGAGACTGAGATCGTCGAAGCGCTTGTACCGATCCTGAGGCGGCGGCGCGTCTTCGCTGTCGGGCAGGACGGTCTGCACGGTGGAGGATTCGGCAGGCGATGCCTGTGCGGGCGCCTCGCTCTCCTGTTCCTGCGAAAGCGCGGGAGAGGCGTAAAATAGGGTCGAGGCGATCAGTGCGGCGGTCAGGATGGGGATTTGTGGCGGATGTGTGGGAAAATTCATGAAGGCGGCCCGTCGTCGTTTGAAATGGATTCGAGATTGCGTTGCCCCACAAAATCCGGCGGTCGTTTCTCCATAAATGCCGCTACCCCTTCGCGGCCCTCCCTGCCGGCGCAGGAGGCGGCGATCGCATGGGCTTCCGCTTCCAGATGCTGAGGCAACGTCGCGGTATGGGATGCCGCCAGAAGCCGTCGACATGTTCCCAGCGCGCCGACCGGCCCGGTGGCGAGTTGCATCGCGAGTCCCTGGGCTTCTTCAGCTAGCGCCTCGTCCGGCACAACGCGGGTGACCAAGCCGATTGTGGCGGCTTCCTGCGTATCCACGCGCCGATTGGTCAGGATCAGGTCCTGCGCCCGACGTAGCCCGACGAGCCGCGGCAAAGCCCATGACAGGCCGCCGTCGGGTGTCAGTCCGACAGCGGTATAAGCGGCGGTAAAATGCGAAGATGCGGCGGCAAGAACGATATCGCCCAGAATGGCGAGGCTCATCCCCGCGCCCGCCGCAGGACCGTTGATGGCAGTGACCAACGGTTTGGGCATCGTGGCGAGGCCATGGACGGCGTGGTGGAAGCATTGCGCCAGATCGAAGACGTGCGTGCGCGCATCGGCTCCGGCCCGAGCGAACAGATCGATATCGCCTCCGACCGAGAAGAACCGCCCGCTGCCGGTCAGAAGAATGCAGCGCACGTCATCAGACGCGGCGCAGATATTGACCGCCTCCCTCAGGGCCTCGGCTATCTCCGGGGAAATCGCGTTGCGCGTGTCCGGGCGGGTGAGCGTGAGGTGGGCCACGCCCTTGTCGATGGTCAGGCTTACGGGGCCGGATGAAATCACTGCGCGGTCGATCCGCCGTCGACCACCAGTTCGGCACCTGTCATGTACCGCGCCGCGTCACTCGCAAGAAACACGACGGCATCGGCGATCTCCTCAGGCACACCGATCCGGCCGATAGGAACGTCATCGAGCAAGCGGCGGGCGACTTGCGGATCTCCATGTGCCGCTGCCGTCAGAGGGGTGGCGACGTGGCCTGGGTGAATCGAATTTGCGCGCACACCGTTTCCGGCGGCAGCACATTCCAGTGCTGTCGCCTTGGTGAACATCCGGACGCCGCCTTTCGCCGCACAGTAGGACGCACAATCGGGCGCGGCGGCTATGCCCCGGATCGAAGACATGTTGATGATCGATCCGTGCCCGGATGCCTCCAGAAGCGGCAGCATGTACTTGGTCGCAAGGAAGATGCTGTCGAGGTTGACCCCGATCACCGAGCGCCACATGTCCAGCGAGGTATCCGCGATCGAGCCGAACTTGCCAAACCCGGCATTGTTGAACAGCACGTCCAGGTGGCCGAACTGTCGCTCGATGCGCGAGGCAAGCGCGATCCAGGCAGGCTCATCGGTGACGTCGAGCGTGATGGCCTCGTGGCGGGAACCGGGCATGGCATCCAGAGCGCGGGTCAGGCCTGCCGCATCCAGATCGGCGATCAGCACCTGTGCGCCTTCGTCGGCAAAGCGTCTGGCCGTCGCCAGGCCGATACCGGATGCGGCGCCGGTGACCAGCGCGATGCGATCCTGCAGCGCGCTCACGACGCGGCGTCCTCTATCTGTGCATCACTCTTGCTGAGAGAGAGCAGGCTGGCGAACTGCGGATTGGTGCGGGACAGGATCGCCTGCGTCCTCTCCGCGATCGGCGTATCGAAACCATCGGACGTGAAGACATAGAGCTTGTCTTCGCGGATTCCGGTGAATGCCTGCTCGGCTACGACCTCCGGCGAGATCGCGTTGCGGTAGAGATTGTCCGCAATGTCCTGCAGCTCCTGCGATTCCTGCGCTCTGCCAAGCTCCGGCCGCAGGCTGTCGGGCCGCGACCGTTCCGCATCGTAAATCCGCGTGGCGACCAGGCCCGGACACAGCATGGTGACCCCGATGGGCGCGCCCTCATCGCGCAGGCCCGCGTAGAGCGCCTCGGTGATGCGTACGACGGCGTGCTTGGAAGACCCATAGACCGCTGAACCGGCCCCGCTGACGAACCCGGCAACAGATGCGGTGTTCAGAACATGGCCGGGGCGCCCGTCGGCGATCATGCGCGGGATGAAGCTGCGAATGCCGTTCACCACGCCCTCGACATTGACGCCGAAGGCCCACCGCCAGTCCTCCAGCGGATAGTCCCAGACCAGACGATGTCGTCCACCTGGGACCACACCGGCATTGTTGCACAGCAGATCGACGCCGCCGAACCGGTCCCATGCCATATCGGCGAGCGTCTGTACGGATGCTGGATCGGCCACGTCTGTCCGGGCGAGAGCCACCGGCGCGCCGCCAAGCGTGGCGGCCACGGCTTCGAGATCAGGCAGGTTGATGTCGGCCAGCACGAGGTTCATCCCCTGCGCTGCGGCCAGCCCGGCCAAGGCTGCGCCGATGCCGCTGCCCGCGCCGGTGATGACGGCTGTCTTGCCGGAGAAGTCCTTCATTTCGCTTCCTCTCTCTTCGCTCGGCCTCCGTTGAACGGGACTCGGCACATGACTGACGTTAATCGACCGTCCGGTCGGGCGTCAATTGCCTTATCGCCCATTGACCGACCGTCCGCCTCGGCATAGCGTTCGTTCCGAACCGACCGGACGGTCTGGAATATGGGAGAGAACATGACTGCCTCGATCAGTCCCTTGCCGACGCTTGGCCTGCTACGCCGCGACGCCCCCAAGACGGTGGCGGGGTTTCGCCGCTTCCGATCCGTCATCGAGAGCGATGGCGCGCTTCCGGCCCGTGTCAAACTGCTGTTCGCCGCCTGCGCCGCCACGACCAAGGGCTATGAGGAGATGGCCCGCCGGGAATTGTCCGCGGCCCGTGATGCGGGGCTGACGGCAGAGCAGGCGGGGGCCGCAGTGGCGATCCTGTCGAGCGTGCGCGGAGAAGGTGCGGCCTTGCGGTTTCATGGCATCTACGCATCGGTGTTCGGCGACGCAGCCGGTCCGCATGCCGACGAACAGACGGTCGATGTTGCTCCCGGCGATGCCGAGGCGAATTTCCTGCACTACTTCGGTACGATGCCGCCTTCCTTGGGAAAGCTGCTCGATCTGGTCCCCTTGGCGGCCGATGCCTATTACCTGATGCGCGAGGGCACGCTGTCCGGCACTGCGCTGGGAGTGGTGAATGCGGAGCTGCTGCTGGTGACCGTGCTCGCCGCCGATTACAGCAGTTGGGCATCGGTTCACATGAACGGTGCCCGCAAGGCCGGGGCGAGCGAGCAGGCAGTCGCCGAAGCGGTCATCTGCGCCGTGCCCACCAGCGGCCTGTCAGCCTGGGTGGTCGGCGCGACCTCCATGGACGCCTGAGTGTTCTAGAGCCCGCTGACGAGGTGACCGCCATCCACTGCGATCACCCCGCCGGTCATGTAGGCCGAATGCTCGCCAACCAGCAGCAGCAAGGGGCCGTCCAGATCGTGCATGGCGCCAAGACGCTTCTGCGGGATGCGAGCGATCAGCCGCAGCCCCGCTTCCGACTGGAAGAAGGCCCGGTTGAGATCCGTCTCGATGTATCCGGGGGCCAGTGCATTGACCCGGATCGCGCGTGGTGCCCATTCGAGCGCCAGGGCCTTGGTCAACTGGATCAGCCCGGCCTTGCTGGCGGCATAGGCGGCGAGGCCCTTGGAGACCCGCTCGCCCAGGATCGATGCGACGTTGATGATGGAGCCGCCTGCCGTCATCGCGAGAGCCGCCTGCCGGGCAACAAGAAAGGCGCCGGTCAGGTTGGGCTGCAGCACTGAATGCCAGTCTTCGGGCGATACATCGATCGCGGCGCGCGTCTGTGCGACCCCGGCGTTGTTGACCAGGATTGAAAGGGGAGGAACGTCTTCGCGTGCGATAAGGTCGAACCCGGCGGCGACAGATGCCGGATCGACAACGTCCATGATCACCGGTCGGCAGCGCCCCTGCGTTTCCTCCGACAGCGAAACCAGCGCATCCTCGCGGCGACCTGCCGCGAACACGGTGGCGCCATGCTTTGCCAGCAGCTGTGCGAAATGGCGCCCCAGCCCTGAGCTGGCGCCGGTCACCAGTGCAGATCGTCCATTCAGGTCCATCAAACTTGTCCTCTCGCCCGGTTTCGTCTTGCGCATTCATTGCTTCACCTTCAAGGCTATAGGCGGCCGACCGGACGGTCGATGCTCAAAAGGGACAGTGGATGCAATTATCCGGCAAGCGCGCGATCGTGACAGGGGCTGCGAATGGTCTGGGGGCAGCCATAGCCATCGCCTTCGCCCGCGAAGGCGCGCGGGTCGCGGTAGCTGACATCGATGTGGCGGGAAGCGCCAGTGTGATCGAAGCGATTGTAGCGATGAGCGGCGATGCCCGCGCCTGCCGTCTAGACGTGACGCGGGAAGAAGACTGGGCCGGCACGGTGCAGGATCTGGTCGCGCAGTGGTCCGGCGTGGACATTCTCGTCAACAATGCGGCAATCGCTTCGGGTCTGGTGCCCATCGAAGATCGTCTGCCGGAAGACTGGGACCGCAGCATGGCGATCAATGCACGGGGACCGTTTCTGGGCACGCGCGCCTTGCTGCCGGTATTCAGAGCCAATGGCGGCGGCGCGATCGTGAATGTTGCGTCCGTCGCGGGGCTGGGGCAGTCGCAGATCATGGACCCGGCCTATGCCTGCAGCAAGGCGGCGCTGACGATGCTGACCCGGATCACGGCTGCGCAGCATGCGGGCGATGGCGTGCGCTGCAATTCCGTCCACCCCGGTCCCATCGACAGCGATCTGGCGCGGGCCGCTTACCCGGACGAGCAGGCTTTCGCCCGCCGGGTGGCGCGCGTGCCTGCCGGACGCATGGCGAAGATGGACGAAGTGGTGGAGGCCGTCGTCTATTTGGCGAGCGATCGATCGTCCTATATCACGGGCACGGGGCTGGCCGTGGACGGCGGCGCATTGGTGCAATAGGATCAGGACCGGCCCGCGGGCCCGATAAAGACAAGGGTATCAGCCGATCATGGCACGACAAGCGACAAAAAAGCGACCGACGACCGAGGCGCACGGGGAGAAGCGCAACGAAATCCTGAAGCATTGCGCCGTGCTGTTCGATCGGGTCGGGTATCACAAGGCATCCATGCAGATGCTCGCGGACGAGGTAGGCCTCGGCAAGCCAACGCTCTATCACTACTTTCGCAGCAAGCATGACATTCTCTACGCGATCCACGATGCGCATATGAGCGCGTTGCTGGAAGGGCTGAGCAGCGACGATGCCACAGGCGATCCGTTTGTCCTGCTGCGCAGCGCATGTATCGATATCCTTCGCCAGATCGCCGATCACCCAGGCTATGTGCGGGCCTTCATGGACCATTACGGCGATCTCGAAGGCACCTTGCGCAACCAAATCAAGGAGCGAAGGAACGCTTATTTCGCGCGTCTGCAGGGTATCATCGTCAAGGGAATCGACAATGGCCAGTTCCGCGATTGCGATCCAACGCTGACTACCTACGCGTTCCTGGGAATGTGCAACTGGGCCTACAAGTGGTACCCTCCTCTCGCCAAAAAACAGTCGCCAGAAAAGGTTGCCGATGCCCTATGCCGGCCCTTCTTCGAAGGGCTCAGCAAGAGCCCGGTCTAAGCTTTCATGAGCATCGACATACACGCCACGCTGAGTTCGGTTCGCTTTACGCATGCTGAAGGCATACGCCCTGCGGCAGAAGCGTTGCGCGATACGATCCGCTGCTTATCCGGACTGCGTGCGGCGGTGACGGACAACATCGCAAGCCGCGAGCCGATGCGAGACGGCGATGGCAACGTGCTGGCGAGCGAAGTCTTCGGTTTTCGTGAAGATGAGGATGCCCGCTGGTGGCAGTCACCGCAACTGGCGTTATTGTCGCCGCTGACAAGCGCGTGCCGTGTCGAGGCGGAGCCGTTCTGGTGTAATGCGCAGGGCTATCGCACGCGCATTTCGAATCCCTTGCTCGACGCGCTGGACGTCTCAGACTTCCAGTTGCGGGCGCTAACGGCGGCCGCGCTCGTGGTGCCGGTTCACCTACCGTTTGGACAGATCGGTGCGGCCAGCTTTCTGTCCCCGAATCCGGATGAGGATGATCTCAGTCAAGCGTTTGCAGAGCACGCGGACACGCTGGCGATCATCGCTCGGGCCTTCGTCCAATGTTACTTCGCTGTCACCGCGCGGCCGCGCCGCGATATGAATGGGACGTCCTTGACCAAACGGGAGGTGGAATGCCTTCGCTGGGCTGCGGTGGGCAAGACAAATGACGAGATCGGGCTGATTCTCGGGCTTCAGCGAACGACGGTGCGCTTTCATATCCGGGCTGCGTCGCGAAAGCTGGACGCGGTTAACAGGGATCAGACCCTCTTTAAGGCGGCGCAACTGGGATACCTGGGAATGGTTCGCTGACGCGCTGACGCATTGGTCAGAAGCCAATAGTGATCGGGTCGCACTAGACTTGCAGGCAAGGAGAAGATCCATGCCTGCAAAGCCCGAATTCCCGGCCAATTCATCGGTCCGGAAACGAATTCCAGCGCACCCGATCTCGCGGCAGGTGACCGCAGCATTGATGGGGTGCTGAGATGGAGCTTCGTCTCGATGATGCGCAGCGTGCTTTTCGCGATGAGGTCCAAGCGTTTCTGGATCGCTCATTGCCCGAGCGACTACGAACCGGATCGGCCCTGACATCCGGGGTATTCGCGGAGCCGGATATCGCGCGCGAATGGCAGGCCATCCTCGAAGCCAAGGGATGGCTGGTCTATCACTGGCCAAGAGAGGCGGGTGGACCGGGATGGTCGCCGCTTCAGCGCTGGATATTCGAGAAGGAATGCGCGCTCGCCGGTGCGCCGGCGCTGCCTGGAATGGGCCTCAAGCTGGTCGGCCCGGTACTGTATGCGTTCGGCAGCGCGGCGCAGCAGGATCATTTTCTGCCAAGACTGCGCAGCGCAGAGCATGTCTGGGCGCAGGGTTTTTCCGAGCCGGGCTCCGGGTCCGACCTTGCCAGCCTGCGCACGCGGGCGGTCCGCGACGGCGATCACTACGTGGTATCCGGTCACAAGATCTGGACGACGCAGGCGCAGTTCGCGAACCACCTCTTCGCGCTCGTGCGCACCGACCCTGCGGTGAAGCCACAGAAGGGCATCAGCTTTCTACTGATCGACATGGCGACGCCGGGGCTTTCGGTCCGCCCGATCCTCAGCGCGTCGGGTGATCATGAACTCAACGAAGTGTTCCTGGACGAAGTGCGCGTGCCGGTCGCCAACCGTATCGGCGACGAGGGACAGGGCTGGACGATCGCCAAGTTCCTGCTTGAGAACGAGCGCGGCGGATCGTCGTTCGCGCCGCAGTTGCTCGCGGATCTGGCAAGACTGACCAAGGCCGTCGGGGCGTGGCGTGGCGACCTAGCATCGCAAGCCGAGCGGCTGAGGCTGGAAGCCGAGGCGCTGGAAATGACCGAACTGCGCACGCTCATGGAGCTTGAAGCCGGCGAGGGGCCTTCGCTGCGCAGCCTGACGACCAAGCTGATCGCGTCGGAAATCCGGCAGGGTATAGATCGTCTTGCCGTCGACGGGTTCGGTCTTGCCGGGCTGCAACTACCCGCGCAGCGTCCCTTCTACGGCGATGCTGCGCCACCTGCATTCGGGAGCGCGCAGGCTCAGGTCGCGGCGGCCCGATATCTCAACAGCCGCAGCTGGTCGATCTTCGGAGGCACCAGCGAAATCCAGCTTTCCATCATTGCCAAGGCCGCACTTGGCCTGTGATCACACGGAGTATCGCTCATGCCTGAAGCCTATATCGTTTCCGCCCGGCGCACTGCAGGCGGCCGCCGCAAAGGTCGTCTGGCCAGTTGGCACCCGGCAGATCTGGGCGCGCTTGTGCTCGATGCGCTGGTGGCGGAAAGCGGCGTCGATCCGGCGGCGATCGATGACGTCATCATCGGCTGCGTCAGTCAGGTGGGCGAGCAGACCTTTGCCTTTGGCCGCAACGTGGTGCTGGCATCCGGCCTTCCCGACAGTGTTCCGGCGGTGACCATTGACCGACAGTGCGGTTCGTCCCAGCAGGCGCTGCATTTCGCCGCGCAGGCCGTCATGTCGGGCATGCAGGACATCGTCATCGCAGGCGGCGTCGAGAGCATGACGCGCGTGCCGATGGGTTCCGCGATCACGCTGGCGCAGGCGGGCGGCATCGGCGCCGATCCCTTCCCGGCCTCGATCAAGGAGCGTTTCGGGGTGGACTGGTTCAACCAGTTCGTCGGCGCGCAGATGATCGCCGACAAGTACGGCTTCACGCGCGAACAGCACGACCGCTTCGCTCTTGAAAGCCATCGCCGGGCAGCCGCTGCTGCCGACAGCGGTGCCTTCGCCGCAGAGATCGTGCCGGTGCCGGTCACCGATGCTGAAGGGCAGCAGATCGTCCATGACCGCGATGAAGGCATTCGCGCGGATTCGACGCTGGAATCGATCGGCTCGGTCAAGCTCCTGAGCGAGACGGGGACGCTGAGCGCCGCCACGGCGAGCCAGATCTGCGATGGCGCCAGCGGTGTCCTCATCGCATCGGAAGCGGCGGTGAAGGCCCATGGCCTCACCCCTATCGCGCGCGTGGTGAACCTTGCGGTGACCGCGGGCGACCCGGTCATCATGCTGGAGGAGCCGATCCCCGCGACGCGCCGGGTGCTGCAGCGCGCGGGCCTGACCATGGCCGACATCGACCTGTTCGAGGTGAACGAGGCCTTTGCTTCGATCCCGATGGCCTGGGCGCAGGCACTCGATGCCGATCCCGCGCGGCTCAACGTCAATGGCGGAGCGATCGCATTGGGTCACCCGCTCGGTGCAACCGGCACCAAGCTGACGGCCACGCTGATCCATGCGCTGAAGGCCAGGGGCGGCCGTTATGGTCTCCAGACGATGTGCGAGGGCGGTGGCATCTCCAACGCCTCGGTCTTCGAGGTTCTTTGACGTGAAACTGACGCTGACCGAGGAACAGGCGATGATGCGCGACACGGTGCGCCGGTTTCTCGGTGACCGCTTCGACGCCGTCACGATGGCCAAGGAACCAATGTCGCGTGAAGACTGGCTCGCGCTGGGCGAACTGGGTCTGTTCGCATTCCTCCTGCCCGAACGGGCAGGAGGAATGGGTGCAGGGCCGGTGGAGGTCATGCTGGTGTCCGAAGAGCTTGGGCGCAGCATGGCGATAACGCCGCTGGCGAACAGCGTGCTGCACTGCGCGGCGCTTGTTGCGGACCATGGAACCCAAGCGCAGATCGAGCGGTGGGTCGAACCGGTGGCACGCGGCGAGCAGGTCATGGCCTATGCGATTGGCGGCACCGTTCGTGACGGCCGGTTGAACGGTGACGCTGGTCTGGTCCGCGATGGCATGGAGGCCGCGGCGTTTGTCGTTGCCGCCGAAAACGGCGTCATGGCGCTCGTCGCGGCCGATGGACCGGGCGTCATCCGCAGTGCGATACGGCTGATCGACGGCAGCATGGCAGCGGCGCTCCGCTTCGAAGATGCCGCATGCGACGTGATTGGGACTGATCCGCGGCAGATCGCTGAGGCAGGGTATCTGGCCGAGTTGTCGATCGTCGCGGAGATGGTCGGCGCGATGGGGGCGCTGCTTGACCTGACCGTGGAATACGTCGGGCAGCGCAAGCAGTTTGGTGCGCCGATCGGCAGCTTCCAAGCCATCCAGCACCGATGTGCTCGTCTTTTCGTGCTTCTGGAGCAGTCCCGGTCGATGCTGCTGCGCGCAGCACTGGCCGAACCGGACCTTCGCGGAGAGGCGCTGCGGGCGGCGCAGGCTTACGTCGCCACCGCAGCGCTGCGGCTTGCGGAAGACGCGGTGCAGCTCCACGGGGGCATGGGCGTCACCGAGGAACTGGCGGTTGGCCGTGGCCTGCGGCGCGTGTTGCTGCTGTCGCGTCTATCGGACGTAGCCTCCCGGTCAGGACACAAGCTGGCAGCCTGAAGACAGTACCCGATCACCGTCAGCAAAAGTCTTGGAGCGATGGGTCCGGTTGTGCCGGTTCCATCGCTCCAAGTTTTTGGTTTGCCGATGGCGATCGACCATCAGCGCAGGGTTTCCTCGCCATACCATTTCGCGGCTAGCAGGAAGCATCCACCCGCCACCAGTCCCAGCACGGATAGCGATGCCATTGCATATCGCAGCCCATCCGCGCCGCCTCCCAGCATGTCACTGAGAATGCCCGTCAGCCATGGTCCAAGGCCAAGCCCTACGATGTTCACGGACAGCAACAGGATCGAGGATGTGTAGGCGCGGATCGAAGCCGGGACTAGCGACTGCGTCATGGCGATGATCGGCGAGTAATAGAAGAACATCAGCATGACGGCGATGCCGCCCGCGACAAGCGATACCGAAAGCGAAGACGCGGTGAACTGCAGGATCGCGGCCGGCATCACCGCGACCATGGCCACTCCCGAGAGCATCGGGCGCATGCGCAGGCTGGTCGCGCCGATCCGGTCCGTGAGCCATCCGCCGAGGAAGATCCCGATCCCGCCGCCGATCCCGCTCATGAGCGCCAGCGCGGTGGCGATATCGCCCAGCGCCATGTCATGGGCGCGCGCATAGAACGGAGCGTTCCAGTTGAGCGCCATGCTCAGGACGAAGTTGTTGAGCGCGCCGCCGGCGAACAGCAGCAGAAGGCTCTTCTGCCTTGCCATGATCCTGAGGCCATCCTTCCACGGTGGGGCCTGCACGACCTTGGCGGTCTCGAACCGTCCTCGCGGCGGCTCTTTCAGCAGCATCAGCACGATCGGGGTCAGCAGGACGCCGATGCCGCCGATGATCCAGAGCGCCGCGCGCCAGTCGATGGCCTGCGCGAGCCAGCCACCGGACAGGTAGCCCAGCATGACTCCGATCGGCAGGGCAAGACCCCAGACAGACAATGCCGTAGCCCGACGGTTGGGGGGATAGTAATCGGCGATGACCGAGTGACTGGCCGGGATGCTGCCGGCCTCTCCCAGCGCGACGCCGATGCGAAAGAAGACCAGCGTGGCGAAGCCGGTGCTGAAACCGCTGAGCGCGGTCATGGCACTCCAGAGGCACAGCGATGCAGCGATGACGTTCTTGCGGCTGAACCGGTCAGCCAACCGTGCAACGGGAACGCCCAGCGTGGAATAGAACAGCGCGAAGGCAAGCCCGGTCAGAAGGCCGAGCTGCCCGTCGCTGAGGGCCAGGTCCCTTTTGATCGGGACCTGGAGGATGGAAATGATCGTTCGGTCAAGGTAATTGAACACCGAGACGAGGATGAGGACGAGCAGTGCCAGCCTCCCTTCCCGAGCAGACCCTGCGACGATAGCTTCGTTACGCATTTTACTTGCCGAACCTCCCGGTGAAGGTGATGCCGATGGAGCGAGGCGGTGCGACGGCGACGCGCTCGACATCGAGATTGCCGATCCCGCCGGCGGCCGCCACTTCCGCGCGCGTTGCATGGTAGAAGGCGTACTGCAGGCCGTTGGTGACGTATTGCTTGTCGAATAGGTTCTTCGACCACAAGCGAACGTCCCACATGCCGTTGGGGGCAGTATAAGTGATCGAGGCGTTGGCGATGTTGTTGCGCTTCGTCAGCGGCACGGTCGGCCTTCCTCCGCCCGTGGGCGTCACCTCATATGAGCTGGCGAATTTCGTATCGGCATGGAACGTCAACCTCGCGCCGCTGGCCAGATCGAGATCGTAATCGCCGAGGATGGTCAGGTCGTGCTTGGGTGTAAAAGGCGCGGCGTTTCCGGTGCAGTCCAGTCCGGTCGCGGTGCATCCGGTGAAGCTGCGATAATAGGCATCGGTGTAGGCGTAGTTGGCAGCGAACGAAAGGCCGGTTGCCGGACGAATGGTGGCTTCTACCTCGACTCCCTTGGCCCGCAATGAACCCGCGTTCGAGTCCTGAAACACGCCGTTAATCTGCGAGCGGACCTGCAGATTGCTGGTATCGGCCAAGAATGCCGTGAGGTTGAGCGTCAGCAGCCTGTCGAAGAAATCGGTCTTCGTGCCCACCTCGTAGCTCCAAGTCGTCTGCGCCTTCAGGGGCGTTGCCGCTGCCGTCGGGGTTCTGACGTTGAAACTCCAGCCGCCGCCTTGGAAGCCCTTGGAGGCCGAGGCGTATATCAGGCTGTTGTCGACCGGCTTGTATTCAAGAATGAAACGCGGCGTGAAGCCAGACCAGGTATCCGTCGCGTCGTCGCTGGCAGGAAGGTCCACGTAGTACGGCCCACCCTGAAACGGAGAAGAACCGCTGTGGCGCGTATAACCGGTCTTGCGTTCGTAGGAGTAGCGAAGGCCTGCGGTGAGTGCCAGCTTGTCGGTGAATGCATACTTGCCTTCGGCATAGGGGCCGAAGCTGCGGTTCTCGATCTGACCCTCGAACACCTGGTTCGGTGTGTACTGACCGCCGTTGAGGACAGAAAAGTAAAGCGACGGATCAGTGCCGTTGAAACCGAATACGGTCGTATGATTCAGGTCCTCGTAGCCGAAGTAGGCCCCCGCTACGAGGCTGAACTTGCCGCCGAACTCCGAGGTGAAGCGGAACTCCTGGCTCAGTTGCCATTCGTCATTGGTGTTGAAGGAAGGGGCATTCATCGGGTTGGGGCCGCCGTCTGCGTCTTCCGCCAGCCGGGCCTTGAGCGAACGATAGCCGGTGATTGAACTGATCCTGCCGATGCCCGTATCGTAGCTTATGTTGAGGATGCCGCTCCACATCGTGCGCCGGGTGAAGCCGTCATCATCGAGCATGACCTTGTGCAGGTTTCCGCCGGTCCGTTCCGCCACCTCGGCCGCTAAAGCGCCGTCGCCGATGATGGTGGGGCCATCGCCATAGCCCTTGCGGCGCAGGTAGGATCCGCTCAGAACGACGTCCCACGCATCCCCGGGCTGCCAGCGAAGCGAGCCGCGAACTGAAGCTACCTTGTTGTTTGCCAGATAATTGTCGGTCACGAGGTTGTGCTGATATCCGCCCACGGACTTGACACTGTAGGCGACGCGGCCGGCAAGCGTCTCGGCGATCGGTGCATTGAGGAAGCCGTCGGTCTCGAAGCCGCCCCGGCCGCCATCGTAGGTCATTGCCGTCAACGTGGCTCGGCCGCTCAAGTGGCCGATTTCGGCGGTGTTGTTAGTGATCTGCAATGCCCCGCCTACAGCGTTTCTGCCGAAGGTTGTCCCTTGGGGGCCGCGCAGGACCGAGACCTGCGAAACGTCGAACAGGTTCGCATCGAAGGATGCCAGCGTGCCGTAGTAGATGTCGTCGATGTACACGCCGACCGGGTTCTCAAGGCCAGGCGAATCGTTGATGGTGCCTTGGCCTCGAATCTGGACGGTGATGACCGAGGTGCCTTTCACCGGAACGAAAGTCGGTCCCGGCGCGATTTTCACGATCTCGGCGAAGTTGTCGATCTTGCGGGACTGGATCTGCTGTTCACCCAGGGCGCTGACGGCGATGGGAACGTCCTGCATGCGTTCGGCGCGGCGCGTGGCGGTCACGATGATATCGCCGACTTCGGCTCGCTGGGGTGCTGCTTTGGCGTCCTCGGCCGGTGGCGGCGTTTCCTGAGCCAGCGCAGGCGTGGCCCAGGCCAGCGTGGCAGTGCCGGCGAACGACGCGGCTTTCATCAGTGCGAAGGTCTTGTTACCCATCACTTCACTCTCCCATCATGGCCGCGGGGTTTTATTGTTGATCGCCCGCGTGCCGTGTTTCTAATGTCTTGAAGGTATGCTCATTCGGCGCCGGCCTCGCGGGCACAGTCCCAAGCAGCCTTGGCAAGTGGCTGGATTCGCGTGATTATGTCTGAGGCATTGGCGGCCGTCTGAACCCCGTCTCGCGCGCGGCCCGCGATGCCCTGAAGGATCGCGGCAACCCGGAACAGGTTGAACGCGGTGTAGAAGGGGTGCGTGGGATCGCAGTCAAACCCGGTCCGCTCGCGATAGCGCTGCGCATACTGTGACGGGGTGGGGATGCCGAGCGCGGTAAGGTCCGCATCCTTCAGCGTACCGCGCACGTCCACGCCAGCGGGGCGGAACCATTCCATCATGTGATAGGTCAGATCGCCCAGCGGATCGCCTAGTGTGGAAAGCTCCCAGTCGATCACCGCTGCCACTCTTGGCTCGGTCGGATGGATGAGCAGGTTGTGGAACGAGTAATCGCCATGGATGATCGTGGTACGATCTGTCGAGGCAGGCACCGCGTTCGGCAGCCACTCGATCAGCCTGTCCATCTCCGGGATGTCCTGCGTGCGCGATGCCTCGTACTGGCGCGACCAGCGCGATATCTGCCGCAGGAAATAATTGCCGCCGCGGCCGAAGTCGCCAAGACCGATGGCCTCGTGATCCACCAGGTGCAGCCGTGCGAGCGTTTCATTCGCCGAATCGTAGATCGCGGCGCGATCCTGCGGTGAGACGCCGGGCATCCGCGGGTCCCAGAAACTTCGGCCCGGGACATGGCGCATGACGTAGAAGGCGGTGCCGATGACGTCGTCGTCCTCGCACAGCACCAGCGCCTCGGGCACCGGAAGTCCGGCTTCATAGAGGGCGCGGGTGACGCGATATTCCCGGTCCACCGCATGGGCGGACTTGAGCAGTACGCCTGCCGGCTTGCGGCGCAGGACATAGCGCGCATCTGGCGTGGACAGAAGAAACGTCGGGTTCGACTGACCGCCTTCGAACTTCTGCACGCCGATCTCACCGGAAAGGCCCTGGATGCGCCCTGTGAGGTAGGCCGCAAGGCGCGCTTCGTCGAAGGCGCCATTGCGCGGAACATCGACGGTTTGGCCGATCATGGCCGCAGGCTGCGCGCCGCTCACGATCCGGGCTCCTTGGCGTCATCGTATTTCGCCAGTTCGAGGCGGGACAACTGGCGTTCATGAACCTCGTCGGGACCGTCGGTCAGCCGCACGATGCGGGTGTTCGCCCAGAGCTCGGCCAGTCCGAAATCGTCGCTGACGCCACCGCCACCATGGGCCTGGATCGCCTCGTCGACGATCCGCTGGGCCAGCCGGGGCGCGGCGATCTTGATCATCGCGATCTCGGCGCGGGCGGCCTTGTTGCCCACGGTATCCATCATGTGCGCGGCCTTGAGGCAGAGCAGCCGCGACATCTCGATGTCGCAGCGCGCCCGAGCGATGCGTTCTTCCCACACCGAATGCTCGGCGATGGTCTTGCCGAAGGTCTGGCGCGAGCGCAGGCGGCGGCACATCTTTTCCAGCGCGACCTCCATTGTCGCGATGTTGCGCATGGTGTGGTGGATGCGGCCCGGACCAAGGCGTCCCTGCGCGATTTCGAAGCCGCGCCCTTCGCCCAGCAGCATGTTTTCCGCCGGCACGCGAACGTCTTCCAGCAGCACTTCGAAGTGTCCGTGCGGTGCATGGTCGTAGCCGAAGACCGGCAGGTGACGCACCAGCGTGACGCCGGGCGTATCGCGCGGCACCAGGATCATCGATTGCTGGCGATAGGCCGAAGCATCGGGATCGGTCTTGCCCATGACGATGAAGAAGTCGCAGCGCGGATGCCCCGCCCCCGACGACCACCATTTGCGGCCATTGATGACATAGTCGCCACCGTCACGACGAATCTGGGTGCGGATGTTGCGCGCATCCGAAGATGCCACTTCCGGCTCCGTCATCAGGAAAGCGGAGCGGGTCTCGCCATCGCGCAGCGGCACCATGAAGCGCTGCTTCTGTTCGCGCGTTCCATAGCGATGCAGCACTTCGAAGTTGCCCGTATCGGGCGCCATGCAGTTGAAGACTTCGCTGGCGAAGGAAATGCGCCCCATCAACTCAGCGATCGGGGCATATTCCACGTTGGTGAGGCCAACGCTCGTGAAGAATTCGTCGTCGTGGTCCGACGGTGGCATGAACAGGTTCCAGAGGCCCTCGGCCCGTGCCTTCGCCTTGAGTTCGTCGAAGATCGGCGGGATTTCCGCCCAGCGATCGATGGTGGTGGACTGCTGGTGATAAATCGGAACGGCCGGGACGATATTGTCCTCGATGAAGGTGCGTACACGCTCCATCCAGGCGACAGACTTTGCAGATTGCTCGAAGTACAAGCTACCCCTCCTGGTAAGTCGGACTGATCGCCCGTCGCTCGCATCCGCGGATGCACCGGGGACTCGATCGTCCGATCGGTCGGGAGTTTTGATAATCGACCGACCGGTCGGCTGTCAAACTGGATAGTGCGAAATTTTTTAGTTGACGCCCGACCGTTCGGTCGATCATCTAATCGGCAGGAGAGCGATATGACAACGACAAGTCCTTTGATGGATGACCCTCTGCTGCGCGGCCATGCGCCTTACACTTTGGCGGGCTACGCAGCATTCCGCGCTGTCGTGGATACCGACGGCGCGGTGCCGGCCAAATACAAGGCGCTATTCGCCGCAGTCGCCGCGATTGACCGTCATCAGCCGGATCTGGCGCAGCGCGAAATGGGACGCGGCGTGGATCTGGGCCTGACGCGTACCGAAGCCACGGCGGGGCTGATCGTGCTTGCCAGTCTCAGGGGCGAGGGGGCCGCGGGCACGTTCAGCGCGATTCTCGCCGAGTGTTTCGATACGGTTTCGCTCCCCGAGCCACAACCGCTGCCCACTGCCGCAGCAGGAGAGGCCGTGGACAACTTCACCGCCTACTTCGGCACCGTTCCGACGCCGCTCGCGCAGCTTCTGCGGCTCAGCCCGGCGGCGGCGGACGGGTATTATCTCATGCGTCGGGGCAGCATCGACGCCAATCCGTTGTCACCCAAATATGGCGAACTGCTGCTGCTGGCGATCCTTGCTGCGGGTTATAGCCCGATGGCGGCAACCCATGTGCGCGGGGCCCGCAATGCAGGCGCCAGCGACGAGGAAATCGCCGAAGCGGTGCTCTGTGCCGTTCCGTCTGCAGGTATCGCAGCGTGGATGGCGGTGGGCGCCATGCTCGCACCGCCAGAGGAAGGCGGCATTCCACGCTGATCCAAACCCCGAACCGTTTCTTCAAAACACTTAAATGATGGAGAGAATACAGTGACACTCGAAAAAGACGTCATTCAGTACGAAGTCGCCGATAACGGCATCTGCACGATCTGGCTGAACCGCCCCCATGTGAAGAACTGCGTCAGCCCGCAGCTTCTGCGTGACCTCGAAGTGGCGGTCGACCGCGCGGCGGAGGACGACAAGGTGCTCGCCGTGGTGTTCCGTGGCCGCGGCAACACCTTCTGCGCCGGTGCCGACCTTGGCCAGCTGGTCGGGCCGGTTCTTCACGAGACCAGCACCTCGCTGCAGCTCGCGATCGATTCGGCGCGCACCTACGACAAGATCTACAACATGAAGAAGCCGACGATCGCTTGCGTCGAGGGCTATGCGGTTGCGGGCGGCTTCGAGCTGTTCATCTCGTGCGATTTCGGCATTGCCGCCGATGACGCCAAGATCGGCGACTTCCACATCCGCCGCGCGCTGTTCGGCGGTGCCGGGCCGATCTATCGCCTGCCGCGCTACATCGGCATGCGCAAGTCCAAGGAACTGATGCTGACCGGCAAGCTGCTGTCCGGCACCGAATGCGTCGAATGGGGCCTTTGCAACGCGTCCGCCCCCAGCGGTGAGGCTCTCGAACAGCTGATCCAGGACTTCTGCGCACCGCTGATCGACAAGAGCCCGTTCTGCATGTGGATGACCAAGATGGCGGTCAACCGCGGCATGGATGCGGATACCAATTCGCTGATCACGCTGGAAACGATGACCTGCAACGTCGTCCATCACTCCGCCGATGCGAAGGAAGGTGTCGCCGCGTTTCTCGAAAAGCGCCAGCCGGTCTGGACGGGCAAGTAAGCCATGGCGGTCAGCATGGTCGTGGTGGCCAGTCGGCCGCCGGATTGGACGCAGGAACAGTTCACCGCCTGGTGGCGCGGCCCTCACGCCGCCGCTGCCAGGGTGCTGCCGGGCCTTATCGCCTATCGGCACGGGGTCGTGACCAAGGACTTCGACAATCCAGATGGAACCGGCTGGGACGGCCACGCCGTGCTGACCTTCGCCGATCAGCAGGCACTGGATGCAGCTTTCGCCTCGCCTGAATGGGCGACGGCGACCGAGCAGACTAAGGGCATGCGCGGTCGGCGCATTATCCTGATCACGCAGGAAGTGGACCTGCTTGAGGAGGGCGCCGATGCCTGATCTCTCTCCCGGTTTCACCGCCGACCGGTTCCGGCTGGATGGCAGGCGCGCCCTGATTACCGGGGGGCGCGGCGCACTGGCCGAGGCGATGGCGGCCACGCTTGCCGACCTTGGCTGCGCGGTTGCCCTGGCATCGCGCCACGAAGAGGAGTGCGCGGCTTCGGCCGCCGCTCTGACCGAGCGTTTCTCGGTGCCCGCGATGGGGCTTGGCTGCGACATCTCCAGCGAGGATTCGGTGGAGGCCACCGTAGCATCCGTCGTGGAGCGGCTCGGCGGGCTGGACATTCTGGTCAACAACGCGGGCGCCTCCTGGTGGGGGCTGCCGCAGGATATCCCGCTCAAGGGGTGGCAGAAGGTGATGGACGTCAACGTCACCGGCACGTTCCTGGCCTGTCGCCATGCGGCGCGGCACATGATCGGGCAGGGCGGCGGCGCCATCGTCAACATCGCCTCGGTCGGGGCCTTCATCTCCTACCGCCCGCAGAACGGGCAGGTCGTGCCTTACACCACCAGCAAGGCCGCGATCGTGCATCTGACTTCCGATCTCGCCGCGCAGTGGGCCGCCGACGGCATCCGGGTCAACGCCATCGCGCCGGGTTCCATCGAAACCGGGATGACCCAGACGCTTGATGCCCAGACGCAGGAGCGGACCCGCGCCGCGATACTGCTGGGCAGGTTCGGCAAGCCGGAAGAGGTGTCCGGCATGTTGGCCCTGCTGGCCTCCGATGCAGGTAGCTTCATCACGGGGCAGACGTTCTTGGTCGACGGAGGACAATCCCTTGCCTGACGCGCTGACCCATCCGCCGTTTGTCTGGGACGACCGCCGCCTGTGGCCGCAGTTCGAGGCTTTGGCCATCGCAGAACCCGATGCTTTGGCCCTTGTCGATTGCGCGGATACGCTGTGGACGCGTGGACAGATGCAGGCCCTGGCGCGTGATGTGGCGCAACGTCTGCAGAGCATCGGCATGCGCGCAGGCCATCGCATCCTCGTCCCCGCCTACAAGACGCCGTGGACGATCGCCGTGGCACTGGCGGTATCGGCGCTCGGCGGCGTGTTCTGCCCCTATTCACCAAAGCTGGGCGAAGGCGACCAGGCCGCGCTCGAAGCGCTGCTGGGGCATTTCGCGCGGGTCGACGGTATGGCGACAGGCGAAATCGAGATTGCATTGGCGGCCGGCCCCTATTCGTCGGACGATCGCGATGGCCAGGCTGTGCTGATCGGCTTCACATCCGGCACCACGGGCGTCCCCAAAGGCGTCATGCACGGCGCAACGGCATTGAATTACGCCACAAGAGCCTGCTCAGCGATTGCAGGACTGCAGCCTGGCGACGCGATCCTTGGCATCGTGCCATTGGATAGTGCGCCCGGGTTCACCTTCACGGCTCATTTCGCATTCTCGTTGGGGCATCCGCTCGTGCTGGTCGATCCCTGGATCCCGGCGGAAGCGCTGCGCCGCGCCGAGCTTTACGGTTGCGGGTGGGCGATTGCCGTGCCGACCCACCTGTTCACGATGGTCGAGGCTGCGCGGCAGGGCGAGTGGGGCGGAACCCTGCCGCTACGCGCCATGGCCGTGGGCGGCAGCGCGATGACGGCCGAGCTGATCGCCGATGCTGAACGCCTGCTTGGTCTCAAGGCGCTGCGCATGTTCGGGATGTCTGAATGTATGGGCCATGCCTCGACGCGGCCCGATCATTCCCTCGAACGTCGGCAGATCTTCGATGGCATGCCGTTCACCGGTAC
Source organism: Novosphingobium resinovorum (assembly GCF_001742225.1). Lineage (NCBI taxonomy): Bacteria > Pseudomonadati > Pseudomonadota > Alphaproteobacteria > Sphingomonadales > Sphingomonadaceae > Novosphingobium > Novosphingobium resinovorum. Next base: position 24,433 of record NZ_CP017077.1, on the reverse strand, counting down.
ACAGGAAGAGGCATTCGACGCCAACTTGGGCCCACTCCCTCGGGGTGAACGGGGGCAGGCCGGGGTTAAGGGGCCGTCGCTGTTCCTTGGCTACGCAGCAGGACTGGGAGCTGGCCAGGAGCGGATGACGCCGGATGGCTATCTGCTGACCGGAGACGAGATCATCCGCGACGATGATGGGTTTGTTCGCGTCGTCGGTCGCATCAAGGATCAGATCATCCGGGGCGGTTTCAATATCGACCCAGCGGAAGTCGAGGCGGTTCTGCTACGCCATCCGCGTATCGCTGAAGTTGCGGTGGTTGCGGTTCCGCACCGGAAGCTGGGTGAGCAGGCCTGCGCCGTGTGCAAGTTGAGGCCGGGCGAGGGGATCGTCGACCTGTCCGCGGTGCTTGAGCACATGGCAGGGCAGGGTGTGTCGCGCAAGAAGTGGCCGGAACATCTGCTGCTGGTGGAGACGATGGAAGTCACCGCCACCGGAAAGCTGGACAAGAAGGCGATGGCGGCCCGCGCCGTCACCGAAATCGGCGAGCGCGTCGCCTGACGGCCAGCCAGAACATACGGAGCATTCGTGAAGCACGCAGCCGTTACCCGAAGCCGCGATGGCGTGGCCGTCGTGACCCTCGACAATCCGCCGGTGAACGCGCTTTCCGCCGCGCTGCGATGGGCTACACTATCAGAGCTGCGAACTGCGTGTGCGGACGACGCGGTCAAGGCGATAGTGCTCATCTGCGCAGGTCGCACTTTCATCGCCGGAGCGGACATCGCCGAATTCGATCAGCCGCCGCAGGAGCCCAGTTTCGCGCAGCTGTTCGACGCGATCGAGAATGCGCCCAAGCCAGTCATTGCCGCCATTCACGGACAGGCACTAGGCGGTGGCTTCGAACTGAGCCTTGTCTGCCATTATCGGGTGGCTGCCCAAAGCGCACGGGTCGGGCTCCCTGAAGTGCATCTCGGTCTGCTGCCCGGCGCTGGCGGGACGCAGCGCGTGCCCCGCATAACCGGCGCCGAAGTGGCACTGGAGATCATCACCTCCGGACGTTCGGTCGGCTCGGCAGAGGCGTTTGCCCTGGGGCTTGTGGACCGCGTCAGCGCGGACAGCGCCCTACAGGACGATGCCGTGGATTTTGCCCGCCAGATCGTTGCCGAGGGTGCTGCTCGCCCGCGAGTGCGCGATCGAGAAGACAAGATCGCTAAGGACCGCAACCGCCCCGAAATGTTCGAGGCCTTTCGAAAGGCAAACGCGCGGCGTTTCAAAGGATTCAAGGCTCCCGATGGCATCATCGCCGCCGTGGAGGGTGCCGTGACCCTTCCTTTCGAGGATGGGATGGCGCTTGAGACGCAGCTGTTCGAAGGCCTTCTTGCGACGAACGAATCTGCGGCCCAGCGTCATGCCTTCTTTGCTGTGCGTGGCACCGCTCATATCCCCGATCTCGGACGGGATGTGCCCGTGGTGGATGTAAAGGCAGTCGGCATAATCGGCGCGGGGACGATGGGCGGCGGCATAGCCATGAATTTCCTGAACGCCGGTATTCCCGTAACGATGGTTGAAACCGCCGCCGCGGCGTTGGATCGCGGCGTTGCCACAATCCGCCGGATCTACGAGGCATCTGCTCGCAAGGGTCGCCTGTCGGCCGAACAGGTGGGACAGCGCATGGGCCTTTTGTCGCCCTCGCTGGACTACGAAGAACTGCGCAATGCGGATCTCATCGTCGAAGCCGTGTTTGAAAGCATGGCAGTCAAAAAGCAGGTTTTTGCGCAGCTCGACGCTGTAGCCCGGCCGGGCGCGATCCTCGCGTCTAACACATCGTTCCTCGATCTCGACGAAATCGCCAACGCGACATCCCGACCCGAAAGCGTCATCGGATTGCATTTCTTCTCGCCCGCAAATGTGATGCGGCTTGTCGAGGTGGTGCGCGGGGAAGCGACGGCGCCGGCCTTCGTGGCGACGGCGATGAAGCTGGCCAAGCGGATCGGAAAGGTGCCGGTGCTCAGCCGCGTCTGTCCGGGCTTCATCGCCAATCGCCTGATGGCACCGCGAGGCGAACAGGCCGAGCTGCTGGCGTTGGAAGGCACACCGATCGCCGACATCGATGCGACCTTGCGCGATTACGGCTTCGCGATGGGGCATTTCCAGATGATGGATCTGGTTGGACTGGATGTTGTAGGCCGCGACGGTACCGAACGCACGATCATGGGCGATCTCGTCGCGATGGAACGGCTGGGGCAAAAGCGCAATGGCGGCTTCTACGATTACGACGACCAGCGCACTGCGCATCCCTCAAAGATTTCAGCCGACGTCATCGCAGCGGTGGCTGAAAGTCGCGGTATAGCCCCATCTCCGACGAGCGACCGCGAGGCCTTGTTGGAGGCTTTGTTGCTGCCGGTCGTCAATGAGGGGGCGAAGATTCTTCAGGAGCAGGTCGCGCTGCGTTCGGCGGACATCGATGTTGCGGCGATGCTTGGCTATAATTGGCCGGTGCATACGGGAGGACCGATGTTTTGGGCGAATACCATTGGGCTCGGTCGCGTCGTGGCAGGCTTGCGCGAATTAGAATCTCGCCATGGTAGTGCTTTCCGTCCTGCAGCCATGCTCGAACAACTGGCCTTGGACGGAGGCAGGCTTTGAGCCCCACCGCCAACCGCGCCTGGATCCTTCGCAGCCGACCGCAGGAGCAGGTGTCGGTCGACGATTTCGCGTATAGCGAGGATATTGGCCTTCCGCCCGAGCTCGAGGACAACCAGATCCTCGTGCGAAATCGCCTGTTCTCCTGCGCGCCGACTATTCGCAATTGGCTAAATGAGCCAGGCAAGAGCTATCGCGGATCGATCGCTCTGGGTGATCCCATCCGCGGGCTGACGGGCGCGGAAGTGCTGCAGTCCCGCCATCCGGCATATGCGGCGGGTGATCTGGTCACTGCCATATCCCCTTGGCAGGATTTCGCGGTCCTTAGTCCAGACGGGGCGCCTGTGCCGGTGACGCGCATGGAGGAGGGCATGACCCTCCTGGATGCGATGACGCTGTACTCTGCCAACAGTCTGACCGCATTCGCCGGGCTGGTGGAGGTCGGACGTGCACGTGCAGGCGAAACGGTGATGGTTTCCGGCGCGGCGGGGTCTGTAGGCGCCATGGCCTGTCAGATCGCGCGCAACCTCGGCTGCCGCGTAATCGGCATTGCCGGAGGCGGGGAAAAATGCACATGGCTACGCGAGATCTGCGGCGTGGACGCTGTCGATTACAAGGCCGGCGATCTTAGAGGACAGATCCGCGCACTTGATGCGGGAAAAGTGAACCTGTTCTTCGACAACGTCGGCGGCGCGGCACTTGATGTGGCGGTGGACTACATGGCTCCGTTCGGTCGCATCGTCGTATCCGGACAGGTCTCAAGTTATGACCGTGCGGACGTAGCTCGTGGTCCCGATATGATGAAGCTGGTTTATGGACGGTTGCAAATTTCCGGTTTTCTCGTTGGGGACCACGCGTCGCACTATCCTGAAATGTGGGCGCAGCTACGCCAATGGGCGGCTGACGGCGAACTCCAGGTCAGGATTGACCGGCGAGAGGGGTTCGATCAGCTGCCTTCAGCATTCGTCGATCTTTTCCGGGGCGTCAATCAGGGAACGTTGGTGGTTGATGCATCGTAGATTTGATTTCTGTTAGTTCGGTCAATGCCTTGTCTATGCCCGCTCTATCCCAGACAGGCGCTATTTGGCTGCTCACGATAGGTAAAGCGGACCGACCGCACCTGGGAACGCGAAATTGACTTTTGAATGGCGACAAAGGGTCGTTGTTCGTTCTCCGGCGAAAGCTTCAGGCGGAGATCGTTAGGTGTCACGTTCACCATTGCTGCTGGCCCCGTGTGCCGCCGTGATTAACACGGGGGGATGGCGCCTGACCGCGCGGGCTTACTGCGCTGCCTTCGTCTCGGTATTGAGCCGCTTGACAAGTTTTTCGAGCTCGTTGGCATTGAGAACCCATGTCCCCGGGTCTTGCGGCCTTCGCGGAACACGGGCTGCGTTGGCAGGATGCGTGCCTGCTCGTTGGTGAAAGGCTTGAAGAGCGAGAAGTGCATGGCGCATTCGAGGAGCAGTCCGATCACCGGCGTCCTGCCATCCAGATCGAACATGGTCTCGGACTTGTCCCAGAAATGTTCATCATTGGGCGCGGCTATCGCGGATCATCACGAATTCAAGGGCTGAATGCCGACACCCGCGCGCATCCCTTCTTCGGCATTTTGCTTTAGCACACGCAGTGATCGCTTGATGATCGGCAAAACGTTTGATAGCGAAACAGTGTGTTCAAATAAGAGACTCAATCAGTATGGCGATTGAACTGGTAGATCGGACGATCTTGGTCAGCGGCGGCGCACGGGGCCTGGGAGCGGCTTTCGCGCAGGCTTGCGCAGAAGCTGGCGCGCGTCTCGCAATCGCGGATATCGATGGCGAGGGCGCCGCCAGCACCGCGCAGCAACTTCGCGCGAACGGTTGCGACGCCGAGGGCTTCGCGGTGGATATCGCCGATGCCGATTCCGTCACTGCGCTCTCGGCCGAAGTCGAGCGACGCATGGGCGGGATCGACGGGCTGCTCAACAACGCAGCGCTGGCGACCGGTATCGGTGGCAAGACCTTCGAGGAAATCGACATCGATCAGTGGGACCAGGTCATGCGCATCAACGTGCGCGGCACCTGGCTGATGACCAGGGCTTTCGCGCCCATGCTGCGCCGTTCCGCCAAGGGCGGGCGTGTGCTCAACATTGCCTCGGACACTGCACTCTGGGGCGCGCCGCGCCTGTTGCACTATGTCGCGAGCAAGGGTGCGGTAATCAGCATGACGCGCTCGCTCTCACGCGAACTGGGCGAGGACGGGATCACCGTCAACGCGCTTGCGCCCGGGCTCGTGCGGGTCCCGGCGACCGACTATGTGCCCGAGCAGCGCAAGCAGTTCTACGTGGACGGTGCCGCGATTCGCCGCCCGCAAGTGCCGCAGGATACCGTCGGCGGGGCCGTGTTCCTGCTCAGCGATGCCAGCGCGTTCATTTCAGGACAAATCTTGCCGGTGAATGGCGGCCTGATTTCCGCCTGATCGCTTGATTTCTCCAATATTGTCAACGGCCGTCGTAGCGATACGTCGGCCGTTTCCGTGCGCCGGGTTAAGCGCTGCCGCGACTGGGCGCCGATCACAAAGACCATTGACAAAAACCACATTTGACGGTTTGATTGCAATACAAACACCGTTTGAAATACGAAACAAACGTCGCATCACAGGTCAGGGAGTTTTCCATGTTCAGCCGCAGTGCATTCACGAGTTCCATGCTGGCGATCGCCGTCGCCGCTTTGCCGCACGTCGCCGCCGCGCAGGATGCGCAGGCGCCCGCCGCCGAGAACGAAGGCCTGGGCGAGATCGTCGTCACCGCCACAAAGCGTTCGGAAGACTCCCAGAAGACCGCCACCGCGCTGCAGGTCTTCACGCCTGACCAGCTCAAGAAGAACGGCATTGCCGACGTCTCGGGCCTGACCACGGTTTCGCCCAGCCTCAACATCGGCGCCAGCTCGGGTGCGGCGTTCCTGTCGATCCGCGGCGTCGCCAGCCGCGACTTCACCGAGATCGGCGACAGCGCCATCGCGGTCAGCATCGATGACCAGTACCTGCAGCGCCCGACCGGCATCAACGCCAGCTTCTACGACCTGGAGCGCATCGAAGTGCTGCGCGGCCCGCAGGGCACGCTCTACGGCCGCAACGCCACCGGCGGCGCCGTGAACATCATCACCAAGAAGCCGACCGACCAGCTTGAGGGCTACGTCTCGGTCGAGGGCGGCAACTACGACACGATCAACGCCGACGCGGCCGTCAACATTCCCATTGCACAAGGCGTCGCGATGCGCGCCTCGGCGGTCTCGCGCTACAACGACGGCTTCCGCAACAACGGCGATGCCGGTCGCGGCGACAGCACCAACGTCAAGGGCGGCCGCGTGCAGTTCCTGCTGACGCCGACCGATCGCCTCAAGGTCCTGCTCAGCGGCGACTACATGCACCTGGGTGGTTCGGGCGCGGTCTACGACGGCGTCAAGCTGACCACCGTGAACGGCGTCGTCACCACCACCCCCAAGGACAAGGCCGGTGCGGCGACCCACTTCGACCTGAGCACGCGCGGCAAGATGGACACCACCAACATCCGTGCGCTTGGCCGCGTCGACTACGACCTCGACTTCGCGACCGTCAGCTCGATCACCGGCTACATGAAGCAGGACCTGTTCAGCCGCTGGGACAACGACGGCCAGGCCGACAAGTACTACATCTATACCCGTGACGAGGTGTCCGAGGACTTCAGCCAGGAGCTGCGCATCGCCTCGAACAACAAGTCGGGCTTCATCTGGCAGGCGGGTCTCTACTACTTCAACGAAGACCTGACGCTCGCCAACTTCTTCGACAACGACGTCAGCGGCTCGCCGGTCAACCTGCGCGAATACCACTATGACGTGACCACCCGCTCGAAAGCGGCGTTCGGCCAGGTGTCGTACGACCTGCTCGACAACCTGCGGGTCTCGGGCGGCATCCGCTACACCGAGGACATGAAGAGCCGCAAGGGCTACAGCTGGGTCGGCAGCCTGACGCAGGACACCAGCGACGGCGTTGCCGAGCGCACCTACGGCACCGACGACACCCGCGCGAAGTGGACCAAGGTGACCTGGCACGGCGGCATCGACTACACGCTCAGCCCTGAGAACATGATCTATGCCAAGGTCGACAGCGGCTACAAGTCGGGCGGCTTCAACAACTTCGGCCTCGGCAACTACGATCCCGAGACGCTGATCGCCTACGAACTCGGTTCGAAGAACCGCTTCTTCGACGACAAGCTGCAGGTGAACCTCAGCGCCTTCTGGTATGACTACAAGGACCAGCAGGTCTCGCAGGTCATCGGCGCCGACACGATCGTCGTCAACGCTGGCAAGTCGCGCATCAAGGGCATCGAGGCGGAGACCGTCGCGGCGCTGTTCGCGGGCAGCCGCATCGACTTCTCGGTCACTTATCTCGACGCCAAGTATCGCGACTTCTGCACCAACAAGACCACGGCCGGCGTCTGCACCGTGGACTACCAGGGCAACTACCTCGTCCAGTCGCCCAAGTGGTCGATCAACGCCGGCATCCAGCAGAGCTTCGCGGCGCTGGGCGGCGAGTTCACCGCGCGGGCGCAGACGCAGTACCGTTCGGAACAGTGGATGAGCTACTACAACCGCTCGACCGAACGCCAGGGTTCCTACACCCGCACCGACCTCAGCCTCGAGTACGTGCCGGACGATACGAACCTGTCGGTCCAGGCCTATGTCCGCAATCTCGAGAACAGCGTCGTGCTGACCGAGGCGGCGCAAAGCGGCCTCTACGGCGCCATCCGCAGCCAATACGCGCCGCCGCGTACGTATGGTGTGCGCGCGACCTTCCGCTGGTAAAACGGCGAGGGGGCGCGGCGCCTACCCATCCTCCTCCCAACTGCCGCGTCCCCTTCTTTCCTTACCTTAGGAGATCACCGATGCCGCGCATGACGTCCATCCTCGCCCTGTCTCTCGCCACGCTGGCCGCCCATCCGGCGGCGGCGCGCGAGGGCAAGGCGCAGCAGCCCGAGATCGGCACCCGATCCGCGCCGGTGCTGACGGTGGACGGCCTGCGTTTTCGCGACCTCGACCGCAACGGCCGCCTCGATCCTTACGAGGACTGGCGGCTGCCCGCGGCGAAGCGCGCGAAGGATCTGACCGCGCGCATGACTGTGCCCGAAAAGGCGGGCATGATGATGCATGCGGTGAATTCGGGCTATTTCGGCGCGGGGGGCACCGTGCTCGACCAATTGGCTCCGCCGCCTCCCGGCGCGCTCAAACCGCCGGTCAACGTGACGGGCGTGCCCGGCTTCGATCGCGCCGACAAGCCGAGCCCCCGCGATCTCATTCTCAATCGCCATGTGCGCTATATCATGACCTCGCCGGGCGGTTCGCCCGCCGATGCCGCGCGCTGGGCCAATGCGCTGCAGGAGATGGCCGAAAGCGCGCGCCTGGGCGTGCCGATCGTGTTCAGCGCCGACCCGATCCACACCACCAACCGCCTGCCGGGCGGCGCGCTGCCGCCGCCGGACCGCGTGAAGATCACCTCCAGCTGGCCCGACCAAATCGGGCTCGGCGCGGCGCGCGACCCGGCGCTGACGCATCGTTTCGGCGAAGTCGCCTCCGCTGAACTGCGCGCGATGGGCTTTCGCATGATCCTCAACCCGATGGCCGACGTGGTCAGCGAGCCGCGCTGGAATCGCATTCCTGGCACCTTCGGCGAGGATGCGAAGCTGAACGGCGAACTCGCCGCGCAGTTCATCCTGGGCGCGCAGGGCACGAAGCTGGGCCCCGATGGGATCATGGCGACGGTCAAGCACTTCCCCGGCGACGGCCCGGTGGAGCACGGCCTCGATCCGCACAATCCCTATGGCAAGAGGCTAGTCTATCCCGGCAAGCTGCAAAAGCTGCACTACGAAGCGTTCGCGCCGTCGTTCCGCGCAGGCGTGGCCTTCGCGATGGGCAGCTACGGCATCCCGACCTGGACCGACACCGTCGCCTCCAGTTTCTCGCGCAAGGTTATGACCGACCTGCTGCGTACCAAGATGCACTTCAAGGGCGTGGCCATCACCGACTGGATGCATGCCCAGCCCTGGGGTCTGGAAGACGAGCCGAAGATCGAACGCGAGCGGCGCATGGTCTGGGCGGGGATGGACCAGCTCGGCGGCGAGCACGAGACCTCGTACATCATCGACCTCGTCAGGCAGGGCAAGCTGACCGAAAAGCGCATCGACGTCTCGGTGCAGCGCGTGCTCGAACCGATGTTCGCGATGGGGCTTTTCGAGAACCCCTACGTCGATCCCGAAGCTGCGCTGCGCGTGGTCAAGGCGCCCGAATACGTGGCCGAGGGCGAGCTGGCACAGCGCAAGTCCATCGTCCTGCTCAAGAACGCGGGCGGCGTCCTGCCGCTGGCGCCCGGCAAGAAGGTGGCGCTGGAAGGCTTCGCCGCGACGCCCACGGCGCTGGCGGGCAGCGTGACCGATGCTGCCATGGCCGACGTCATCGTCGTCAAGGTCAACGCGCCTTATGCCGACAACAAAACCGGGCAGGCCTTCTTCGTGCGCACCCATGAAGGCACCCCCGTCTTCGCGGGCGCCGACAATGCCGATGAGCTGGCGATGATCCGCAAGGCCGTCGCCACCGGCAAACCGGTCGTCGTGGTCATGAGCATGGAGCGTCCTGCCGTCCTTGCCGAATTCATCGACACCGTGCCCGGCATGATCGCCACCTTCGGTTCGGGCGACGACGCGCTCGCAGATGTGCTTACGGGCGCTTTCAATCCCACGGGCAAGCTGCCCTTCGCGCTCCCCGCCGACGCTGCCTCCGTCGAGCAGCAGGCCGAGGACGTGCCCTTCGATTTCGCGGCTACCGCGTACCCGTTCGGCTTCGGCCTTTCCTATCCTCCCCGGAAAAACTGACACCATGGAAGTGATCGACACCCCAATGACGCAGACCGCAGCGACCACCGAGACGCAGACCACCGTTGGCGCCCTGATCGCGCAGCTGCTGGCGCACTGGGGCGTCAGCCACGTCTTCGGCGTCATCAGCATCCACAACATGCCGATCCTCGACCCGCTGGGCGAGCAGGGCGCGATCCGCTACATCTCCGCGCGGGGCGAGGCCGGCGCGCTCAACATGGCCGACGCGCATGCGCGCGTCACCGGCAACCTGGGCGTCGCGTTCACCAGCACCGGCACCGCAGCGGGCAACGCGGCGGGTGCGATGGTCGAGGCGCTGACGGCGGGCTCGCCCGTCATGCACATCACCGGGCAGGTCGAACTGGAGCACCTCGACCTCAACCGCGCCTACATCCACGAGGCGCCCGCGCAGATGCAGATGCTGGGCGCGGTGTCGAAGGCCGCCTTCCGCATCACCTCGCCCGATCAGGTGATCGAGACGATGCGCGCCGCCGCCGAAGCCGCGCTGTCGGCGCCCACCGGCCCGGTTTCGATCGAAATTCCGGTGGACGTGCAGGCTGCAGCCATGCCGATGCCCGCCGTGCTGCCTGAACTCTCGCCCAGGCGCCCCGCCACCGATGCGGCAAAGGTCGCCGCGCTGGCGGGCATGCTCGCGGCCGCGAAGAAGCCGGTGATCCTGCTGGGCGGGGGTGCACGCGGCGCCGAGGCCGAAGCGACCGCGCTGGCCGACAAGGGCATCGCCATCGTCACTTCCACCAACGGTCGAGGCGTCGTCGCCGAGACGCACGCCATCTCGCTGGGCGCGTTCAACTGCACGAAGGAAGTGCAGGCGCTCTACGACGAGGCCGACCTGATGATCGTCGCCGGTTCGCGTCTGCGCGGCAACGAGACGTGGATCTACAAGCTGCGCCTGCCCGCCAAGGTCGCGGTGATCGACGCCGACGAGACCTCGGACGGCCGCAGCTACGCCAACGACCTGTTCATCCACGGCGACGTCAAGGCGACTTTCGCGGGCCTGCTCGAGGCGCTGGACGACAAGACCTACGACGCCGCATGGGGTGAGACCATCCGCGCCGCGCGCGACGTGATGCACGCCGCCATGCGCAAGAGCCTGGGCGCCTACGACCGCCTCGTCGACGAGATCCAGGCCCGTCTCCCCGCCGATGCGGCATGGGTCCGCGACGTGACGATCTCCAACTCGATGTGGGGCAACCGCTTCCTGCAGGTCGGCAACACCCGTGCAGGCGTCCATGCCGTCGGCGGCGGCATCGGGCAGGGCCTGCCGATGGCGATCGGCGCGGCCTTCGGCACGCCCGGCGGCGCCTATGCGCTGAGCGGCGACGGCGGCCTGACCCTGTGCCTCGGCGAACTCGCCACGCTGGCCGAGGAAGACCCCGACGTGACCCTCGTGCTGATGAACGACAAGGGCTACGGCGTGATCCGCAATATCCAGGACGTGGAGTACGGCGGCCGCCGCCACTACTCGAACATCCGCGTGCCGGACTTCGCGATGGTCGCCGCCTCGATCGGCCTGCGCCATGAGAAGGTGAGCGACATCGCCGAAGTCGGCGCCGCGCTCGACCGCGCGCGCGCAACGCCGGGCGCCGCCATCGTCGAAATCGACATGCTCGCGATCGGCGCCTACCCGCAGGCCTTCGCCGGCCCGCCGCGCAAGGACTGAGCATGGCGAGCATCGCACCCCCGCGCATCGGCCTGATCGGCGACGGCGGCATTTCGCGCGCCGTGCGCAAGGCGCTGGGCGGGGCCGCGCCGATCGTCGGCATCCTCGCGCGCTGCCCGCGCGAGGGGCTGGACGAGGCGCTGCGCGTCGAGACCGTGGCCGACCTGCTGGCCCGCGCCCCCGACGTCATCGTTGAGTGCGCGGGGCACGAGGCGGTGCGCGCCTATGGTGCCGACGTGCTGCGGGCCGGACTGTCCCTGATGATCGTCTCCACTGGCGCGCTGGCCGATCCGGCGCTCGCGGAGACACTGTCCGCAGCGGCCGAGGAAGGCGGCGTACAGCTCGTCCTCGCGTCGGGCGCGATGGCCGGGATCGAGGGGCTTTCCGCTGCGCGTCTGGGCGGGCTGGAGCGTGTGCGCTACACCGGTCGCAAGCCTGCGCTGGCATGGCGCGGTACGCCTGCCGAAGATCTCCTCGACCTCGCCGCGCTGATCGAACCTGCCGTGTTCTTCCGGGGCGATGCGCGCGAAGCCGCGCTGACGTACCCGAAGAACTCCAACGTCGCGGCCACCGTGGCGCTGGCAGGCATCGGCTTCGACCGTACCGAGGTGGAACTGGTTGCCGATCCGACGATCGCCACCAATGTCCACGAGCTGAGCTTCGAAGGCGCCGACGGCTCCTTCGAAGTCCGCATCGCCGGTGCGCCCTCTGCGGCCAACCCCAAGACTTCCGCGCTGACTGCGCACAGCATCGTGCGCCTGCTTCACGGCATGGCAGCACCGATCGTTATCTGAGAACTTGTCAGGACTTTGGCCATGACCCAGCTGCTTTCCGACGTCGACTTTTCCGAAATCTGCGTGGGCGGCCTGTTCGGGCCGGGCAGCGGCGGCACCGCGCGCAGCATCGATCCGACCGACGGCACGCTGGTCGCCGATTACGGCATCGCCGGATTGGACAATGTCGAGGACGCGGTGGCGATGGGGCAGGCTGCCATGGCCGATCCGGCGTGGCGTAATCTCAAGGCCCATGAGCGCGCCCGCGTGCTCTACCGCATCGGCGACATGATCGAGGCCCATGCCGACGCGATCGCCGCGCTGCAGACCCGCGACACCGGCAAGACCCTGACCGAAACCCGCGCCCTCGCGATGTCGGCGGCGGGCACCTTCCGCTATGTCGCATCGACGCTCGAGACGCTCGACGAGGACCTGACGCCCTCGCGCGGGCCGTGGGTGACGATGTCCGTGCACGAACCGCTTGGCGTGGTGGCTGCCATCACGCCGTGGAATTCCCCGATCGCCAGCGACGCCCAGAAGGTCGCACCCGCGCTGGCGGCGGGGAATGCCGTGATCCTCAAGCCCGCCGAATGGACGCCGCTGGTCTCGCTGTTCTTCGCGCGGCTGGCCTACCGCGCCGGTCTACCCAAGGGGCTGCTCTCGGTCCTGCCGGGGCCGGGCCGGGTGATCGGCGATGCGCTGGTGCGCCACCCGCTCGTCAAGAAGGTCTCCTTCACCGGCGGCACCGTCACCGGCGTGCGCATCGCGGAAATCGCGGCGAGCAAGCTGATGCCGGTCTCGCTCGAACTGGGCGGCAAGTCGCCCACCATCGTCTTCCCCGATGCCGACATCGAGGAGGCGATCGCGGGCGTGCTCTACGGCGTGTTCAGCTCCACCGGGCAGTCGTGCATCGCGGGTTCGCGCCTGTTCGTGCATGAAAGCATCCGCGAGGAGTTCGTCAGCCGCCTGGTTGAGCGCGCGAAGGCGCTGCGCATGGGCCGGGGCGATGCGCCGGGCACGCAGATGGCGCCGATGATCCACCACCGCCACCGCGACCATGTCGCCGCGATGGTCGATGCCGCCGTGGCGGCGGGCGCGCGCGTGCTGTGCGGCGGCGAAGTGCCGCAAGGCGAATTCGCCGAGGGCGCGTGGTATCCGCCGACGATCCTCGACACCGTGACCAACACCGACACCATCTGCCGCGAGGAAGTGTTCGGCCCGGTGCTGGCGGTCCTGTCGTGGCGGGACGAGGAAGACCTCGTCGCGCAGGCCAACGACAACGAATACGGCCTCGCCTGCGGCATCTGGACACGCGACTACAAGGCCGCCTGGCGCATCGCGCGCCGGATCGAGGCAGGCACGGTCTGGATCAATACCTACAAGCAGTTCAGCTCCTCCACGCCGTTCGGCGGCGTGAAGGACAGCGGCCTCGGCCGTGAGAAGGGGCGGCACTGGATTCAGGCCTACATGAACCAGAAAGCGATTTACTGGGGAATGTCCGAAGAACCCATAGGCTGGGGTTGATCCAGGGGTAATTGCCAGTCAAAGACTTCGGCTCCTGTTTAGTAGTCGAGACACGATGACCCATCCCGAAACTTCGCCGGATATCGACGAGCGCTACATCGTGCCCGGCCTCGTCAGGGGTCTGCAGGTTCTGCAAAGTTTTACCCGCGAACGACAGGAACAGACCGTCGCCGAAGTGGCGCGCCAGATCGGCGCGACCCGCTCGACCGCGTTCCGGCTGGTCTATACGCTTGAATATGCAGGCTATCTGCGGCGCATCGCGGACGGCAAGCGTTACCAGCTGGGCAGCCGGGTGCTGGAACTCGGCTACAGCTTCCTCGCGGGGAAGGATCTGATCGAAGTCGCCAACCCAATCCTTGCGCACCTGCGCGACGACACTGGCACTTCGACGCATCTGGTGGTGCGCGAAGGGCGCGACGCGGTCTACATCGCGCGGTTCCAGGGCAACACCAGCCTCATCAGCGCCGTCACCGTCGGCTCGCGCCTGCCCGCGCACGCCACCGCGCCGGGCCGCGTCCTGCTGGCGAACATGAGCCTGTCGGAAGTCGTGGCACTCTACGAGAGCTTCGAGTTCACCAAGTACACCGACGCCACACCCGACAGCATGGGCGATCTCGTCAGCCTCGTCGAAGGCGACCGCAAGCGCGGGACGGTGGTGAGCTGGGGGTTCTACGACAGCAACGTCGCCAGTGTTGCGGTGCCGGTCTATGACGCCTCGGGCGAAGTGGCGGCAGCGATCTCGATCAGCTGCCCGATCAACACTTTTGATCGCGAGACGTTTGAGGGCCGCATCTCCACGCAAGTGGAGCGCGCGGGCATGGAGATTTCGCGCGGGCTGGGGTACCGGGCAGGGATGTGAGGGCTACTTCAGCTCCGCACCGACCCCGTTCCTCACCGCGTCGCGCAGGCGCCGCAGGAACTTGAGCGTGGCGGCCGAAGGATCGTCCGCCGTTTCGTGCAGCACGCGGATACCCCACTGGCTCAGCACCATCTGCTGCACCGGGTCCTGCTTGGGTGAGAACACAAAGGACGGCGGCCGATCGCGCTCGCGCCCCGATTCCTGCCACATCTGCCACAGCCGGTAGAGCAGCATGCGGATGTTGAGGTCCGACATGCTGTAGCCCAGGAACAGCAGCGTGCGGCCCATCGCGTCGGCCTTGAACTTGATGTCGAGCGGGGAGTCGAACGCGAGGCGGCGGAAGTAGTCGGTTTCGGCCAGGACCAGCGATTCGTCATCGTCGAAGTCGCCGTGGAATTTGATGATCTGCGGCAGGCCCCGCTCGGCGTTGACGATGTCGCTGGTGTTGGCGACCTTGACGAACTCGCGCGCGTGCGCCTGATAGGCGATCTCAAGGTTGTTGTCGTAGTTGGTGGTGTAGACCAGCGGGAAATCGAGATCGACGATGATCTCGTGGATTTCCGATTCCCGCACCTTGTCGCTGCAGACCGACCAGGTGCGGTCCATCCAGCTGCGCAAAGGGCCGATGCTGCCGTTCTTGAGGCGGTAGTATTCCGATAGAGTCTGGTAGGACCAGCCGGACTGGTGCGGCATGTCCTCCAGCCCGAGTTCGCGCTTCATGTGGTCTATCAGCTCGTGCCACGAAGGCAGGCCGACGCTCATCGAAAGGCCGGCGCCGGCGAACAGCAGGACGCGCCGGTCCCGCACCGCCGCCGCAAGCTCCTCGAAGCTGGCGACGATCATGCCGGTACCGGCTCGCGCTTCGTCACCGGCAGCAGCGCCAGCGCGCAACAGGCCGCTGCCATCAGGCCGGTGGCGATGGTCATCACGGCGCCGTAGCCGCCGCTGGCGTCGCGTACGAAGCCGAACAGCGCCGGGCCGATCGACGAGCCGACGAGGAACGCCGCCAGCAGGTAGCCGTAGATCGCCGCGAAGGCGCGCTGGCCGAAGTAGCGGCTGATGAACAGGGCGATGACGTCGCTCTCCGCGCCGAAGCCGAGGCCGATCGTGAGTGCCACCATGACCAGCAACCCCATACCCGCATGCGCGCCCACGCTCACCGCCAGCACGAAGCCCAGCGCCGAGCAGGCGAAGAAGGCGATGGCGACGCGCGGCACCGGGAAGTGGTCCGCCAGCCAGCCCACCAGCACGCGGCCCGCGATCGTCGAGAGGCCGTAGGCCGAGGCGACGGCGGCGGCCTGCCCGGTGCTGAGCCCGTGGTCGAGCGCCAGCAGCGAGATATGCGGCACGATCCCGGTGAGCGCCACCGAGGCGAGCAGGATCGCTGCCGCCATCAGCGCGAATTCGCGGGTGCGGCGCGCTTCCGCCAGCGTCAGGCCGGCGACGGCGGTGGTGGAGGCGAGGGTGGCGGTCACGGCAGCCGGACGTGCCAGCGCCAGGTTGCAGAAGAATGGCACCGTCATCACCAGCAGCGCCAGCGCCGAGAGCGCGACGCGCCAGTCGAGAGCCGAGAGCAGGGCGCCCGCGATCAGCGGCATCACCACGTAGCCGACGCCGAGGCCCGCTGCCGCGATGCCGATGGCAAGGCCGCGATGCTGCACGAACCAGCCGGTGATGAGCTTGGAATAGCTGATGCTCTGAGTCGCCACCGTCGTTGCACCCCATGCGAAGGTCACGGCGTACAGCAGCGGCAGGCTTCCCGCCAGATAGGCGAGCGCCGGGAACCCGAGGGCCAGCGCGATCATTGCCGGGAAAAGCAGGCGGCGCACGCCATGCCGGTCGAGCAGCGATCCCGTCAGCGGCGAGACGAGCACGCCTGCGACGTTGAAGAAGGTCAGCGCCAGCATGATCGCGCCGCGGCTCCAGCCGTGTTCGGATACGAAATGCGGGGCGAACAGGCCGAAAGTGCCGAAGATCATCGGGCCGGGGCTGAAGGCGAGGCCGATCACCGCGGCGGCGAGCACGCGCCAGCCGGGATAGCCCAGGTTCGATTCCGCAAGTGCGGAGCCGTCAGATGTCATGGATGCGGCCCTCATGTATCATAATTGAGACGGATTATTCCTATGTCAAACATATCGCCTTGCAAAGCCCGAAATCGGAGTCTCGAAACCGGACGCAATCAGCCCCGCTTGACAGGTAGGCTTCGTTGCGGCACCAATCCCATATCGTAGACAATGGTTCGTATATCAAACATGAGGGTCGCGATGCGGTACAATCTCTATCTCGCCGAAACCGGCGACGCCAAGGGCGGCGGTCGCTTCATCGAAGAGCCCGATCAGGTTGACAACTTCGTCTTCCAGACGCGCGGCGGTCCGCTCGATCCGTTCGAGCAGGCGCTGTCGCAGGCCCTGACCGCCGCGTTCGATGCCGGCGCGTTCGAGTTTCCCGAACTCGTCGCCGCGCTCAATGCCGGCGGCAGCCGCGCGCCTGACGGCGCCGCGTGGACCGAGCCGACGCTCGATGCCGAACTCGATCGTCTCGGCCAGGCGCTCTTCCAGCCCGTTTCCGGAGGCATCGCCGCATGAACGCTCCCGCCAAGATCGCAGCGAGCCCCATCACCGCAGGCCAGCGCCTTAACGAAGGCCTGCGCGAGATGTGGTATCCCGTCGCGCCCAGCTGGATGCTCCAACAGGCGCCGCTGGGCCTGACCCGCCTGTCGCAGCGCATCGTCCTATGGCGCGACGCCGACGGCGGCGTGAAGGCGATCGACGACCGCTGCCCGCATCGCGGCGCGCGGCTGTCGATGGGCTGGAACCTGGGCGACCGCGTCGCCTGCTGGTACCACGGCGTCGAAGTGAACGGCGAAGGTCGGATCGAGGACATTCCCGCGCTCGCCAAGTGCGTGATGAAGGGCCGCCAGCTCAACCGTGCCTTCCCGGCAGTGGAACGCGCAGGCGCGATCTTCGTCTGGTTCGGCGAGGGTGAGCCTGCGCCGCTCGAACTGCCTGAGGAAATCTCCGGCGGCGAATGGGCCGACATCCTGTGCACCGCGCACTGGAAGTGCAACTGGCGCTATGCCGTCGACAACGTCATGGACCCGATGCACGGCGCGTACCTGCACGCCCAGAGCCATTCGATGGCCGAAGGCGACAAGACCGCGACCATGCGCGCGCGCGACACCGAGTCCGGTTTCGTCTTCGAGAAGACCAACCAGACCGGCGTCAACTTCGACTGGACCGAAGTGGGCGTTACCGGCGCGCTGTGGCTGCGCCTGTCGATCCCCTATGGCAAGTCGGCAGGGCCGGGCGGCTCGTTCGGCATCGTCGGCATGGTCGTGCCGGTGGACGAGACCAGCTGCCGCGTGTTCTTCTGGCGCTGCCGCAAGGTACAGGGCTGGTCGCGCAATGCGTGGAAGTTCCTCTACCGTGCGCGTCTGGAATCGCTGCACTGGGACGTGCTGGAGCAGGATCGCCTGATCCTCGAAGGCATGGACGACAAGGCCCGCGAACAGGAAGCGCTCTACGCCCACGACGGGGGCATCGTGCGCCTGCGCCGCATGCTCGACCAGCTGGCGGCGGCCGAAGTCGCGAGCGCGTCCGAGCCTGCCTGCGAGCACGAGCGGGCCTGAGCCCATGCCCGAGTCCTCCCTGGAACGCGGGGTCAGGGTGCTGCGCCAGTTCGGGCGCGAGCGGCCCCGGCTGGGCGCCGCCGATCTCGGCGCGGCGCTCGGCATCCCGCGCTCCAGCCTGCACCGGCTGCTGGCCGAGATGGTCGACATGGGGCTGCTGCGGCGCGACGGCGACGGGCGCTATGCGCTCGACGCCGGGGTGTTGCTGCTGGGGCACGAATTCCTCGCCTCGCAGGATGTCGTCGCGCTGGCGCGGCCGGTGCTGGAAGCGCTGAGCGCGAGCACCGGCTGGACCACCAACCTGGCGGTTCGGCAGGGCGCCTCGATCCTCTACCTCGTGCGCTGCCGGGGCGAGGGCGCGGTGACCGAGAACGTCTCGGTCGGCGCCACGCTGCCCGCCCACGCGACCCTGATGGGGCGCGTGCTGCTGGCCGGGCTGGCCGGCGCGGACGTTGCGGCGCTTTACGAAGCCCATGTCTTCGGCGATCGCGGCGATGCGGTGCCTTCCTCGCTGCAGGCCTTGCTGGAGCAGCTTGAACGGGACCGCGCCGCCGGGTGCCTGGCCAGCGACGGCTATTACGAGACCGGCCTCGCCGTCGTCGCCGCGCCGGTGCGCGAGCGCGGTGACAGCATTGCCGCCGCGATCAACGCCACCCGCGCGGGCGCCAGCGCCGCCGAGGCGGTGCGCGTGCGCGCCGCGGTGATCGAGGCGGCCGATACCATTTCTGCGCTGATGGGCGGATCGCCTGCAGCGTTCGTCAATTCCAATGGAGAACGGGCATGGCCCTCCACGACAGCAGCCTGACCGGCATCGAAGCGGTCCAGTTTTCGACCACCGACCTTGCCGAAGCCACGCGTTTCCTCGGCGATTGGGGCCTGACCGACGCGGGCAGCGATTCCGCCTGCCTGCGCTACGTCACCCGTGACGGCGCCGAAGTCGAAGTGCGCCACTGCGACGATCCGGCCCTGGCACCCGGCGTGGAAGAGGGCGCCAGCTTGCGCGCCGTCACCTGGGGCGTGACCGACGAGGCTGCACTTGCCGCGCTGGCGCTGCGTCTTGGCAGCGATGCCGCGCCGGACGCCGATGGCCTGCTCAGCATCAAGGATCCCACCGGCTTCACCCACCGCTTCCGTGTGCGCCAGCGCGGCGAAGCGGTAGCGGATGTGCAGTTGGTCAACGGCCCCGGCCGCGCCAATCGCGTGGACAGCCGCTCGACGGTCTACACCAGGCCCGCGCCGATCGGCATCGGCCATGTCGTGTTGTTCATCGATGACCTTGACGCGACGCTGGATTTCTTCACCAGGCGCCTCGGCTTCGTGGTCAGCGACAGCTACCCCGGCCACGCCGCGTTCCTGCGCTGCCGCACGCCCGGGCCGCACCACGATGCCTTCGTGCTGCGTCGTCCCGGCAAGCCCGGCGTCAACCACGTGGCCTTCACCGTGGGCAACATCCACGAGGTCTTCGGCAGCGGCCTGTCGATGAGCGCGAAGGCCTGGACCACCGATATCGGTCCGGGCCGCCATCCGATCTCGTCGGCCTATTTCTGGTACTTCCGCAGCCCGATGGGCGGCTCGTGGGAGTTCTACGCCGACGACGACTACTGCACCGCCGACTGGGTGCCCAGCGAGTTCGAGCGGAGGCCCGAACTGTTCGCCGAATGGGCCATCGCGGGCGGCATTGACGGCAATACACGGCGCCAGGCACGCGGCGCCTGATCTCGAAATCTCAGGAGGAACAGTGATGGAAGACACCGCAGCGCCCGCGCGCAACAAGATCGTGCCCGAGGGCAAGACCCTCGCCGAATGGGTCGACAGCCGCCTGGCGCGCTATGAGACACGCAAGCTGGACTGGAACGCCCTGAAATTCCAGGCCGACTTCGATCCCAAGTACAAGCGCGCCCAGATGCGCTACGTCGGCACCGGCGCCACCGGCGTTGCCAACGACACCAACACCGTCGCGGCAGAGCACTTCACCTTCTCGACGATGGTGCTCCCCGCAGGCTGCGAAGGCCCGCTCCACCTCCACGACGACGTCGAGGAAGTGTTCTTCATCCTGAAGGGCAACAAGGTGAAGCTGATGTTCGAGGCCGAGGACGAATATTACGAGACCTACGTGCGCGAGCGCGATCTCGTCTCGGTCCCGGCGGGCATCTATCGCGGCCTCGTCAACGAGGGCATCGAGGAAGCGCTGATGATCGTGTGCCTGGGCACCAACGTTCCCGAGACGCCGACGTATCCGCCCGAGCACCCGCTCTCGCAGGTGAAGCGTCCCAAGCCGATCAACGCGGACGCATAATGGACCTCGCGCCGCCTGATCTTTCCGCACGCCTCGACGCCATTGCCCCGCTGCGCGAAGGTGCCGAGTTCAGCTGGCGCGAGGCCGGAGAGGGCACGCGGACGCCGCTCGTCCTGCTGCACGGCATCGGCTCCAATGCCGGAAGCTGGGTGGGGCAGTTCGAGGCGTTCGCCGCCGAGCGGCGGGTGATCGCCTGGAATGCGCCGGGGTACGGCGGCAGCGTGCCCTTGCCGGCCGCTGCTCCCGTCGCCGGGGACTATGGCGGGGCCTTGTGGCGCCTTATGGACCACTTGGGTGCCGCTCAGTGCATCCTTGTCGGGCAGTCGCTGGGGGCGATCATGGCGACGGCGGCGGCCCGGATCGCACCGTCGCGGGTGGCGGCGCTGGTGCTTGCCAGCCCGGCGACCGGCTATGCGGTGCCGCCGGGCGCGGACCTCCCGGAGACCATTTCGCGGCGGATTTCCGACATTCGCGAGCTTGGCCCCGAAGGCATGGCCGAGCGCCGCGCCATGCGCCTCGTCACCGACAAGGCCTTGCCCGAAGTGCGTGCGCTGGTGCGCAGCGCGATGGCATCGGTGAACCCGGACGGCTACGAACAGGCGGTGCGCCTGCTCGCCGCCAGCGACCTCCCGGCCTTGCTGGATGGCGTCTCGCTGCCCGGTATGGTGGTGTGGGGCGGGGAAGACGTGGTGACACCGCCCGCCGGCTGCCGCCGCATCGCCGAGGCCTTCGTGGGCGCGCAAGGCATTGAAATACCGGGCCTTGGTCATGCATTTGCGACCGAAGGCCCGCAGCAATTCAACGAGGCGATCCGGCCGGTCCTGGCCGCCGTCGATCGCGCAAGAGGAAACTGAAGCTATGGATCTGGGTCTCGCAGGCCGCGTCGCGGTCGTCACCGGCGGATCGTCCGGCATCGGCCTCGCCACCGCACGCCGTTTCCTCGACGACGGCGCGAGCGTGGTGATCTGTGGCCGTGATCGGGAGCGCCTGGACAGCGCCGTCGCGAAGCTTGGCGGCGGGGACAATCTCCATGCCGAAGCCTGCGACGTGCTCGATCCCGAGGCCGTGCAGCGCCTGGCCGAGAACACGGTCAGTCGCTTCGGCAAGGTCGATATTCTCGTCAACAATGCCGGGCAGGCGCGCCTGAGCACGTTCGCCAGCACGCTCGACACGGACTGGGACGCGGAACTGAAACTCAAGTTCTTCAGTGTGATACATCCAACCCGCACGTTCCTGCCGTTGCTGCAGGCCAGCGATGCGGGCGCGGTCGTGGTCGTCAATTCGCTGCTGGCGCGCCAGCCGGAACCGCACATGGTCTGCACTTCCGCTGCGCGGGCCGGTGTGCAGAACCTGGTCAAGTCGCTCAGCGTCGAACTGGCGCCCAAGGTGCGGGTGAACTCCATCCTCATCGGCACCGTCAACAGCGGTCAGTGGGAGCGCCGCTACAGGGAGCGGGCGGCTCCGGGCGTCACGTACCAGGAATGGCTCGCCGGTCTCGCGCGCGAAAAGCACATTCCGCTGGAGCGCTTCGGGGAACCGGAGGAGACGGCAGCGGCGATCGTATTCCTGGCATCTCCTGCTGCGGGCTTCATCACGGGCGCCGCGCTGGAAGTGGCGGGCGGCGTTTCGCGGTTCGCATGATGGGCTTCGCTCTCGGCAGGCGCAGCCGTCGACGGGCGCTCTGCACGCTCGCCTTCGCCGCCGCCGCCATTCTCGGGCAGCCTGCGCTTGCCCGGCCCGCTGACAAGGTCACGTACCTGTTGCCCGCGCCCAGGGAGGCGATCGTGCTCGCCCCGTTCCTGCTGGCGGAGCAGGAGGGGCGCTACCGCCGCGGAAAGCTGGACGTCCGGTTCGTCATGGTTCCGGGCGGCTTCAACGTCGGCGAGGCTCTGGCGCGCGGCGAGGGCGATCTTGGCGGGGCCAGCGGCGATACGCCGATCCTGCTGCGCGCGGCGGATCTACCGGTCAAGGGCATCGCGCTGCTGGGCCGGCATTCTTTCCTCACGCTTGTCACGCGGCACGACAGCTTCGAGACGTCGGGTAGCTTCGAGGGCAAGGCCATCGATGTGCCGTCGCTGAAGGACACCTCGTATTACGCGGTGCAGAAGATGGCGGAGGGCTCGCCCGGAAGCTCCCTGCGGATCAGCACGCAGGCGCGCCCTCCGGCCGAACTGATCGCCGCGCTCGGTTCGCGCCGCATCGATGGATTCATCGGGACGGTCGACTGGGGCGTGAAGGCCGAACGCGAGGGCGTCAGGCTCGACTACCGGGAACTGGATGCGATCTATCCGGCGATGGCGCAGGCGATCATGGCGTCGGAAACCACGATCGCGGCGAAGCCGAAGGTCCTGCGCAGGTTCGTGCGTGCGACCCTGCAGGTGATCCGGCAGATTGCCCGCGACCCGGAGGGGGCAGCGATGCGCTATGAAGCTGCAGTCCCCTCCAGCGGTTATAGCCATGCTGAGATCGTGCGTATTTTCGGGTTGCTCGCCACACATGTCTACGGTGATCTGAAGTTATTGGGGCGTTTCAACGAGGCGACTGTTTGCTCCGCCGAAGGCGAACTGTTGGAACGCAAGCTGGTGATACGTCGTCGGTCGGCCTCTGACTATTTCACAAACTCGATCGTCGGGCGATAACGTGGGAAGCAATTTGCAAGACACGGTGGCGGGCCTTAACACGAACGGTAAGGGCAGAGCCGACGTCGTCATTGTGGGAGCGGGACATGGGGGAGCGCAGTGTGCGCTTGCCCTGCGCCAGAACGGGTTCACCGGAACCATCACCGTCATCGGCCGCGAGCCGGAGCATCCTTACGAGCGTCCGCCGCTCTCGAAGGAGTACTTCGCGCGCGAGAAGACCTTCGACCGGCTATACATTCGCCCGCCGACGTTCTGGGCCGAGAAGGAAGTGATCTTCAGGCTCTCCACCGAAGTCACCAAGGTGGACGCCGAGGCGAAGGAACTGACGCTCTCGAACGGCACGACCTTCGGCTACGGCAAGCTGGTCTGGGCGACCGGCGGCGATCCGCGGCGCCTGTCGTGTGGCGGCGCCGAGCTTGCGGGCGTCCACGCGGTGCGCACCCGCGAGGACTGCGACACGCTGATGGCCGAGGTCGATGCGGGCACGAAGAACATCGTCGTTATCGGCGGCGGTTACATCGGGCTCGAGGCGGCGGCGGTGCTGTCGAAGATGGGGCTGAGCGTGGTCCTGCTCGAAGCCCTGCCGCGCGTGCTGGCGCGCGTCGCGGGCGAGGAGCTGTCCGAATTCTATCAGAAGGAACACCGCGATCACGGCGTCGATCTGCGCACCGGCGTTGCGGTGGAATGCCTCGAAGGCGACGGCCACCGGGTAACGGGCGTGAAGCTGGTCGATGGTGAGGTGATCCCCGCCGAGGCGGTGATCGTCGGCATCGGCATCGTCCCTGCCGTGGGCCCGCTGATCCTGGCGGGCGCCTCGGGCGCCAACGGCGTGGACGTGGACGAGTTCTGCCGCACCTCGCTGCCGGACATCTACGCGATCGGCGACTGCGCGGCCTTCGCCTGCGACTATGCGGGCGGCACGGTGATGCGCGTGGAATCGGTGCAGAACGCCAACGACATGGCGACGTGTGTGGCCAAGGCGATCTGCGGGGACGAGAAGCCCTACAAGGCGTTCCCGTGGTTCTGGTCGAACCAGTATGATCTCAAGCTGCAGACGGCCGGGATCAACATGGGCTTCGACCAGACGGTGACGCGCGGCGACGTCGAGGGGGCGCAGCTTCTCGGTGGTCTACCTCAAGCAGGGCAAGGTCGTGGCGCTGGACTGCGTGAACATGGTCAAGGACTACGTGCAGGGCCGCAAGCTGGTCGAAGCGGGCGCGACGCCCGATGTGGGGCGCCTTGCCGACGCGGGCGGGCAGTTGAAGGACCTTTTTGCGGACTGAAGGATTCGTCGATTACCGACTGCACGCAGTGATGCGGCACTTCCGCCTCGCTCGGGCTGTACAGCACACGGCGATCTTCGAGCCGCGCAAGCAGTTGCGCTGCAACGTCGCGCTCGGCCGTGGGCGCTTGCCACGACGCCCCGAAAAGCGGCGTCGAGAAGCCGGTTAGACGCGCTGTCCATTGCCCGATCCTGCCTGCCATCAGCCTCTCCCGTCACCGGCGCGATGATAGGGAGGTTCGCGTGTC